>CAXSEH010000115.1:0-9978 GCA_964236345.1 uncultured Bdellovibrionales bacterium
GATTTGGAATACAACCAAGTCTTAGATGATAACAAGAATACGTTAACGACAACGGATACTTCCGATACGGAAAAGGCCGGCACGGGCTTACTGGCTTTAGCTAGCGTAAAAGTACAAGAATCACATTTATTTGGCGTGCGTTACGAGGAAATTAAAGACGATCCGACTGCCGCAAGTTTGAAATCCGTTAGCGCCATCGGTGCAAGCTACCATTACAAGGTTAGTCCCGAAGTTGAAACTCGAATTGAATACACAAAGTACGATTTCAAAAACTTGGCAGATGTAAAATGGACCGAAACGCGATCAAGCGTTGCCGCAGTATTGCTTTTCTAGATCTATTTCTTAAAGAATTCTTCGATTTCAAGGGCGTCTTTTAAGCGGCGCCCTTCTTCTAACTCGGCCGTCCAAATTGCGACGGCTTCTTTCGGGACCTTTGCAAAATCTAAAACCGCGCTTAACCGATATTTCGAAGTCCCATCGATTTCCTGAGTTCGTTTCATCCAGAGCGGAATGTACTTGGCATCTTCAACGACGTATGTCGAATCCCCTTCAGTGAAACGAAATTTAAGAAAAAATAACATGGATGTTTTAGTAGGCGTCTTTGGTTGGTTGCTGACAAAATTTCCAAGTGAATAGGCGATAAAAGTTTGGCGTTGGTCTTCGGTCACGAAGGATTCAATTTTTTGCACGACGTGAGGATGAGACCCTACTATCGCGGACGCCCCAAGATTTAGCATCGTGTGGGCCCATTCGCTTCGGTAACCTTCAATTTCAAATTTTTCTTCTTCTCCCCAATGCGGAAGTAAAATGATGGCAGCAACGTATTCACTTTTCTTTAACCGCCCGATGAGACCTTTTAATTTTTCGACGTCTTTGAAACAATACAGAACTTGGCTTTCTTTATCTTTTAAACCATTGGTCATTTCGGTGCATGAGATCCACGCGATATACTTTTTCTGGATGCGTGTGAGGTGCCACCAAAACTCTTCTTTTTTGACAAGGGCCTTTTCGGAAGTCGCGGTACCGGCGTGGCCTAGTTTGTATTTTTTTAGGTTGTCGATTGTTTTACGAATTCCCTTTGATCCGCGATCTAGCGCGTGGTTGTTTGCGGTCGAAACAACGTCAAATCCAGAATTTTTTAAGGCCGGAATAATTTTTTCAGGAAAATTAAATTTCGGAAAGCCGGAAACCCCGCCAAACTCGGGCGCGACCGGCCCTTCTAAATTCGCATATGTAAGACTTGGCTTATTTAAAAACTTTTGAATTTCTGACCAAATGGCTTGGTAGCCTTCGTGAGTTTTGTCTTCGCGTTTTCGCAATCGTTCGTGAATGATTACATCACCCACGAAACCAACAGAAATCATTTCGGATTTTGGAATAGGCATCGTGGAGTCAGGAACCACGGGTGGTGTTTGGCACGAAGTTATCAAGAGCGCAAATAAAGCTAGGGTTTTATAAAATTTCACTCTGTTTGTTTTCGGATTTTAGATGCTTACGCACAAGTCCAAAGCTTGCCGCCCAGTCCGCATCTTGATTCAGGCACGGTACCAGTTTCAAGTTTTCGCCCCCATGCTTTTTGAATTCATCTTCCAGTTCAATAGAGATTTCTTCCAGTGTTTCAAGACAGTCCGCCACGAAAGACGGGGTTTGAACCAAAAGCCTTTTGACTCCCTTAAGGCCAAGCTCTTTCACGACGTCGACGCTAGCGGGGCCAATCCATTTCGCCGGCCCTAAACGAGACTGAAAGCAGATCGTGTACTGGACTTTCGTCAAGTTGGCCGCCGCGGCGATTAATCGCGCGGTTTGAACAGATTGGGCTCGGTAACAATTTAGCGCGCACGCTTCGACCCGTTCGCAGCAATCAGCGGTAGTTAAGCAACCCTGCACTTTTTTAATCTGCGATTCGGGAAGTCCATGAAACGAAAACAGAATATGCTGCCATTTTTTTGAATCCCAATCAGACCTTAATTTTTTTGCGGAAAGCGAAATAAAATCAGAATTTTCATAAAACGGAGCTAACACCGAAAGTGGCACGGCCTGGTCGAAATAGTTTTTCATAAGGCCTTTTATTTTTTGTGTCGATGCGTAAGTTGTAGCCTTCGCATACTGGGGATACATCGGAGCGAAAATGATTTTTTGAACCCCCGCAAGTTTCAAATTCGATAGCGCCGTTTTTAAAGAAGGCTGTCCGTTAACCATTCCTAATTGAACTTCGTATTGCGACCCCAACTCGGTTTTCACTTTCGCCTCGAAACCTTCAGAAATTTCAATGAGGGGCGATTGGGTTTTTCCCCAGATTTTTTTATACTTCAACGCGGAAGAAAATTTACGTCGAGGCACGATCACCCAGTGAACCAACATATAGCGGAATAAAAAGGGAATTGTTAAAATCTCTTTATCCATCAAAAATTCTTTTAGGTACGTGCCCACGGCCTCGGGCTCTGCACTTTCAGGACTGCCAATGTTGTTAAGTATGACTCCGATGCGACTCAAGAAATTCCTTTGGTTAGATTTTCACCGATAAACTTACTATTTTCTAAGATACGACTTAAACCAATAACTCCCAAATAATTTCCGTGAAGAATGACGTTCGACATCGGCTTCAGTGACCGAATTAGTTTTTGGTGCTCGGTCGTATAATGGGGTAAAGCGTTTGGCCACCGCGTGATGCGTGACTCAACCGGCAGTTGCTGATCGGACAGAACTTTTTGGCGCGTTTGCTGAATAATTTTAAGTATATCAGGGTCTTCAAGTTGCAAAACTTCAGGATCCAATGCACCGCCCAGAATCCAAGTCTCAGAATGCATTTCGTTATGTCGGTCAAAGATGATGTCGTTCATCAACACGCCTAATGGCCGCAAATCCTGATCACGGGGGAATAACACGCCGAAACCTTTCCCCTTAGGCGGGGTTTTTGGGAAAAACTGCGTCACGGAAATAAGGGGCTCGGTGATGATTTTCTTAAGAATCCCGGCGTTTTCACGGGCCATTGGATCATCAATCTTTTGCAAAATGGTTGCGGCTTCCGGAGCCGAAGTCGCGATGACCAAAACATCAGACTTGATATCTGATGACCAAGACTTCCCGTAAACAAATTGCACGCCTTGACGAATGAGATATTTTTCAAGCTCTTTCATCAACGCGCCCATTCCGTTTTGATGAGATAGCAAAGAGCTAGAACTTAATTTCTTAACTTTTTTTCTATTCAAAATAGGATTTAATATTAATTCGGCACTTAAGCGCGCTATGTCGCCCGCATAAATACCTTGAAGGGCCGGTGCTACCAAATAATTTGTCGCCGCCGAACCAAAATGCCGGCCAGACCACGCTTCAACGCTTTCTTCGGGTCCAGCTAATTTGTCTTCTTTTGATTTCAAAAGGAACTTCGTTCCGTTAATCAGGAATTTCAGTGTCTCTAAAAAATTCAAAGGCCAGCGTCGAAGTCCGTCGCGGTAAATAAATCTTTTTTTCGAATCTCGCGAAGAGGGAACGTAGTTCGCTCCTATTTCTTTTAGAAACGTTTCAACCTGCGCCGTATTCAAAAACCCATTCGCGGCCGTTTCCGAAACGCCATACCCGCTTTGAAGGCTTTGAATCATTCCGCCGGGCATTTTATTTTTATCGATCACCGATACGGAGTGACCTTTTTGATTCAGATAATAAGCCAAGCTAAGTCCAGAAAATCCGGCGCCCACAATCACGATATTCTTCATATCGATTTCGAGAATAGCTTTTGATTTTTATTCTGCGGAAGGTGCTCGTCAAACAACGCG
This sequence comes from uncultured Bdellovibrionales bacterium, assembly GCA_964236345.1. Classification (GTDB taxonomy): domain Bacteria; phylum Bdellovibrionota; class Bdellovibrionia; order Bdellovibrionales; family Bdellovibrionaceae; genus Pseudobdellovibrio. The sequence continues at coordinate 3,774 of CAXSEH010000115.1, forward strand.
CATATATTTCGTAGAAAAGGGTGGCCTTCTTGCAACACGACTAACTCGTTTTCGGTAAGCGATATTAAATTTTCGCGAATTAGGTCCTGCGCGGCTTCCTTGATCATTAAATACTCGTCATGGTCTTTTAGGTCTAACCGATACTGCGTCATCAACTGTAATATCTTTTCACGCTGCTCGGCATCCTTTTCGGTTAAGATATGTCCGCGATGGGTCGGGATGGAATTTTGCAAAACTTCGGCCTGATACTTTGGAAGTAACTTTTCGTTTTGGTGAAACATGCGCCTTGATTCAGATATGCTGCTGACGCCAAGGCCTAATAGCAAATCCGTTTTTTTGTCGGTGTAGCCCATAAAGTTTCGGTGCAATTGGCCATTGTCGCGCGCCTTCAATAAACGATCGGTCTTTAATGCAAAATGGTCCATGCCCACATCTAGATAGCCAGCCTCTAAAAATTTCTTACGCGCGAATTCATACAGCTCACGTTTTTTTTCTGCCTGAGGCAAATCCTCATCCGAAAATAATCTTTGGGCGGGTTTAATCCAAGGCACCAAAGCGAAAGAATAGAATGCAATGCGATCCGGTCTTAGTTGAATCGTTTTATCTAACGTTACTTCCATCATTTCGAGGTTTTGGGCAGGTAGGCCGTAGATCAAATCGAAGTTAACGGATTCGAACCCAAGACTGCGCGCATCGTCGGAAATCTTCTTTGTCACTTCGAACGGTTGGACTCGATTGATTAAAGATTGAACTTTTTCGTTGAAGTCCTGAACCCCTAAGCTCACGCGATTAAAGCCTAACTCACGAAGTACCTTAAGTTGTTCGTAAGTTGTGCGTCGTGGATCAACTTCGATGGAGGCTTCAAAATCTTCTTTCGCGCAATTCACCGATTTAAAAATATGGCTTAATAAGCGGTGCAGTTGTTCGGGCCGTAAAAAAGTCGGTGTTCCGCCCCCTAAGTGAATGTGCCGCATTGGCCGCTCTTTTAATTGGGGTATTTGCGCTAAATAAATATCTAGCTCTTTAATTAACAAGTCGACGTATTCAAATTCTTTTTTATGGTCTTTTGTGATGATGGTGTTACATCCGCAAAATGTACATAAAGTTTCGCAAAAAGGAATATGCAAGTACATGGCCCAACTGCTGCCTTCGGGCTGTAAGGTTTTTCGAATATCCGCGAACCATTCTTCTTTACCCGGCGTTTGATTCCAAGCAGGAACGGTTGGGTAACTTGTATACCGCGGCACCGGGACATCATACTTTTTAAGCAAATCGGAAAATTTAGGGTTCACGAAAACTCCTTACGGACAATCTCGATAAAACGGTGAACGTGATTTTCTGGAGTTTTAGGAAGAACCCCGTGGCCAAGGCCGCAGACCCAGCCGGCCCGTTGATCTTCGGTTAATTCAAGATAGGGTTGCAAATATGTTCGCAAGCTTTTTTCAAATCTGGAAGTTTCTTGAAACAACAAGGCTTGGTCGAAGTTTCCTTGCAGAAAACCGTAAGCGGCTTTTTTATTTTTTTCCTTAAGCAAAGCGGGTAAATCCCAACGGTGATCAACGCCTCGTCCCGCCCAGGGCGCTGCGATGAACTTGTCACTAAAGAAACTTTTCTGAGTTCCTTTCGAATAGTAACCTAAACGGTGCGGAAATTCGTGGGCCCATTTGATCAAGGTGGGCGCCAGGTGTTCTTGAAAAAACTGGTGCGAGACCTCACCGGCGGCGGTATCAAAAATCATGACGACTTCGGCCCCCGCCTTTAGTTGCATTTCGATATTTCCGCGAATGACCTGAGTTAATGCGTCTACAAAAATCCGATCTTTAAAAAAATGGTCTTTAGGAAATGTCATCGACCCCGCATGGCCGCCTTCACAGGCGTAAACAAATAACGTCCACAAACCTCCAACGAATCCGATTAAACTTTTATTGGCTGGCAAAACTTCGCGGGTTAATTTTAAAGCCTCGGCCTGAAACTTTAACCCTTCTAAAGAATGTTCAACCACGTCGTTAACCGCGGCTTGCGTAATCGTAAATCCTTCTTTCAGAGATTTTTCTAATTTCGGACCGGCATCAGAGTATGAAAGCTGTAAACCCAACCCATCTAGTGGAAAGAGAATGTCGCTAAATAAAATAGAGACGTCGTAATCGAAATCCTGAATTGGACCTAAGGCCACTTGCGCCGCCAGCTCGGGTTGGCGACAAAGTTGTTCAAAGCTATGTTGGGCCCGTAATTTCTGATAATGTTTGTGGTAACGTCCGGCTTGCCGCATGAACCAAATGGGCGGTACGGTTTGTTTTTTACCTTCTAATGATTTTCTAAATAAATTGTTCATGTCATTCGCCTTTTTCGTTAAGCCATTGATATCCACGGCCCCGGATTGTTTTTATATTAGCACCCTCACTAGACAGTGCGCTGCGGATTTTAACGATGATGTTATCGATGCTGCGATGACTGAGTTGACTCTCTAGCCCCCATACTTCGTTCATGATATCGTCACGATCGACTACTTTTGGACTTTGCTTAATCAGCATTTCAAGGACCTGCATTTCGGAAGAAGACAATGCAATCTTATCTTTACGTTCGTTGATGATGTAGAGGTCGTCGAAATGAATTTCAATATTTCCGGATTTAAATAGCTCAAGGGGCGCGTGCAGTCTTAAAACATGATCAATTCGAATCAGTAATTCTTTCAGATGAAATGGTTTGGGTATAAATTCTTCAGCGCCAAGCTGGTACCCCATCAATCGATTTTCAGCATCGGCCTGCGCCGTCAAAAAAAGAAAGGGGGCTTTTGATAACGGTCTTATTTGCTTCGCTAATTCAAATCCACTCATGCCGGGTAGGCCGACGTCTAAAACGATCAGGCTAAAATCCTTGATGGTTTTTAATTTTGCGATCGCGAGCTCGGCATTTTGTACCCAAGACAAATCGTAATCTTGACCAAGGCGCTCGTGTAACGTTTGTCCCAACGAAAAGTCGTCTTCGACTAAAAGGATTTTTTTCATAAAACTTGCCCTTTTAGATAAAGGATAGCCTGAAATCCTTGGCCTTTTTGATCGGTATCAAAAGATATATTCCCATTCATTTTCGAAATCAGTTGCATCGAAAGAAAAAGGCCAATTCCGCTGCCTTGATTAGCCGAGGTTGACAATACTTCACTACCTAGAACAGACCCGGCGCGACTATTTCCGCTGCCGTTGTCCTGTACCACAATTTGCACCCGATCATCTTGCGCAACAACGTCAATTTTGACTTCAGTTGCTTGGCCATGTCGCCTAGAATTTTCTAGTAAATTTCTGATCACGCTTTTAAAGGCCCTTGAGTCGGTGTGCAAAGTAGCATCACCATTGATTTGAATTTTTAAGTCTTCGAATTCATTTTGAATCGAGCCGATAATCTCTGTCAGATTAATTTTTTCGAATAGGAAGGTTGATTCGGAAACGTGAGATAACAGTAAAGAATTTTCTAATTGAAGATCAAGCTTAGCAACATCCGTTAGAAGCCTTTGTAATATTTTATTATTTTTTAAGGTGTCTTGTTCCATTAAGATATCGGCCTGTAACCGGAGTCGCGTAATCGAAGTTTTGATTTCGTGCGTGAAGTTTGAAAAGAACATCTTTAGCTTTTGGTGGCGTCGATCATCGCGGTAACTTAATCCGATTAGAACGATGCCTCCTAGAAATATCGAAAGTAAAAGGGTTGATCCTTCATAAAAAAGCATTTTGTAGTGCTTTGATGATTCTGTTATGTCTTCCAAATTAAGATTTCTGAGTGCAAAGATAAACCACCACGTTACTAGTGATAAAGTAAAAATAAGCCAGATCGAACTTAGTAGGGTGCGTACGCGGCTACTTTTCATTCAACGCAGTTTTCATAATTTGCGCCGTTTGTAAAATCACCTCATCGGTGTGAGCCATCGACATGAACCCCACTTCGTACGCATTCGGGGCTAGGTACAAACCATTTGTTAGCGATTTCAAAAATAGCTTCTTAAATCCAACCGATTGGTTCGATGGAATTTTTTTATTTGTTCTAATTGTCTCGGAAGTTTTCTCATGAATCCAGAATAAAGATCCAAAGGTTGCCATTTGCAATTCGTGTTGTGCTAAAGCAGGTTCGACACTTCTTTTAAGAAGCTGGGTCTTTTCTTCTAGAGACTTCCAGGCGTTGATGCGTTTAATTTTTTTCAAACTAGCAAGCCCGGCGCGCATGCCAATGGGATTTGCGCTTAAGGTGCCCGCTTGGTAAACTGATCCCAATGGAGCTACGTGATCCATCAAATCTTTACGGCCGGCATAGCAGCCCACGGGAAAGCCTCCGCCCAAAATTTTTCCGTAGCAAACAAGGTCAGGGATAATACCGGTCAATTCGACCATTCCACCGAGGGCAACCCTAAATCCCGAGATCACTTCGTCAAAGATAAGCAGCACGTTATTTTTTTTGCACGTATCGGCGATGAGTTTTAAAAATTCAATTCGTTGCGGAAGTAAACCGTAGTTGGCCGGTAACGGCTCGATAATGACTGCGGCCAAATCTTTAACGTTTTCGCCGAAGACGCGTAAAAAATCTTCGTCGTGATCAAGTTCGGCGATGACGGTAGTATGGGCAACCGCTTTCGATATCCCCGCACTTGATGGTTCCGCTTCTCCGGCAAGACCGCTTCCGGATTTGACCAATAAAGAATCCACGTGCCCATGATAACAACCATCGAATTTTAATATTTTGTCTCGACCGGTCGCGCCTCGAGCAACCCGCAAAGCACTCATGACCGCCTCGGTACCCGACGATACAAAGCGAAGTTTTTGCATCCACGGTAGTTCCCGTTGCAGCCATTCCCCAAGTTCAAGCGAGTACGGTTCGCAGGCGCCGAATGACCAGGCCTTGTGAACCATATCGATGACGACTTCTTGAACCTCAGGGTCTCGGTGGCCTAAAATCAACGGACCAAAACTTTGGCAGTAATCGATATATTTTTTTCCATCAACGTCAAATAAATGCGGGCCCTCGGCACGTTCAAAAAAAATCGGAGAACGATCCATCCCTTTGAAAGAGCGCACGGGAGAATGGACTCCCCCAGGGGCTACCTTAAGTGCTCTTTGAAATAATTCAGTAGATGTATCACTCATGCTTTCTCCAATGCGATTCGCTTAAAAATAAATAAGGCTTTTTTCCAAGTGGCGCCAGACGTGACACAAGGCCTTGATAAGTTTGACCGACGCCGCAACAATGCGTTTTTCTTAACAGCTGCGGATATTTTGCGGTTATGATGTCAAACTGGTAAGCGCTCATCCAGAAAAAATTTTCGGCCTGAAGGGCTTCAGCTGGCAAGTCTAATTTCAGTTCTAATCGGTAGGTGGCCAAGTTTGACATAGAAGAGGCTTCCGCAGCCGCCTCGTGCGTTAATTTGACCCATCTAAGCGGTTGGGTCCCGGCCAAAATTTCAATGCGCGGATCCTCTTGCTCACCTAAAGATTCGGCCGAACCGTTAACCCATACGTTTTGCAGCGCCAGCTTCTTCCAAGTTTGGTTACCCGCGGTCCAAACAATGCCTTTCACGGGCCAGTAAGCTGAAACCCGACTAACAAAAAAAGCATTAGCGTCGGTAGCCGGTAAAAGTTCAATCGATTTACGTTCGAACAGTGAAGGCACGGACGAAACGTTGAATTTTTTGGAGCTCAATTTGGGAACCGAAAACGACGGGTCGTAAATAATTTCCTGTCCATCTAATGTTTCATCATGGTCGGTCAGCCCTTTTAGAAAACGGATTTTTCCGTACGGTCTTTTTAAAACCGAAATACCGATTTTCTGGTGGCAGCCGCCGCCGTATCCTGACAGCGTTTCGCGCTCGTCTTGAACGCATTCGAAAGTACCGACGTCGTTAATCTGCGCGACCAAGTCTATCAAATCCGTGCGGCTTTTTTTTATTTCGATCGCTAAGGCGCCCTGGGCGGCCGCATTTGGATTTTCCGATAAGGGCAACACCATGAACTCAAGTTGCGCAAGGGCTTCACGCAGCCGGGATTGCAAGGTTACGAAATCATCGTGCCGTATGGCCAATAGGCGATCCAAGGCAGCTTTTGCTAAAATTAAACCGTCTACTTCTTCGTCGGCTAACATCTTTTCGATTCGGGTGGGAATATTACCCCGCACATCTTTGAATAATATTTTTTGCGGTTGGTACGGAAGCGCGGATAATAAAAACTTT
>CAXSEH010000116.1:0-4315 GCA_964236345.1 uncultured Bdellovibrionales bacterium
GTCAGCGGCGGAGTATTCAATAAAAGAATATCGCAGGGTTCACCGGGAAAAGCGTCTTTTTCAAATCGAAAGCTATCCGTGCGAGTGCCCCAAGTGGAAATCCCTGCGAGTTGTAGTTGGCTTTGAAGTCTTTTACCAAGCCACCCTAAGCCAACCAGTCCCCAGGTTTGGTTCATGACTCGGTTTTTCGAATAAATATCATATACCCCGTTAACCGACCCATTTGTTCTTTAGATTCTTTCGACAAAAAAGGCGCAATGAATTTTGCGAACCAGGGCATTGGAGGTTTTCGCTTAAATTCTGCGGCGATTTCGCCCACATAACGCGTTTCTTTTTCGGCCCACCCCAATTGATCAAAAAAGGGTTTCCACTGAGGCGGATAGAATTGAAATGGCGCATTTTTCATTTTTAAATCTCGTACGGTGGTTTGCAAATACTTATAAACTTTGGAATGAAAATATTCGGCGATCCAATATTTAAATCGGCTTTGCTTTAGTAAATCATTCGAAAGCTCTGTGACTTGATCAGAGGTTAAGTAAGGAAGGACACCTTCAGTTAGAATCAAAACTTTTTTGGCCGCTGGCACGACCTGGCTAAAAAAATTTTCACGTTCCTTAGGGTCAGCAAGATCAACTTTGATTCGAGTCAAACGACATTTCGGGTGATGAGCTTTAAGGATGGCTTCTTTATGCTCAATGATGTTCGGGTAATCAGCTTCAATCCATTCTAAATTTTGCGGTAAGTTCATCCGGTAAGGCCGGGTATCTAATCCCGCGCCTAAATTTACAACCGCGTCGACCCCTTCCGAAATTAATTTTTCGATAAATCGATCAATGATGACGGTGCGTGAGACCACGGCCCATTCGGTGTAGCGGCCTATGTTTGCCATCGAGTCCGAAATTTTCTTGCCACGCGGGCCTACCAGATCTTTCGCTAGTGGATCACGAAAAAGGGCGTCGGGCCGGTCGGTTTCGACGGCGCGATACTGAGCAACCCAAAAAGAAGTGTCGGATACATCGTTGATACGTGATTCTTGGTCCATGCTCTTTCCCAACTACATTCCCGGAATCGGTAAGCATTCCATCACTTCAACACCATCCCCCGGGAATATTGCAAAGTGCGGGTGCTTTAAAAATAATTTAGCAGCGCCATCATGCGAGTCGGCTTTTACGACGCAGTATGCGGACATTTGATTTTTAATATCTTGAATTCCTTCAATATCAATTCGTTTCGTTTTCCCTAATGGCGATCCCATTTGAACGATAACGGGAGCGTTTTTTTGCATCCAAGCCTGCCAAGCTTGCATTCCGTCGGCCTCGACCTTTTTACGAGACGCTTCATCTAAGGCGTCCCACTTTTTGGCGGATGGACTCGTAGGCGAACCGGTAAAAATAGCAAGATAGTTTTTCATGAAGACTCCTTCTTTGAAAAAAGATTAAGATACTAAGTAGTATGTTGTCGAGGAATAAATGGTCTTGAACCTCATATAATTTGTGGCTACGCTTAAATAAGTAACTTTAACTAGAAAAGGAATGATATGAAAATTGCCACCATTATTTGTCGAGTTCTATTAGGATTGGCCTTCGTGGTTTTCGGTCTTAATATACTGCATCCGTTCATGCCGCAGCCCCCGATGGTAGCAGGATCGCTGGTCGCCCAATTCATGACGGTCATGGGCCCAACGAACTGGATGGCGCTGGTGGGAATGTTTCAGGTTATCGGCGGTCTCTTAGTCCTTTCGGGTCGTATGACTCCGCTGGGTCTTGCATTCCTTGCACCCATCCTGGTGAATATTTTAGCTTTTCACACCTTTTTAGATCACGGAAACGGAATTGTGCCCGGACTCGTTTTTACCGCGCTAGAAATCTTTTTAATTTACGCTTACCGTAATCATTTTATGCCTTTATTTAGTACGCACGCTAAACCGGCGGATGGTCCAAACCTTATCTAATTCGGGTTATAGCCGCTTAGATTCTGAAAAAACAAATCCATTCGTTCATAAAGTTGATGGATTATTTTTTCAGGATCTTTTCCGGCCCGCGCCGCAGCCTCTTCAATTTTTTCAACACATCGAAGATCATGACATAATATATACGAGCAACTGACGGTCGAAGACATAGCGACCGACAGCATTCCAATTTCATCAGAGCCGCCATACGAATGACACCATCCGCACAACCCGCCCGTTGGCGCGTCGCCTTGGCCGACTCTTTTAAAAGTAATTCCGCGGGGTAGATCCCAATTAGGTCTTTTAAAAATTAAATACGTGTAAACGCCCGAAGATTCTTTCCAAGCAAAGTAAGAACGAATCCCCATCGGAAATGTCAGGTTATTCGGAAGCAGCAGTTTTTTTTGATCTTGCCGGCGAAACGATTGGATCAAATCTTCTTTGGTCGCAAGTGAAAAAGTATCTTCTATTTTAAAGTTATTTATTGTTGTTAGCATTGTCTTCCAGCATACGAAGCGGCCCCATTCGCGTCAACCTGGCTTAGCGCTATCTAGGACAAGAAAATCCTGGTATTTTGTGGCTTATGACAAATAAGAAGTATTTTTTTATGGCTCCTATTTTGTGCGGTGGTTTGATAACGGGCTGTTCATCATTACAAAAAAGTTATGAATACAAAATAAGGGAAGATATCGTTTACAAAACCGCGGATGGAAAACCAATCTTGGGCGACATTTACATTCCCGAAAAATCCGGACCCAAAGCCGCGGTTTTGGTTGTACATGGCGGCGGTTGGACAAATAAAGCGGGCGACATGAAAGGTATTTGTAAAGATCTGGCAAAATCAGGTTTCGTTGTATTTAGAATCGATTACCGATTAGCGCCGGATAGCCGTTATCCAAAATCGGTTGAAGATGTTCGCGATGCAATTAAGTGGCTGAAGCAAAATTCGGGCGAATTTGAAGTTAACCCCGAAAAAATGGCAGCTTGGGGCTATTCCGCAGGTGCTAATTTAATTTTGCTTGCGGGGCTTGATCCGAAAATGGGTTTGAAGGCAATCGTTTCTGGAGGTACTCCAGCAGATTTAACGGCGTGGCCAAACTCGCCCCTGGTTTTTAAATTTATCGGTTCGGCTTTAGCTGACAAACCGGAAGTTTGGAAATTGGCATCTCCGGTGAATCACGTTGAAGATCGATCGCCTCCCGTTTTTCTATATCATGGAGAATGGGATCACGTCGTTGAACACGAGCAAATGGAAAAAATGCGAAAGGCGCTTGAGTCTAAAAAAATTTCCGTGCAAACCCATACCGTTTCGTACATGGGTCACCTTGCGGTGTACGTGTTCAGTCAAGAGTCGATTGATCTAGGAATAAAGTTTTTAAATACTCATTTATGAAATTGCAGCAATTTACCGAACGCCCATTTACCTTAGCTTTGTCTTCCGGATTTTTCGGATTTTATGCACACGTAGGATTTTTAAAAGCCTTGAATGAGATCGGATTAAAGCCCGCAAGTTATGCCGGCACCAGTGCGGGCGCCATCGTTGGCGCCGCCGCCGCACGTGGCCTTACCATAGCCGAAATCGAAAAATTAATCAGCGGAGTTTCACGCAAAGAATTTTGGGATCCCACCCCGGGGTTAGGTTTTTTGCGCGGTCGAAAACTGCAAGAGTTGCTTGAAAAAGAAATCGGTACCGATTTTCGCGAATTAGAAAAACCCCTTCGCATTCCGGTATTTGAAATTGCGACTCGTTCGACGAAAGTTTTTACCGCCGGAAATTTGGCCCGCGTGGTTCGCGCATCAAGCGCAGTCCCTTTGATGTTTCATCCCGTTCGAATTGATCACCGCCTTTATTGGGATGGTGGAATCAAAGATAAAAGAGGTATCCACGGCATTAGTGAAGATGAACTTATCTTAAGTCATTTTCTTGAAGGCTACGCGCGTGAAGATCAATCCGTAAAGAAGCGATTAGATAATTACGTACAGGTAGAACTTAAAGGCCTTCCATCCGCGCATCCTTTTTCCATGAATCGCGGAAGTGAAATTATCAAAGCCGCCTACCAAAAATCGATCATGCTGATGCGCAAGAGCATTAAGTAAGCGCCGCTTGCGTCCGTAAGATTTCTGGTTATAAAATAACCCTATGAAAAAATTTTTCTTATCATTCCTTATCGTGGGCTTTTCTGTATTAGTAATCACCGCGCAGGCGGCGGAATCGGAAAAAAACGACTGTTCTTACGGGCGCCAATTCGTGCCGAAGGATGATAAAAGTATTTATACCGTTCATGGGCGGGCTCCAACCCTGTACATGATTAGTCGAGATCTGTACGGCACGACGGATCGTTGGCAAGATATCGCACGTTGGAATAA
>CAXSEH010000116.1:4325-9954 GCA_964236345.1 uncultured Bdellovibrionales bacterium
TCGCCATACCATTTGAAGAGGGGTCAGACATTAAATATAAAAGCCCAGCCAAGCCTAACCGATTCTGAAGGAACCGAAATTTTGATCGAGGCTTCGAACAAATTCAAATACACCCAAAGAGCAAACCGACTGACCCAGTATTTAAAAAATTGCGCCGCTCAAAAGGTTGTCAGTCGAATAGAAGAACCCATTGTACATGATGACCAAACCGAGGCCAGCATGACCGTTAATCTAAAGCCTGCACCGGTCTTGGCGTCCGAAGCCGTTACGCCCGCGGCGCAGTCGGCCCCACCGCCCGTTTTACCAATTCCCGAACCCGTTCACGATAAATCTTCGGGTGAATGGGGTTTTTCAGGGGCCCTGATCGGATCCCTTATCAAGCTCGATAGTAAATTAAAAACCTCAACCACGACGAACACTTTATATTCGGACGTCAATTACGGAGCCCTGCTAGGCGTGGCTCGTCATTTTGGGGATGCTTGGTCGATCGATTTCTTGGCCGGTATTGAACACATGGAAATACGTTCGCATGACGATGCCATCACGGTTGTTGATGGCAAGAAAGATGCCGTTTCCTTGAACCTTATTTTAAATTACGAAATCAAAAGTTGGTACATCCTGTCGCTAGGTGCCGGCTACGTACAACGACCCTTCGCTACTCCGGAATTGAACGAAATAAAAATTGAAGCCATATCAATTCCCGAATTAAGCATTGGTGCTCACCTGCATTTATTCGAAACGGATCGGCTTGAAACGTGGTTGGTGGCGGAAGGCATTTATTCGGCTCCCAAAAAAGAAGGGCACGTGGACGCAATTGAAGGCTACGGCTATAACGCGGGACTGGCCTTCGACTACAAAATTGAAAATAAAAAATTATTCTTCGAACCAACTTACCGGGTTTTAAAGCAAGATACGGCCGAAACCGAAGAGGGCCAAGAGGGCGTAGTGCTCAAATTAGGATTGAACTGGTAAGCCAAGTCTCGTCCTAAGACATTACGCAACAAAAAGGTTGCATATGGCAAACCAAGAAAATTCAATTTAAAAACAAATCGAAATCAAAGCTCCCGTAGGTAAGGTGTGGAAGGCGTTAACCGACTCAAAACAATTTGGTCAGTGGTTTAAGGCTGACTTCGAAACTGATTTCGAGGCTGGGAAAACCGCCAAGGCGAAAAACACATCGAAGGGTTTTGAGATGAACATGGTTTTTCACGTTAAGGAAATAAAACCGCAAACTTACTTCAGCTATGCTTGGATTCCTTTCCCGATGGATCAATCCTTCGATTACAGCAAAGAAGAACCAACCTTAGTTGAATTCTTTTTAGAGGACCAAGGCCACGCAACTTTATTAAAGGTCAAAGAATCGGGATTTAACAAAATTACTGCCAGTCGACGCGCTGAGGCCTTCAAGATGCATACTGGAGGATGGGAAGCCCAACTTCAAAACATCGAGAAATTTCTTGTCGAGAAAAAGTAGCACAGCCATTCATAAAATTGAAACCCAGGCGCACATTTTTGCCGCGCTTGGTGACCCTACGCGCCTTACCTTAGTTTCGAAGTTGATAGACGGGAAATCGCATTCCATTTCGGCGCTAGCAGATGGGAAAAGAATCACGCGCCAGGCAATCACCAAACATCTAAGGGTTTTAGAAAATGTAGGTTTAGTTTCGAAGCTAAAAGAAGGACGTGAAAGTCTTTACGAACTAAGTCCTGAACCACTTGAATCGCTTCAAGAGTTCTTAGACATTATCGCGTCTTCGCGGGACCGAACATTGAATGATTTAAAGAAGTTTGTTGAAGATTAGTTAGTTTTTTAATTCTTTGCGCTTTGCTACGCTGTTTTTGACTGCCAAATTCAATCACGTGCAAAGTTTTACCCTGCACGTTCAGGAAAGTGCTTTTGTAAAGCAAACTATCTAACTTTTTCATCAGTTGTGCTCCACAAATTTTTGCAATTTGTTGATCGAGCTTGTCCACCCACCCACGCAGTTATCATGTTCAACTTTTGGAATTCCTTCGTGAAAAATATGAATATAAGAGGCATTGACCCCCAAGTTTTTAAACCGAATTGTGATCCGGCTTTCTTCTGGCCAATCACCCTGCATCCCCGCTTCTTTTGCGGTCATGGCTAAGCCGTGCTTATCGGTAAAATGATCCGTGGTTACTATTTTTTCGAGAGGAATTATTTCTTCGTAAGTTCCACCGCTGTATTGAACATGGCCTTCCGGATTTTGCATGGCTAATAAAGATTTTCCGCCTGTGTGAAAATCCATGCGAGCCTCGGGGCAACTAAATCCTTCGGGTCCCCACCAGTGCTTCATCATATCCGGATTTGCCCACGCTTGCCAAAGCCGTTCTATGGGCGCATCGAATTCTCGTGTAATCTCTACGGGTGGGTATTTTTCCTCGTTATAAGAAAGATTGGTACTTTGCATTTCCTCTTTTGAAGTTTTTTGCACGTTCATTCCTTTCTGATGGGCCTCCTAGGCATTTACGATAACGCTAAGATTCAATTGCAAAGAACGTGCTAAAAACAAGTTACTGAAGGGTTTAACTTTTTATTGCTCGAACCATTTTATTCATCAAGTCTTCAAGTGCTTCATCGGCCGAGGTGCAACGGCCGGTGTGGACCGGTGAAGTTTGCAGACTGCTACTTCGCGGAGAGGTCAACCAATCAAATCTTTCACGCAGGGACATTTGCGCAACGGGCCCCGCTTGTGCGCGACCGTCACAGATTAACGGAATCGTTTCAAGCATGGAACGTATCATCGCCACATCCGCAGTGGGATCTAGCGCGGCCAGTTTCTTTTCGTCGAGTTCGACTTTAGCTTTTAGAAATTTTTGAGCTTGCGATGAAATAATTATACCGGCATTTAAAAATTCGCCACGTTCAACCCGAGGGACGACGCGGATAATTGTGTATTCATAGATGACGAGTGATGCCATCCATCGCCTCCTGAACAAAAGTTTCTCGAGCCGAAGCTAGGCGTTTTATAAAATACTGCGAATAGGCCGCGCGATGGGCTGAAGGGCTACTAAATGAAGAATCCGTCAGTAACCAATCTTCTGGGATTAGTTCAACAATTCGATTTATTTCTGCATCGGCTAATTTCGAAATTAAATCTTGGTGAACCTCATGGAGTCGAGTCGCCTTTTTTAGTAATGAATGGTCTTTAATTAATGGAAATCGACTTACCGGATTTGCCTGAGGCCAAGAATAGTGAAAATAAAGGGAAGCCCCATGGTCGATCAGCCAAAGTTTTTTGTGCCATATCAGCATGTTTACGTTTCTTGGTGTGCGATCTACGTTTGAAATAAAAGCGTCAAACCACACGATCCGCGACGCTAAGTCTTCGTCAACTTTTAACGCTAAGGGATCATAGGTCATCGAACCCGGCAAATAATCTAACGCTAAATTTAGACCTGCGCTGGCACGAATCAGACTTTGAATTTCGGGATCAGGTTCTGTTCGGGCTAAATCGCCGTCAAGTTCGGCTAAAACAATTTCCGGTACGGGTAATCCTAAGGTACGAGCCATTTCGCCTGCCACAAGTTCCGCGATCAAAACTTTCGGCCCTTGCCCCGCCCCACGAAATTTTAAAACGTACTGACCTTCATCGTCGGCCCCGATAATGGCCGGCAATGAACCGCCTTCTTTCAATGGAGTAATATATTGGGTTGTCGTTACCGTACGTAAGGGCATCGCTAAAGACTACCCAACGAATGAAGACCCGGCAACACCGTATCGATGAAGATTAGATTAATTCGGTTTGCGATTTTAAAACTAGGTTACCCGCGGCTGATTTCACAAGGTAAGCCGGTTTTTGTACGGAACCTAACCGAGTAAAGACCGTTCCTCGGAAAGATTTCGAAACGCGGGTGACGTACATCTTTTCGACCGTACCATTAACGGTGCGACCCATCCAGTTCCACTTCACTTTTGCTCCGGGTTTAAATGTTTTTTTCATTTTCATATTTGCTCCTTGGTTTTATTCGATGAAGGTGGTTCAACCCTGAAGCCAAGTTAACCGTAACGTATGAAGCTACCGATGAGGTAACGGCTCCGAATGCCGCCCGCGATTAGGTTTGCTTTTGTGCTGCAAGTATTTTCAAATGCGATAGAGGAACTTATTAAACGAAGTACGAAGTTTTTTCTATCATGGATGGTTACGTCGACGACGTTTTGCGTTTTCCTTTTTTTATCGGTCGCGCAAACCGGCAGCGTTGGTGCCGCATATGCCCTTCCTTACGCGGTTATTATCGGCTTAGGTTCTTTGCTTGTGATCGCGGAGGTCCTTGGCCTTATTGCGAAGACTTTTTGGGCTAGCCTTTTAGGGTTTGCGACAGGCTTGATATTATTTCTTGTCGGCTTAGAAGTGTCTCGAAGTTTTAGCATGGATCGACAAAATGACCTCATCAATCGCCAGCGTTCCGAGATGCAAGCTTTACTTCCTTTCGTTCATTCTGGCGACGCCGTTAACATGGAAAAATTTTAGGTAACTTCAAACATCTGACTATTCCTTTCGTCGTTTGCCAATTGGCTAGCGAAGAAGCTAGTGGCGCCAATATTTATCTGTCCGGAAATCCGTTACGAAACCCAAACCCCCGTTTTCCAATTTCGGTGAAAGAACTAAAAAGCACCTTAGAAGTTATCGTAACGATGTCACAACCCATTGAAGAAAAGGAAGCTGCGCTTTACCAATTTTTACAGGCGCTAGTGAACCGGAATGAAGTTTCATTTTTTCCAGAATGGATCGAGCTTTGGGATCGAGCTCACCTCCCAGCGAAGTCTAAATTCATCGAGATGAAAAGCCCATACGCTGATCCTGACCAATTATGCGCATGGGGCAATTCCGAAAATTTAGCGCAGTTTCCATTGGAAACTTGGAAAGAAAATGCGATTAAGATGTGGCTACAAAGCGGCCACGTTTTTACGCCTTCGCAATATTGGTTCGCATTGAAAGCCACTGAAACGGCTGACGTCCTTGCAACTCTAATTCATTCGGGAGTTGATATAAACGCCAAGCACCCGCGGGCCGACGAAGGCGGGTACCTTTCGAACACATTTTTCACAACTATGGCACCCCAAATTTACGAACGTATTAATGAATCTCCAAACCCTGACTCGGTTGTTTTGACGATTAAAAAATTTCTGGAGTTAGGATCAGATATCGAAACAAAATCGGTCGATGGAAAAACGCCCTGCGAACAATTTATCGAAACCAAATTACGTAAAAAAATCAAGTAGATCCGCATTTCTAGCCGCTCAGAAAATATTGTGTGGTTAACTTAACTATCTTCAGATTAAGTATTCTAGAAAAGGTTTTTTTCTTTGAGCGTTCGCTCGGCTTTTGAAATCAGGGGTCTTACGTCGGACAAACGGTACTTACGATTTAAATCTTCGAGTAAAAAAGCATGGCGGTGGTACTCTTTACGTTTACGATTGATCTCTTCTTCGATCTTTTGCATTTCGCGTACGTTGGCCGAGTTCGAATCTTTCGCAATGTACTTCGAAATTTTTTCGCTGACTTGATTTTGAACAAAATCATAACGGTCAAGATCAGCTTGCGATTCGAGTTTTAATTCTTTAGATTGCTTGATGTCTTCCGTAAGCGCCAGTTCAGCCGAAAAT
>CAXSEH010000117.1:0-9896 GCA_964236345.1 uncultured Bdellovibrionales bacterium
GTCGTAATCATTTTGCTTGTAGGCAATGAAACCAAGCTTGTACTGGATTTCGGTAACGTGTTCACCGTTAGCGAATTCTTTCACGTATCTTTGACCTAAACTTTTCTGACGTTCAACCAAAACCACATCATCTTTTTTGTCGATTTGTTTTTCTAATGAGTACAGCGCTCCGTAAAGAGCGTCGTGAGCCAAGGTCTTATCGATTCCTTTGTGGTTAGCAACTTCTTCGTAGGCGTCACTTGCTTTTTCGAATTTTTCCGTTTGGAACAGAAGTTCCGCGTAGGCGTAGCGAGACTTTGAATCCGGTTTAACAATGTCATCATTCGCTAATAGTATTTCGAATGATTGTTCGGTCAACTTGGAAAATTCGTTGTTTTTCTTGTTCTTCAACCAGATATCCCACCATTTTTTAGATATTTCTAAACTGATACCGCGGAACTGATCTTGGCAAGATTTGTCCGTCTTAGAATCAACAACTGCGGGCTGAGATTTGCAAAAATCGCCCATCTTTTTAAGG
Source organism: uncultured Bdellovibrionales bacterium (assembly GCA_964236345.1). GTDB lineage: Bacteria > Bdellovibrionota > Bdellovibrionia > Bdellovibrionales > Bdellovibrionaceae > Pseudobdellovibrio. The sequence continues at coordinate 518 of CAXSEH010000117.1, forward strand.
TAAGAAATTACAATATCTCGCTGCTTTAAAGTTTCGCTAGAATCGATTAATTTGGCGTAACATTTGACCGCATTTGGATTGTCGGGATACTTATCGATAAACTGCTTAGTGAAAATGCTAATCTCTTTATATTTCGAGTGAGATTCATACAGCAGGGCCAATGAAAGCATCGATTCGCCCAGTTCGTTTTCGGTTGTTACCTTTTCGAAAAAACCGAACAGCTGTTCTGGAGGCATGGTCTCGCCCACGAACAAAGTAAGGTCTCTTAAGGCTTCCTTGCGTAAATTATATTTTTTTTCGTCGGCGCTGTTAGCCGGGTTTTCGCGAACGACCGATAAAAGTTGCTGAACACCTTGATCAGTTTGCTTTAAGTTATAGTAACACCAAGCTGACTTGTAAAGTCCGTACGGGTAGGCTTTTGATTTAGGAAACTTTTCGATCGCTTTAAATTTTTCAAGGGCGACGGTAAAATTTTGCTGAAAATAATAAATTTCGCCCACTTCAAGTAAAGTGTCTGGAATCAAAGGCGACTTTGGGAACATCGTTAACATTTGATCGTAAAGAGTTCGGGCTTGGTCGGTTTTTTTCGTTTGCAGGTGAGCTAAAGCATTATTAAAATAAACCGCATCTAAATTTTTATATTTAGGGAAATCTTTTTGTATACGATTATAGACGGTGATCGCGCTTTTTAACGCTTCTTGGGTTTTTTGATTCGGTAAGCCTATGCGATTTAGGCGGCTTTCCGAGGTGATGTTAAGATCAAAGAAACGACCAGATTTTGCCCGGCGCATGTAAAGTTCGGCTAGGCGGAATAAAAGGTCAGGCTCGTCCGCGGATCCCTTTTTTTTTACCAAGATTTTGTTTAGTGATTCAATGGCTTTGTTTTCGGTTTTGGTAATCAGAACTTCGGATTGAAATGCTTTTTCTTGGTTTTGGTCTTCGTTCGCCGAGTTAAGTCGAACTTCTGGAAGTAAACCTTTTGTCTGCTCTTGATTCGCTGAGGCCAAGTGTGGGAAGTTAAAGCCGATGATGAGAATTGGTAAAGCGATCAAGTTTTTCATTTTATTCACCTACTACAGTAACCATTTTCAGGTTAGGAAACCCGGCCATAGACGCCGTGTACATCACTTTGCGGATGACACCATAAGGAAGGTCTTGGTCGGCTTGAAATAATATTTTTCCGATTTTTAAAGATTTTTCATTCTCTTTATTAAATTTTTGCAGTTCTTCAAAGAGTGGTTTGATAAAGTTCGAATCGTTCGGATCGATCATAGCAGTTTCGATATTTTTGTTTTCTACGCTTGCAATTTTTCGTTGATCGAATTTTAGTTCAGTCGGAGACAACGAAATTTTAATTCCTTCGACCGGGTTCTTTTGGGTATTAGAGGCGGGTAATCTGACTCCGTTGACGGGATCAATCTGTACATCGTTTGTTGAATAAGTTTGAAGTAAGAACACAAGTAAGATCGTAAACATATCCGTCATCGACGTGATGTTTAGGCCGAACGTTTGATTCTTTTTAACCTCAACTGAAAATCTTTTTCTTTTCATAAACTATCCGTCCATCATATTTGCGAAAACAACCTGCGGAAACATGTAATCGGTTGTTGATTCTAGGCCTGTTTTTTCGTCGCGCACCGGAAAGCGCACGTCGGCTGATCGAGATTTGCGAGCTTCATCCATAATGCGGACGATTTCCTTGTACGGAACATCAGCGTCTGGATTCAGTTCAATTTTGAAAACTTCAGGGTGGCTTTGTTTCATCTGCTGAAACTTTGCGTGCACGGCAGGAAGATCGAACTGTTTATTTGAATTTAGGGCAACGACTTCAACCTTTTGCTTGTCATTTTCGGTTAAGATGAATCGCACGCCATCTTTATTATTGAGTTCGACGGCCAGTTGGGCGGATTTTGGATTTTTATCTTGTTCTTGAATGGCTTGTTGTACCACCTGCGGAAGTTCGGTTTCGACGATCATCATTTGCACGAAGGCCGAAGATACTAAAAGAACCGGAACCAGTTTGACCATAACCGCAAGTAACGGAGCTAGATCGAGTTCAAACTCCGAGTTGTGATTGATTTTTGGTTTGTAACGTCCTGCCATGGGAACTCCTTAAATATAAATAAACTAAAAGCTTAAGATGCCTTTGAACCTGACGTTGGCGGTAAAGCTTTGTTAGGACGCATCGTTGAAGTTTCAGGATAGACCGCACTTTTATTCAAGCCCGGGATATGGCTACTTGTTAAAACTTCGGTTAACTTCGAACATTTTTCAGTCAGCTGTTCTAAAAGTTGATTTTGTCGCGCGATTAAAAACGAGTAGGTCACCATCGCAGGGATTGCCACCGCAAGACCTAACGCCGTCGTGTACATCGATACGGCAATACCACTGGCTAACATCGCTTGCTTTTGTGCTGGATCGGCTTGAGCGACCGCTTGGAACGATAAGATCAGACCGTGAATTGTACCTAATAGACCAAGTAAAGTCGCGACGTTCGCAAGCATCGATAAATAGTGAAGACGTCTTGTGTAAAGCGGGACTACTTCAGACATTGCGATGTCTTGTGCTTGGAAAATAGTTTCGTCATCGCGATCAGATTTTTCTAAAATTAATTTGAAAGCGCGGGCTAGAGGCTTTTTTTCAAGTTGCGCGCAAGCAATAATGGCCTCTTCATTCTTCTTACCTAAAACGAGGGTTTGAATTTTATTTGTAAATTCATCAACGTTCATTCCGTATGAAAAGTAAAGGGTACGGGTTCGCTCGATCACCAATGCGATTCCGATGACGCCCGTTAACAGAATCGTCCAGCCAACAACACCTGCTTGTTGAATGAAATTTAAGAAAACCATAAAATCCTCCTCGTTGTACTACTTAAAAAAGTAATTATTTAAAAATCCATTTGCGCGCCTACGCCGCCTACTAAATGCGCGCCTAGGCCGCGACCCATTTCTTAATCTGACTTAAGCCTACAGACTGTATATCGTTAAATCGGACGGCATAATGAAGTCCAGATTTGGCGTTAATTCTTTGTTTTGAAAAGTTTTTTCGAATCACTTCGGCTTCAACGTTAAATGAGCGCTCGTTCTGGCCGTAAGGCTTGAGGTGAAGTTTGATTCGATCGCCAACCTGGATTAACGGCGAGTTGATCATGCACATACCACCGTTTTCCGAAACCGAAATCAGTTCGCCGTCAAAGAAGCGAGTCGAGTTATGGCCAAGCAAAGGTATCTTTACGTCGGATCGATTTGCGCGTCTTTGAATAAAGGAACCTAAGTATTCTGATTCTTTTTTCAATAACTGATCAAAGCGGTCTTTACTAAACTCCTCAAGGTTGCTGACTTGAGTCCAACTTTCTAAATGCTCGGCCCAAACGTAGCTATAATCCATCAGCTGGTTTGTCTGCATCATATGGATCATAATCTTGTAATCGTAAGGTCCGTATTTTTGATCGCCAATAAGAACGTACCATCCGGTTTCAGGGTGAATCATACTCATCTCTCCTTAGTTCACTGACTCTGGGTCAAAGTTAATTGTAATATTTGATCCGGCTTGCGGGCTGTAAGTACCGTGTATGGTAATTGTTCGAATTGTCGAATTGTAAGTCCAACCGTTAGTATCACTTTGCGGAACCACGATACCGTCAACGATCACCCGAATTGATGAGACTACCGGCGACCGAGAAAGTTGAAATTGAGCCTGCGTATTCGAAGCGATTGAAGCCGTGATATTGTTCAGAACAGTGTCAAACGGAGCGCACAATGAATTTTTGGTTCCGCCCGTTGAATCCGAAAGTTCCATATATCGATTTGAAATCTTTCTTTCGCCACCGCTTGAAAGCTGAGTTTTGCAAGCATCATCCAGCACGCCAATAGTTGAAACTGAAAAATCACGCGTCGGGAAACCACCGGTAAACGACTTTAAAAAATCCACGTAAGTAGTAATCGCATGCAATGTTGGCTGAGCGTAACTTTCGTTTAAATCAATATCGTCGTGAGAAAAATCATCCGCATCGGAAACTAAAATAACCGAAAGGTAAGCATCGCTACGGTGAAACCCAACATTTAAAGAACTTCCTAGGGCGGCCTTGAAGCTTGAAAAGGAACGCTCGTCGCCGCTACCGTTGATGCCGACTTGCACGTTGGCTTTAAAAACGTTTTCTAAGTTTGGTGTTGAATTTGTTAATACTCGCAGCGGAATACCATTCGTTGCGTCCGAGCTCGCGCGAAATTGCGTTTGTTGAGCGTTACATAAAGAACAACCCGCGTTTACAAATTGTTCGCCGTAATAGGCGTCACTCGTGGTAATAGCAATTTTGAAATCGTAGCCCTTCGCTTTAAAGTAATTGATAAAAGATGGAAAGTTTTGCGCAAGCGAAGTTTGTGATGCTTTCATCGATCCGGAATTATCGACGACGAATAACACGTCAAGTTTACGCGGCTCGAAAGTCGCTGACTGTTGAAATTGCGAAGAGTCAGACGCGATATTAAAATTGCCGCCACCTTTTTCACAGGCGCATAAAGCGATTAAGCTTCCTGCTAATATTGTCATCCGAATGCTCATTTTCATCTTATCCTCCTGGATAATCACAACTACCTATCGTCTTAACCTCGACCAAATCTTTAGTCGTGTTTACAGAATATCGGGTTCGAAATGAAAGCACGAATCGCGCGGTAAGTAGCTGGAACAACAAGGTATAAAATGTCGACGTATGATAATGGGGCGGGCTAAGTGTGCGTAAATACAGTTAAAAAAAATTCATCGAAGTGTAAAAAAAAATGTTGGCTGAAAAAGAGTTACGCAGTTTGCGTAAAATTCGCCTCGAAAAGTTGAGTAAAGTGTTGAAATGTTTAACTAATAACTTTAAATGCGAAATCGCAACATTATGTCATCAATGAATCGTTCAATAAAACAAACAGTTCTTTTTCGATGCTCAGCGAGGGAGCTCGTAAAAAATTAGCTCGCAAATAAAGAAAGGCTCCTTGTTTTTCAATTTGGATGTCCTTTAAGGGCGCATTTGAAATCTGTAAAGTTTGTAACTTGTTAAAAATGTTCCGCTTAGTTTCGCTTTGGGTGACTTGATCAATCGCTTTTATAAGCGCGTTTGAAATCGTAACGATATTTTGTTTTTCAAATTCTGAATTTCCAACCTCGTCCCAATTGAAATAAACATAGGGAAGAAGTTCATTTTTCGTCGCGACATTTTTCCACTTAACCTCAAAACGATTGCGGATCGAAGCTAATGTCACGAGCTTCAGATTTTGGTGCATCGTTTGTTCGCGCTTCATCAAGATACCCAAGATAGCTTCGGATTGCTGAATTTGGATACTCTGAATTTTAAAATATGGAATGATGATTGTGGTGATTGGTCTTTCGATTGGATCAGAACTGATAAGGGAAACAAACTTGTTCGCGTCTTTACCAATGATTCGCAAAGGGACCCCGGTAAATTGATTACCGTTCTCGAGCCAAAATGTAAAAATGGGTAGGGGCGGTAAGGAAGAAGAACGGATTTCTTCTTGAACAAATTTGCAAACCTGTTCTAGAAGTTCGGCATAGTTACCGATTTCATACTGCGCGGCTAAAGTTATCGATAGTTCCATGCCAGTATTCTAAAACATTTTTTATATTAAATAACACTAAATTTAGTCTCACCGACCTTTAGCCGGTCGACTTCTTTGCTAGCCGCCAAAGTTCTTCTTTCTGCGTCGACCTTAAGTCCGTGAATTCCTTACTTGAGACGTTTCCTAACTCTAGCATTTTTTGAAATCGTTTTAGAAATCTCCGATTGGCCTCTCGAAGTGCGGCTTCGGGTTCGGTGTTTAAGTGTCTAGCGAGCTGGGCCGCCGAAAACAGCACGTCACCCATTTCATGCTGCACCTTCGATGGATCTGATCCCGCCGCGATGACTTCTTCGAGCTCATCGATTTCAGCTTTCAATTGTTCTAATACCTGGACGGGTTTTTCCCAATCAAATTTCATTCTTTCAGTTTTTTGACCGATCTTTTGGGCTCGCTGCAGGGCGGGCATCCCAGGCGAGACATCAATCGCAAGTTTTGACGTCGCTCGGGGATTATTTAGTTTTTCTTGTTTTTTAATTTCGTCCCAATTTTTTAAAACTTCTTCGGTTCCGGTTACTTTTTGATTCGAAAAAACATGGGGGTGACGTCGGACGATCTTTGAACTTATCCCTTCAATGACATCGAAGATGTCGAATGCCTTTCGTTCCTTTGCCATGCCAGCGTGCAAAATGACCTGAAAAAGGACGTCTCCCAATTCTTCTTGCAAGTGGATGTCATCCCCACTTTCAAGCGCTTCCACCATTTCGAAAACTTCTTCAATGGCATAAGGCGCTAAAGATTGGTGGGTTTGTTCGATGTCCCAAGGGCAGCCTCCGGGGCCGCGCAAGGCTAAAACGACTTCGTTTAGGGCTTCAAAAGTATTGAGTGTTCGAGGGGGTTGGGGCATATAATGACCTTGAATGATGAAGCTGATTGTTGTCAATAAAAGCAAAGAATTGAATTTCCGAAGACTCGAAGCGTTTTTTGTTAAGCTTCAAAAGCAATTATTGAAAAAGAGATTGCGTAACAAAAAGCTTTTGAGACTTAAAACCGAGGTGACCTTAGTTTTCCTTCAAAAAAGCGAAATGAAAAAAATAAATTTCAAATTTCGCAAAAAAAATAAGCCGACGGATGTGCTCAGTTTCCATTCGGGCGATCCGAAATCCCTCGGCGAGCTGCTGTTCTGTTTGGATGTGCTGAAAATGCAAGCGCGCGAACAGCGGCATTCCTTGGAGCAAGAATTTCTGTACATGCTGACTCATGGATTGCTGCACCTGCTTGGATACGATCACGAATTATCAAAAGCCGAAGAATTGCGGATGTTTCGCTTGCAAGATCAATGCTTTAAGAAGTTAAATGAAGGTTAATTATGTCACTAGTTGCCGAACTTTCCGAAATTAAAAAAGAAATCACGTTGCTCGAAAAATTCTCGTCCGAGTTACGGGGGTATCTTTGACCTCGACAAGAAAAAAAAACGCCTGGACGAACTTGCTTTAGCTTCGGAAAATCCCGATCTGTGGGGGAAGCCCCAAGAAATGCAAAAGCTGAACAAAGAAAAATCAATTTTGGAAAAAGCGGTCGCCGAATGGACAACTTTTAACAGCCGTCTTGAAGATTCTAAAGTGTTACTTGAAATGTCCGTTGAAGCTAGTGATGAAGAATCATTTAAAGAAGTGAAGTCGGAAATTAAAGCCATCAAAAAAATCGGTGACGATTTGGAATTGAAAAGAGTTTTAAGCGGAGAGCTCGACGCAAACAGTACGTACCTGTCGATTAACTCTGGCGCCGGCGGAACGGAAAGTTGCGACTGGGCCGCCATGCTTTTACGGATGTACACGCGTTACGCCGACAAACACGGATATCGCTGCGAAGTTCTCGACATGACAGATGGTGAAGAAGCCGGAATCAAATCCTGCACGCTTTTAATTTCGGGCGAATACGCTTACGGATATTTGAAGTCGGAAGCGGGCGTTCATCGATTGGTGCGCATTTCGCCATTTGATTCGAATGCCCGTCGCCACACGTCCTTCGCATCGGTTTCAGTATGGGCAGAAGTTGATGATGATATCAATATAGAAGTTCGAAGCGATGATTTGGTTGTTGAAACCTATCGCTCAAGCGGCGCCGGCGGTCAGCACGTCAACAAAACGGATTCGGCGGTTCGGATGCGCCACTTGCCATCGGGGATTGTCGTGTCTTGCCAAACTCAACGTTCACAAATTCAGAATCGGGAAAAGGCTTTGAAAATGTTGAAGGCAGCCCTTTACGAAAAAGAAATCGAAAAAAGAAATCGCGAAAAAGACGAGATGAATTCGCTTAAGAAAGCGAATGAGTGGGGCTCGCAAATTCGCTCCTACGTGATGCACCCTTACCAGATGGTCAAAGATCACCGTACGACCCACCAAACCAATCAGGTGAACGATGTTATGGATGGCGATTTAGACTCATTCATTATGTCTTACCTTAAAGCGCAGTTATCAGGAACCTTGGGAACGCAAGCCGAAGCCGGGGATGAACTTTAATGCGTCTTTATTTTTGGTTGGCGTACCGCCTGCTTTTCTCAAAACAGATCTTATTTGGTGGATCCGCGCCACTTTCGTTCATCGGGTTGATTTTAGGGGTCGCCGCTCTGGTGGCTTCGATGGCGGTGATGAGTGGTTATGAAGAAACTTTGAAGAACGCCATGACCGACGTGACCGGCGACATGCAGATCGTACGACGGGGAAAACTCGTCGATGAGTGGACGCAATTTTCTAAAAAACTAAAAGAAATCGAACCCCGCATACAGGCCATGGCCCGGTTTGGCTATGCCGAAGCGGTTATCGCCCGTAAGGGCCAAGTTTCGGGCGTGTTGTTTCAAGGGATTGAACTAACCGAATTAAATAAAGTTCTTAGAATTCAACACCGGGTTAAATCTGGCGAACTGAAACTGGACGCAGATCACATTACCATTGGACAGGGCTTAGCGAAAAAATTTGATATCAAAGTTGGCGAAAAAATATACGTTGTCGTCCCCCTGTCGACGCCTTTCGATTCGTCGGGCTTTCGTCGTCAGTCAAAAGAATTTATCGTTTCGAGCATCATGGACTTCGGCAAGAATGAATGGAATGACCGACTGGTTTTGGGTGATTTGAAAGCCCTGCAAATTTTGACGGAAATTGGTAATCGTTATACCGGGGCCTTCATCAAGCTTAATAATCGTAACGAATCCGGAAGCGCATCTATGAACCTCATTGACAAATTGGGCTCAGGATTTTCTATCATGGACTGGAATGACGTGAACCGAAATTTATTTGAGGCGGTCAAAATAGAGCGTGCGATCATTTTTTTCGTCGTGTTGATTATCGTGATCGTCGCCGCGTTTAATATATCGAGTACGCTTTACGTTTTCATTCGGCAAAAATATTCGGATATCGCTATCTTAAAAACATTGGGTTTGAGTCCAATGAAAATCAGATTCGTTTTTCTAGGGCAAGGATTAATCGTTGGCCTGGGGGGAGTTTTGATCGGATTTTTTTTGGGATATATGTTGTGTTTGGGTTTCATGTTTTTACAAAATTATTACGCGCTTATTTCCGGAGCGGTTTACAAGATCGACCGAATCGAAGTCCAAGTCAGGTGGCTTGATTTATTGATTATCAGTACGTCGACCTTGTTTATTTGTTTCTTAGCCACCTTATCGCCCGCAATACGCGGCAGTCGACTGGAAGTCATCGAGGGTTTAAAAAATGGATAATTCAGCTACGCTCATCTCGGTTCACAATTTCGTTAAAAATTACCAAACGGGAGCTTCCGAACTACACGTACTGCGCGGACTTAAT
>CAXSEH010000118.1:0-9763 GCA_964236345.1 uncultured Bdellovibrionales bacterium
GGTTTGCAATTTGAAACGGGACTACGCCTTGATTGGGATTTAATGTTAGGCGCTTACATTTTGCGTGCGGCCGATAGCTCAAACGTCGAAAAATTGTCGACTTATTTTTTGAAAAAAGATATTCCGCAAGACGACACCTTAACCGAGGTTGATCAATTTAAAAACTTATACCAAACTTTATTGCAAATCGACGATGTGGTTAAGAAAGAAATTGAAGAAAAAGATTTGATGTTTGTTTACGATAAGTTAGAAAAGCCCATCATCCCGATACTGTACCAAATGGAGCGTCGGGGCATTGCCCTAGACATTGGGTTTTTGAAAAAATTTTCTGAAGAACTATCGCTTGAACTATCTGGGCAAGAAGTCAAAATTTACGAAATGGCCAAAGAAAAATTCAACATCGCTTCGCCAAAGCAATTAGGAACTATACTGTTTGAAAAAATGGGTCTGCTTTCGTTAAAGAAAACGAAGACCGGGTATTCAACTGACAACGATGTTTTGGAACGACTCGAGCATCCTATCGGAAAAGAAATTATTCATTACCGAGAGGTAGCAAAACTAAAATCGACCTACGTGGATGCTTTACCCACAATGGCGGATAGTGACGGACGGGTTCACACGCATTACAACCAGGCATTGACCGCCACCGGTCGCTTTTCAAGTACGGACCCGAATTTGCAAAACATTCCGATCAAAACCGAAAAGGGTCAGAAAGTAAGAAAGGCCTTTATCGCGGCTCCAGGAATGAAACTGCTGTCGGTCGATTACTCGCAAATCGAACTTCGGGTTCTTGCTCACATTTCAAATGACGCCGGATTAATTAGAGCATTTCAAGAAGATCTGGATATTCATTCGGCAACCGCTTCCGAAGTTTTTAATGTCGATTTAGACCGAGTCACTAAAGAGCAGCGGCGAATCGCTAAGGCGGTTAATTTCGGAATCGCCTATGGTCAAGGGGCATTTGGTTTAGCCGACGTCCTTTCAATTCCGCGAAAAGAAGCTTCAGAAATTATTGAAAGGTATTTTAATAAATTTAGTGGTATTCGCGACTACATCGAGAATACCATCAAAGAAGCTCACGAAAAGAAGTACGTCGAAACATTATTTGGTCGTCGCCGTTATATTCCGGAATTAGATAATAAAAATGTCATGATCAAAAAATCGGGCGAACGCGCGGCGATTAATGCGCCCATACAGGGGACGGCCAGCGACTTAGTAAAGCTTGCGATGATTGAAGTGAAGCCTCTTCTTAAAATCGCTATGCTTCTGCAAGTACATGATGAACTCATTTTTGAAGGAACCGAAGAAGCATTAGAATCGCAAGTGACCGTCATAAAAAACGCGATGGAAAACGTTGCGCAACTGAAGGTTCCGTTAAAGGTAAATTATTCGATCGGCAACAACTGGGATGAAGCTCACTAAAGAAATTTTATTCGGTTTCCCAACCGACGACCCGTCCGCCTTCAAAATAGACGTAGCGTTTTTCTTGTCGGTATCCTTGTGGAGTCGAAACCTGTTTCAGATATTTCCAGCGTTCGTTTTTATAAATCGCATTTCCGCTTATTTCCACATTTTCGGGTTCGCCCCAAGACTTTTTAACGTAATCAGATGGCATACCGACGGCGATGTCTTGAGATTCCATGACGTCGGTGTAATCTTTTAGATTCTTGGCGCGCGACCAAATTTTGTTTTTATTAATCCAAGCTTGTCGGCCTTCTAGCGAAGGAATAATTAAGAATTCAATTTTTTCTTCGTCGGAACTTAACCACGGTAGAACCTTAGAGTACTGCAGGCGTTCTTTTTGCGAATCTAAGCCGCGTTCGTAGGATCGTAACTTTTTGCGCTGATCAATTTGAATTTTTTGGTCACGCGATAAATCTTTTTTTGGATCTAGGCCAAGCTCGTAGGCATATTTCTGAATCTCTTGCGGAGTCATGGGACCTAGCTCGTACGCGGCATTTATTTTTTCGCGCTCGGCATCAGAAATTTTCGGCTTGGCAATTTCGGCAGCGTGCGGTGTTTTCGGTGGAACAACCGCCGGGAAAATCGGATCCGTATGTACGTTTCTGATTGGAATCGGTGTTGAACACGCAAAACAAAACAGGCTAATCAAAATTATTTTCAATCCAAAGTAGCTAAAATAGCTTTGCCGGTTGTGACTCATTAAAATATTTTAGTTCAACATGGTGACGCTCGTGAATGGAATTAAGCTTTCACTGGACCATAAAATTCTGGATTTTAGGAACGACAGCGATTAACCTTAATTCATGTCTGAAAATAAGGACCAAAAGCTAGCCAATGTGATTGGTCAGAATGGGCACCCGCAAGGGTCCGATACCGAAATACTTAGCGTAGATGAAATTGATCAAGCCATCGCGGCCGAAGATCCTACATTTTTACAAGAATTAAGCGATATAAAATTAACAGCATCAATCAGTAATTTGTCGGTCATGGATGAAGCGTTTCACGTTTTAGCCGAATCCGAAATTACTTTGAAGGAACGTATTTTAGTTATCTTTAGTTACAAGGCGAACCCCAAGCAATTTTTGTTATTTTGGGTGACCTTTTTTGGAGTAGCGGCACTTTTATTTGTAACTTGGAAGGTACAAAAAAGTTTTCTGGATCAAAAACTTTTTATGACTTCTTTTGCAGATTTAGGCGGAGAAGTTCGCGATTACAATCCGCTAACCGAAGTTGAAGCCTTTTACGATAATCCAAAATTTTCTAAAAATATCGTTACGCTTTCAAAGATGTTCATTAATTTGAAGGCATCGGACAGCTCTGGCCCATCGCCCATGCTGGCCCTGGAATTAAATGTGGAAGGCCTGTCATCCGACGCGATCATCGAGATTAAGGACCGCGAAGCTGAATTCAAAGATTTACTGTTGCGGATTAGCGAAGAAAAAACCTACGATGATTTAATCACGGTCAAAGGAAAGCAAGAGCTTTGCGACCAATTTCGACAAGCGATTAATTCACACTTGACCAGGGGCCAAGTGCGAAAAGTTTTACTAAATTCTTTTATAATTAAACCTTAAATTGATCCATATCAATTTCGTAATTGCGAATGCGATCGTGCAAAGTCGACTTCGGCATTCCTAGATCCATGGCCGTTCTTTTTTGATTACCCTGGTTCGCCGCAAGTCTTTTCAGAATCATTTGCTTTTCAATTTCTTTGATGACCGACATTTGATTATTGTCGCTGGTTGCGTAACTAACCCCGGTCTGAGCGTGCGCTAACTTTTCTTTCTTGTTCAAAAGAATATCAAGATGTCGTTCATCGATGTATTCCTTAGGGTACAAGGCCGACGCCCGAGCGACTAAATTGCGAAGTTCACGGATATTACCCGGCCAGTCGTGTTTCTTCAGCCCCTGAATCGCCGCGTGGGAAAATCGCACCCGCATTTGCTTTGCGAAGTAGTAAAGAAGTTCATCGAAATCTTCAAGGCGTTCTTTCAAAGCCGGAGCTTCAATCGTAATTACATTAAGACGGTAAAATAAATCAGATCGAAAATTTCCTTCACGGATTTTTTGGTAAAGATTTTGGTGAGTGGCCGCGACTATGCGAACATTTGTTTTAATCGACTTATCGCTACCGACCGGACGAATTTCGTTATTTTCAAGGGCTCTTAACAATTTCGCTTGCAGTCCGTAAGGAAGGTCCCCAATTTCATCTAAAAATAAAGTCCCCCCACGCGCCGATTCGAAGGCACCTTTACGATCCGCGATCGCGCCGGTAAAACTTCCCTTAACGTGACCAAACAGTTCACTTTCAACCAGGGTTTCGGTTAGCGCTGAACAATTCACGCTTAAAAACGGCGCGTCCGGTAAACCCGAACCACTATGCAGAGTTTGCGCGATGACGTCTTTACCGGCGCCGGAAGGGCCCAGCAACAAAACGGGATGCTTCGACTGGGCGACCGACGCCAGACTCTTCAATTGCTCGTTCCAATATTCATTTTGACTAGTTAACGGAAATTCTTTTTTCTTAACCTGTAAATCGTGAACCACGAAGTCTAAACTTCCTAACGTAATGATGTCGGCATCCTTTAATATGGCTTCCAAAATTTGTGCGCCATTCACGAAGGTTCCCGCAACGGATCTAAGATCTTTCAGAATTAACTTTTGATCTTTTATTTCCAGACGGGCGTGGCGGGCTTCGGCGTCGTCGGCCTGAATTTGGATGCCGCAGGTTGAATCGCTACCGATGTTGGCGTAGTCGGCGATCTCCCATTTTTGGTTTGTGCTGTCTAAAAGTTCGATTTGGTATTGTGACATGGATCCCCCGAGTGATCTTGTTTGATTGTTTCTGTCTTACCGTAGTTCAAGAATCGGACTTCAATTCCGGCGGATGAGCCCGGGTTTAATCCGTTCTGGCGTGAAATCATTCTCAAAAAAAAGAATTCATCTAAGAATTGAGAATTTTTTAAAAAGAGGTTAGGTTCGGTTATGGCTAAACCGACCCGGATGACATTTATAAAGAGCGCCGTGAAAATGAAAGATTTTCCAGAAGGCGATATGAAAGAAGTGGCCTTTGCCGGTCGCTCGAACGCCGGGAAGTCTTCCCTCATTAACGTATGGGCCAATGAAAAAGTAGCTAAGGTCAGTCAATCGCCCGGTAAGACCAGATTGTTAAATTTTTTCGCGCTGGGGGATAGTTACATTATCGTGGATATGCCTGGTTACGGTTACGCCTCACGTGGGAATGAAGAATTAGCCACTTGGCGAAAAATGGTTCAAAATTATTTAAGTCAGCGGCCCCAGCTTGCAGGGTTGGTTTTGTTGATGGATATGGCGCGGGACTGGTCCGATGACGAAGAGACCATCGCGCAATTTGTTATGAAAATCGATATTCCGGTGGCGATCGGTCTAACGAAGGCCGACAAGTTTTCTAAGAATGATCAGGCGAAGGCGATTGCACGGATCAAAAAACAATCTAGGGTCGATGAAGTTTACGCGGTTTCTGCCCAGACGCGCCAAGGTTGTAAAGAGTTTGAAGAACATATTTTTCGCAATTGGATTAAGAATGATGAACAGTAAATCACTGAAGATCATCGCCGTAATTCCGGCCCGGTACGGCTCGACCCGCTTTCCGGGTAAACCATTAGAAAAATTAAAAGGGAAGCCGCTTCTGCAGTGGGTGGTCGAAGGAACTCGAACGAGCTCGAAGATTCAAAAAATCTTTGTAGCGACGGACGATGCGCGCATTCAGCAGCTTTGTGAAAAAATAAATGTTGAATGTTTGATGACCCGCGCCGAGTGCGCGACGGGAACGGATCGGCTTTTTGAAGCTACTCGGGATTTGGACTTTGATGTGGTGTTAAATATTCAAGGGGACGAGCCTTTGATCAATCAGACCTACATTGATCCTTTAGCGGACGCTTTTTTACTGGACGCAAAACTGGATATGGCCACTTTAGCCCATCCGCTCAGCCTCGGCGATCTCGATAACCGAAATGCCGTAAAAGTCATCACCAATCAAAACTCGGAAGCCATTTACTTTAGCCGCTTTGCCATCCCCTATTCCCGCGAAACCGAAAAAGCCCTCGGCGGAGTTTTACAAACCTCTTTGAAGCACATTGGTCTTTACGGTTATTCACGCGCTTTCTTGCAAAAATTTTGTTCATCTCCTCAGGCAGAGATCGAAAAATATGAAAGCCTCGAGCAGCTTCGTGCGCTTTATCTAGGGGCCAAAATAAAAGTTTTGAAAGTCGATCGGGCGACGTACGGTGTTGATACGTTAGAAGATTTGCAAAAGCTTGAAGCCTTGTTGAAGTAGCTGCTAAAGTGCCGTCATGGCACAAAAAAGAAAATCGGCCCTGAAAAAGAGATCAAACTCTACTGCATCAGCGCTTAAAAAACGTGTAAAGCAAAAATTTATTTTCGTAACGGGCGGCGTGGTTTCTTCCATCGGGAAGGGGCTAACGGCGGCAAGCCTTGGATCTTTGCTAGAAGCGCGCGGATTTAAGGTGACCATCATGAAGTTTGATCCCTATTTAAACGTCGACCCAGGTACGATGTCGCCACTTCAGCACGGGGAAGTTTACGTGACCGACGATGGCGCCGAAACCGATTTAGATTTGGGTCACTACGAGCGTTTTACGAATGTTTCGTTGCTTCGAGCGAACTCCGTCAGTGCCGGACAAATTTACGACACCGTTATCGCGCGTGAACGACGTGGCGATTATTTGGGCGGGACCGTTCAAGTCATTCCCCACATCACGGATGAAATTAAATCTCGGGCTTACGCGGCAGCACAAGGAAGTGAAATTGCCATCGTTGAAATTGGCGGAACCGTGGGCGACATCGAAGCGCAGCCGTTCTTCGAAGCCATTCGGCAAATGCGCCTTGAACTTGGTCCTACAAATACGGCCCTTGTGCACGTGACCTACGTTCCCTACATCGCGGTGGCGGGTGAGTTAAAAAGTAAACCCACGCAGCACTCGGTTAAAGAATTACGCGAAATTGGTTTGCAGCCGGATTTTTTAATTTGTCGTAGCGAAAAAACGATCGACGATCAGCTTAAATCTAAAATTGGACTATTTTGTTCGATTAAAAAAGACCACGTCATTTCGGCAAAAGATTCTAGCAGTATATACGACGTGCCTTTAGCGCTTCACGCGGAACGACTGGACCGTCTTGTGGTCCAGTGTCTTGATTTGAAAAAAACTAATTACAGCATCGCCGGTTGGAAGAAGATTGCCAGCATTCAAAGCGCCCCCACGGCTACGGTTAAAATTGCAATTGTGGGAAAATATGTGGATTTAAAAGAATCCTACAAATCTTTGCACGAATCATTAGTGCACGGTGGTCTTGCTAATCGAGTGAAACTTGAAATTATCTATGTTGATTCGGAAAAATTGAACTCGAAGAATGTTCGAGGCCTTTTGGCGCAAGCCCAGGGAATTTTAGTGCCAGGAGGTTTTGGCACACGTGGAGTTGAAGGTAAAATTACCGCAATTCAGTATGCGCGCGAACAGCAGGTTCCATTTTTTGGAATTTGTTTTGGGATGCAACTTGCGGCCATCGAGTTTGCCCGTAATGTTTGCGGAATCTCAGATGCCACTTCGCGGGAATTTATCGGCGAAGGAAAACGCGGCGGAAATGTCGTGATCGATTCGATGGTTGAACAGCGAGGTAAAGTCGACAAGGGCGGAACGATGCGGCTTGGGGCCTTTGCTTGCTCTTTAGCTCCCCGAAGTTTGGCTTTAAAAATTTATAAGAAAACTTTAATCTCGGAACGACACCGCCATCGTTTTGAATTCAACAATAAATACATAGATCTATTCGACAAAAATGGCTTACGAGCCACGGGCGTGAATAAGGAAAGAAATTTGGTCGAAATTTTAGAAAACGTGAAGCATCCGTGGTTCATCGGCGTGCAATTTCATCCTGAGTTTAAGTCTAAGCCCTTAAGTCCTCATCCCTTATTTGCGGCTTTTGTTAAAGCGGCCCATCAGAAAGGTTAATATGTCTGATGTTATTAAAACGGCTCAGCAAACTTTAAAGATCGAGGCCGACAGCATTCTTAATTTGATTCCTCGGATTGATGCAAAATTCGAAGCGGCGGTCGAAATGATTTTATCTTGCAAAGGTAAATTGATTTTAACCGGCATTGGTAAATCCGGGCAAATCGCGCGGAAGCTTGCCAGCACTTTTTCAAGTACGGGAACTCCATCTTTGTATCTTCATCCTGCCGAAAGTAGCCATGGAGATTTAGGCGTAATGACCAAAGAAGACTTAGTCATCGCGCTTTCTTACGGTGGGGAAGCCGCCGAACTCAATTCGGTGCTAAATTTCATAAGCCGTCAGGGTATCTTACTGATCGCGTTGACGGGTAAAGCCAATAGCACCCTAGCGATGGCTGCGAAAATTACGTTAGATGTTTCGGTTGAAAAAGAAGCGTGTCCGTTAAATCTTGCGCCGACTTCATCAAGCACGGCCACCCTTGCGATGGGCGATGCCCTGGCCATGTCGGTCTTGTACAAGCGCGGTTTTAAATCTGAAAATTTTGCCGAATTACATCCGGCCGGTTCATTGGGTGCGAAATTGATGCGGGTCAAAGAAGTTATGCAAAAGGGCTCGGCGTTACCGTTCGTTAAAAAAGAAACGACGATCAAAGAAGTGGTTACGACCATGACTCATCAAAGCGTTCGCGGAGCGGCGGTTGTACTTGATGAGCAAGGCGAACTTTGTGGCGTGATTACCGACGGCGACATTCGACGATTACTTGAGAAAGACGAAAACCCTTTTACCAAAAAGGCCGCGGACGTGATGTCCAAATCTCCACGAACCATTGATGCGGGGGAATTGGCCGAGAAAGCCTTGTTCCTGATGGAGCAGTTTCGTATCCAAATGCTTATCGTGTTGGATCAAACTTCAACGACTCCGTTAAGGCCTGTAGGAATTTTAATTTATCAAGATCTGCTCTCTTCTAAAATCCGTTAATCTAAGAGAATATTATGAAAAATTGGAAAAGAATTTTTGGCGATTTCAGCTACCAACCTCCCGCGTGGTTGCAAAGTTTTCTAACCATTCTTGCTTCAAGCACGGCGGGAAGGTCGGTTGCGCGATTCTTAGATCTAAGAAAAACAAATCCAAAGTTATTTTATCGTCGCTCGGGCGGAACTTTCGCGGCCCTGTTCGTCTTGCTGGTCTTTACACGGCCTTAAGTCATCTTGGGAAGTGGGCGCCCCTACGTTGGAACTTAAGTACAAACGAAAAAATAAAAGAGCGAAGAATTTTTTCTGCAGAATCAAGTTTTATGATTTTGGATATGTTGAAAAAAAATATTCGGTCTGAAAGCTTTTTGTTAGACGAAGTAAGCAAGACAAAACTTTCGGTAGCTTGGAAAACGGAAACGTCTTACGGTTTTCGTGATGCTTGGGTGGCCGGAGTTATTGGTGATCATGTCTTGGTGGTGTGGTTGGGAAATTTTGATAACTCGGCGAATCCCGCGCTGGTGGGGCGTGAAATGACCGCGCCTTTATTTTTTGATATCGTTGATTTACTTAAAGGCAAAGGGCTTTTGAAAGCTGCCGATTGGGAACTACCCATGGGTTTAAAAATAAAATCTACGGACGTCTGTTCGTTCACCGATGGCTTTAGTCGCGGTGCCTGTCCGCATCTTAAAAAAACGTGGTTTAACCCGGGAATATCACCGATCGACGAATGCCAGGTTCACCGAGAATATTTGGTCTCGAAAAAAAACGGTCACAGGCTTTGCCACTTTGACGAGGTCACGACCACGCAGAAACAAGTTTACGAATTTTGGCCGAGCGACATTGTGCAATTATTCGTAAAGTTTGGCATACCTTATAAAAAAGCTCCCCCGTTTGAAGCGGGTTGTGATGGCGACCACGGTCAAGCTTCAGTTCCCGAAATTGTGTCTCCAAAGCTTGACCTTATTTATTCGGTTCGATTTAACGATAAATTGGGTTACGAAAAAATCCCGTTCAAGGCGAAGGTAGATCAAGAAATTCAAAAAGTTTTCTGGTTCGCAAATCAAAAGCCGTTGGGAGAATCTATTCCTAGTGAAACGATGATGGCCGAATTATCTCCGGGTCGATACGAAATTAGTTTGGTTGACGATCAAGGGCAGGTCAGTACCCGCACCATTCAGGTCCAACTTATTCAGTAATTCACCGACCTTAGTCCTGAAGTCCAAAACTTTTCGAGGTTCTTACAGACCTTCGTCGATTGATCTGGCTTACACTTGTTGCCCGAAGTATTTAAATTTTCCACAATGATATCGTGGTATTAG
>CAXSEH010000119.1:0-9486 GCA_964236345.1 uncultured Bdellovibrionales bacterium
AAGGAGATAGAATGGCAGAAATTGACGTCATGGCTTTGAACCAAAAGGTCAAAGAGCAAAGTTTATTCGTTTCGCTGATGATGAACGAAATGAACAAAATTATCGTCGGACAACGAGAAATGATCGAAGGCATCACCATGGGTTTACTTACGGGTGGTCACATTTTACTTGAAGGGGTGCCGGGGCTTGCAAAAACTTTAACGATCTCAACGATGGCCCAAACTATTTCGTTGATGTTTCACCGGATTCAATTTACGCCTGATTTATTACCTACAGACTTAATCGGAACGATGATTTTTAATCCAAAGACCGGCGAATTCACCGCTAAAAAGGGCCCGGTTTTTTCAAACATCGTCTTAGCCGACGAAATTAACCGCGCACCGGCGAAAGTTCAGTCAGCTTTACTAGAAGCAATGGCTGAAAAACAGGTCACCATCGGTGAACAATCTTACAAGTTAGATCATCCGTTTTTAGTTTTGGCCACGCAAAACCCGCTTGAGCAAGAGGGAACCTACCCACTTCCAGAAGCGCAGATGGATCGATTCATGTTCAAAATTAATGTTGATTATCCAACGAAAACCGAAGAGCTTGAAATTCTTTCTCGAATGGGAACCAACGAAAAGCCCGTACTTAATACGGTCATTTCGAAAGAGCAGTTACTAACGGCGGTGAACGTTGTCGACCAAATTTACGTCGACCAAAAAGTAAAGCATTACATTGTGGATTTGATCATGGCGACCCGGGAACCGACCGTCTACGGACTAGGTCGATTGCAAAAACTCATCGCGGTGGGTGGTTCGCCTCGGGCCAGTATTAGTCTAATTCGGGCGGCGAAAGCCCACGCGTTTTTACGCGGTCGAGGCTTCGTTACCGTCGAAGATATCAAAGCCGTCGTTTATAAAGTTTTACGTCACCGACTGATTCTGACCTACGAAGCCGAAGCTGAGAATTTAAAGCAAGATGATATGATCAAAGAAATATTATCTGCCATCGAAGTAACGGGGTAAAGTGAAGTGACGGTTCCCGCCGATATTCTGAAAAAAGTAAAACGTATCGAAATTGACACCCGCAAGATGGTGAACAATATTTTTTCGGGCGAATACCATACTCAGTTCAAAGGCCAAGGAATGACTTTTTCTGATTTTCGCGAATACGTGGCCGGCGATGACGTTCGCGCCATTTCGTGGGCCTTAACGGCGCGCGCCGGTAAACCCTATATCAAGACCTACGAAGAAGAGCGCGAGCTGACATTGATGTTAACCGTCGATGTCAGTGGTTCGCAGGATTTTGGTTCGAAAAACTTTTTCAAAGGTGAAACTCTAACTTACGTCGCCGCAACCTTGGCGTTCAGCGCCGTGAAAAATAACGATCAGGTCGGGTTGCTCCTTTTTTCTGATGAAGTTGAACTTTACGTACCGCCGAAAAAGGGGCGGGCCCAGGTGCACCGGATCTTGCGA
Source organism: uncultured Bdellovibrionales bacterium (assembly GCA_964236345.1). Lineage (GTDB taxonomy): Bacteria > Bdellovibrionota > Bdellovibrionia > Bdellovibrionales > Bdellovibrionaceae > Pseudobdellovibrio. Next base: position 1,458 of record CAXSEH010000119.1, read on the forward strand.
GAATTACTGTACTTCAAGCCAAAACGGACCGGCACCAAAATTTCTTCCGCCCTTGATTATCTTCGCGGAGTATTGAAAAAACGCGCGACCATATTTTTACTCAGTGATTTTCGCATGAACGAAAAAGATGCGCAGTTTGATTCTTCGCTCCGCTTGCTTGAAAGAAAGCACGAAATTATTGCGGGCGTCGTTTCGGATCAGGCCGAGTACCTCTTTCCGGATGTAGGATTAATCGAACTGCGGGATGCCGAATCGCAAGAAACATTACTGCTCGACACGGCAAATCCCGCGTTTCGGGAAGAAATGAAAAGTCGATTTAAATCCGACTTCGATAAACTGCAAAAAAGTCTTGGGCGTTCGGGAGTCAGTTCATTCCAATTTGAAGCGAATGACGATTACCACAAAGCGCTGTTGGCCTTTTTTAAACGAAAAAGGCCACGCTGATGGATCAAGTAAAATGTAAACTTGAAATCCCGCAGGTTGAAGGATTGAATCCTCAGGAACTGACCGTGGGTCGACATGCCCTGCTAAACTGCGATGGCGATTGGAATAAGTCTTTTGACTTTAGTAAGGCGCAAGTTAAATCAGATGAAAGTTCGAAATACCTTTTAAAAGTTTTAAAAGCCGAAGCGCGAAGCCCGCGTTCCTTCGACGTGCAGTTTACAACCTATATGGCGGGTCCACTTCAGTTTCCCGATTTCATTTTGACCGATGGGACCAATGAAATAAGTCTTGGATCCCAGCAGTTGAATACGGTTTCGGTTTTAGAAAAACCGCAGCCCGGTCAACCTCCCCAGAAGCCGTACAATTTCATTTTTCCGCTGCCGTTAGAATGGCCGACCCTTTATTTTATTTTAATGGTTGCGGTGGTCATCCTTTTTCTTACGGCCTTAGTGCTTCGGGTGATGAAGGCCGCACGGTACGCACGTCTGATCGCCGACTTGATGAACCATGACTCGGCCATTCAGCCAGATTTGCAATTTTACAAAACTTTAAGGCTAGCCGAAAAGCAGGGTTACCCTATTGATGAATTGGAAAAGGCGTTTCGCCTTTACGTACTTCGCGTATTTAAAGTTCCCATGTTCGTGCTGGATAATAAACAAATCGTTCAGTTTTTTAAAGCGCGAAAGTCTATGTTCAAAAATGAACGTTTACAAGTCGAAAGAATTTTAAGTGAATTTGAAGAAATTCGAAATACTAAGAAGGAACTATCGACCGGTGAAAAATTAGAATTGGCTAATAAAATGTACCGCTTCGTCGATCGCACTCAGGGCCTTAACTCCTCAACGGGAGATGCAAGGTGAGTCAGTATCTTTGGGGGCAACCTTGGGCTTTTATTTTGCTGCTTCCCTGGATTTACGTCTGTTACTTTGTTCTGCTTCGAAAAAATGTAAAACGGGCCTCGCTAAAAATCAGCTCGGTAGAAAGCTTTCGTAAATGGAGCCCACGCGGTCGCGTGATTTTTCTGAAACTGAATCAAGCCTTAATGTTGGTGTCAGTTCTATTTTTTATTCTAGCGCTGGCCCGGCCGCAACGGGCAGATGCTTTGTTGAAGCGTTCCATTGAAGGCTTAGATATCGTGATCGTAATGGACGTCTCAGATAGTATGTTGATCGAAGATATGAAGCCGTTAAACCGGCTCGAGTCGGCGAAGCAAACCCTAGCTGATTTCATTAAGCAGCGACGTTCTGACCGAATCGGCGTGGTGATTTTTGCGGGCGAGGCTTTTACGCTTGTGCCTCCGACCCTAGACTACCAGCTTATTCTAGATCGGGTTGCGCAAATCACCACGGCGGCATCAGCGCGCATCAAGGACGGGACCGCAATCGGCGTCGGCGTCGCAAGTGGTGCTGCACGGTTGAAAGATTCGCAGGCCAAATCGCGGGTCATGATATTCATGACCGATGGGGAAAATAACTCGGGCACGATCGATCCCGAAACGGGTATCGAAATTGCGAAAGGCTACGGCATCAAAATCTACAGCATCGGTTTGGGTAAAAGTGGGCCGACGCGAATTCCGGTTTATTCCAAAGATTTATTTGGAAATAAAGTCAAATCTTACCAACCTTTTGAAAGTACGGTGAACGACGAATTGCTAGCGCAGATGGCAACGGTCACCGGGGGCAAATACTTTCGCGCTTCCAAAGAAGATTCCTTGTCCGGCGTCTTTAAAGAAATTAACAGTTTAGAGACGACCAAAATCGAAGATAATAAATTTGTTCGTTACGAAGAATTTTTCATTTACTTTTTAACCATTGGGCTTATTTTATTTTTCGTCAGCCGCGCGCTTTCTTTAACTTTTTTGAAAGTGGGTCCTTAGCATGGAACAAATTTTCAAAATAGGCAATCCTTCGGCCTTTTACTGGCTCATCTTGGTCAGCGCGCTGATCGTCATTTATTTTTTCTTTGAAAATCGCTCGGTTAAAAAGCTGAACGCCGCTTTCGGAGAAAAGGTCGCGTCATACTTAGCCCAAAGCGTTTCGCGATCGAAAAGAAAGCTCATTTTTTTCTTACAAATAAGTGGTCTGCTATTTTTAATATTGGCCTTAGCGCGACCGCAAGCGGGGGAAAGTCAGCAAGAAGTTAAAAGCGAAGGCGTCGAAATGATGATCGTCGCCGACGTTTCTGAAAGTATGCTTGCCGAAGACGTCAAACCATCACGCTTGGTGCAGATGAAAATCGAACTTTCAAAACTTTTAGAATTGATGCCAGGAAACAAGGTTGGACTTATCGCATTTGCGGGAAGCGCCGCCTTACTATCACCGTTAACGAGCGATCCCAATGCTTTGCGGATGTATATCGATTCGCTTGATACAAACTCTGTCAGTAGCCAAGGAACGAACTTCGAAACGGCAATAAGTTTTGCCAAAGAAGCTTTCGAAAAAGGCGGGGTCACGCAAGATCAGCAATCTCGCACCACGCGGGTAATCCTGATCGTATCCGACGGTGAAGATCACGAACCCGGGGCGGTAGAAGCCGCGAAGAAGCTTGCCAAAGAAGGTGTTAAAATTTTTTCGATCGCCTACGGAACCGAAAAAGGTGGGGCGATACCCGCACGAGATCAACACGGTCAGACAACCGGCTATAAGAAAGATAAGTCAGGGCAAACTATTTTGACGACGGTGAAGGGCGATTTTCTGCGAACATTGGCAGACTCTGGTGAAGGCCAATTTTACTTCGCTATTTTTAACGGCGACCATTTAAAAAAATTGACGAACGACATCAGTTTACTGGAAAAAACCCAATTCCAAACCAGCATGAACACGCAGTATGACGAAATGTACACGTATCCATTATCTCTAGGACTTCTCTTAATTTTCATCAGTTTTTTCTTGAATGACTATAAGTCAAGAGTCGAAGAATGGAAGGGGCGTTATGAATCGCCTTCTTAAAATTCTTTGCGTCTTAATTTTTTTCTGCGGTTGTCAAAAACGGGTAGGGCCTTACGAACTTACTTCGGTCACCGCGCTACTCGAAGATCGTGCCGCGCTGGCCCTTCTTAAAGCCGAGCGTTACGAAGACGCCCTTGAAACTTATACGAACATGCTTGAGAAAGAACCCTTGAAGCCGCAAATTCATTCCAATATCGGGGTGGTCATGGCGCAGATAAAAAAGCCCGAAGACGCTTTGAAATCTTTAGAGCACGCCTTAAACTTAGCCGAACAGCAAAAGGACGCTCCCGCTTTGTTTGCGATTCATTTTAACCTTGGCGTTTACTTTGGCGAGCAAAAAAAGATTGATGAAGCTCTACAGCACTATCAGGCGGCACTCGACGTTCTGCCGACTTCAAAGGAAACAAAAACAAACATTGAGCTTCTGATTCAGTCGCAAAATAAAAACGGCAAAGGCGAAGGCGACAAAAAAGATCAGGACCAAAAAGATGAAAAGGGCGATCAAAGCAAAGATCAAAATGGCGATCAAGATCAAAAAGATAAAAAAGACCAAAAGCCCCAAGACGATAAAAAAGATGGTAAAGACAAAGATAAGGACCAAGAAAAAGACAAGGATAAAGACGACCAAAAAGATAAACCGAAGCCCGACGAAAAAGGCTCTCCAAAGTATAAGCCGCGGCCCTACGCGGGCGATCAGCTTTCGGAAGGCGATGTAAAGAAAATCTTGGGCGAGTTACGAAACCAAGAACAGAAGATCAGGGCTAACTTCGATAAAAAAGAACGGAAAGAATCGGATCATGAAAAAGATTGGTAGTGTTTTATTTATTTTGTTTCTTGCGAATTCACTATTAGCCGCAACTTTCCAGGTTGAAGGCAAAGTGGACCGCGATCAGATGGGCATTGGTGATTCTTTTATTTTAAATATTCGAATTACCGGAGATGAAGATTTCGAAATTCAAGAACCTAAAGTACCTTTGGTTCAAGGGTTAGAACTTTTAAATTCATGGGCGGGCGGAAAGCAAAGCTCAAGTAGCATGTCGGTGGTAAATGGTTCGGCGCAATTTTCAAAAACGGTTTCGCAAGATTATAACTATCAATTTTCACCTCAAAAAGAAGGAACGTTCACGGTTCCGATCATCGATATTCAGATCAAAAATCAAAATTATAAAACTCAACCCATTAAAATTGACGTTGGTGAACAATTCCGTAACTCGGGAAAGACGCGACAAAAAAATGCGCCACGGGGTCGCCCAAGCTTTCCGCCGGGCTTAGGGGATGAAGATGAATCCCCTTTTGGTCAGATGCCCGACGACGAAGAAGATCTTTTTAGTCAGCTCATGAAGCAGCGCCAAAGAATGTTTGGCCAACTTCCTAATCGCGGCCAGGGTTTTAATGGCGGAAATCAGCCGATGCAATCGCGTAAGCTCGACATCAACATGAACGATGCATTCTTCGTTTATCTTGATATTGATAAAACCGAAGTTTACGAAGGCGAGCAAGTCACCGCGACTTGGTCTATATACACCAAGGGAAATTTAGAATCTTGGGATCGCGTAAAATTTCCCGATTTAAAAGGTTTTTGGAAAGAAATCATCGAAGAGGTTCCGTCTTTGCAATTCGTGACCGAACTGGTGAACGGGGCAGTTTATCAAAAAGCTTTACTTGCAAGTCACGCCTTATTTCCGATAAAAGCGGGCACCTCGGTTATTGACGAATTCAAAGTAAAAGGAAAAGTTCGCACCCAAACTCAGTTTGGCTGGGGAACTCCCAACGAATTCACTAAAGTTTCAAAAAGAACCACCATCAAAGTTTTACCGCTACCGCTTGAAGGTCGGACCGTGCATTTTTCTGGCGCGGTTGGAACTTACCGGATCAGTCTTAAAACCGATGGGGATACGTTTCCTGCCCACCAACCGTTTTCAATTAAGGTTCGATTTGAAGGCGTCGGCAACGCAAAGCTAATCGACCTACCAGCCATTCAATGGCCTGAAGGTTTAGAAATCTTTGACACTAAAAATGATTCTAAGTTTTTTAAAGACGGGCAAAGCTATAAAGAGTTTGAAATTTTGGCCATTCCCCGCAAAGAGGGCGAGCTAAAAATACCGGCTATTAACTTTTCCTATTTTGATCCGAAGCAAAGAAAATACGTGACCCAAGCGACGGAAGAAGTAACGCTAAAAATCACTCCGGGCCAACCCCAAAACGGACCCACCGGAACGACCACGTCTAAGGACGCTGCAAAACCTGTGGACGCCGTAGAACCGAAACCACAGCCGATCTTGGAACTCCCCCAAGGGAACTTCGTTTTTGCCGAATACCGATTGCCAGTTTACGGCGCGTCCGCCGTACTGATGAGCCTTTTAGCCCTTGCGCAGTTCCTATGGGGGTACCGGTCACTTAAAAAAGAGCCCGGATTACAGAAAATCATCGAAAGCAAAATGAATCTCATTTCAGCGCAGAAAGACCCGCGTCGGGTGGGCTCGGAAGCGGTGAACCTGATCTACCTGTTGGCGGCGTACTTAGCGGGACAAAAAAAAGCAAATCAAGAATGGACGGTCTTGGTCAAGGAAGTTCCTTTGAAATCCCAGGCTACCTTACAGAAGTTAACTTTCTTATTCGATTACTTTCAAATTTTGGGATTTTCGCCAGAGGATGTGATGAACAACCTGATTGCGCAGCATCCGGTTGCGGAAAAGGTGAAAGATCTGCGTAAGTTGGCCGACGAGATTTCGACGCGGGTCCGCGCAGAGGATGAAGGTTAATTCGAGGGCAAAACTGGACTTACGTCTACTCCGTTAAGTCGTATTTCACAGGTCTTTAACTAAGAAAAATTGTAAAGCGTCGCGATCATTTGTAATCTATGGTTTGGACGATAAGGAGTTCCAGTGAAAATAAAATTTTACGCACTTTTGTTGGTTATTTTCATCACTTCTTGCGCCCATCAGGAAGCCGTTACCGGTAAAGACGCGGCCGAGCAAAAAGTGATAGCCGCCAACGAGTCTGAAGCCGAGCCCGCACAGTTCCGCGTCAGTGAAGAAGGATCGGGCGATACGACAAAAGTGGAAGAGCTTGAAATTATTCCTACCGAATTAAATGCCAATGTTGATAAGTGGATTGCGTATTTTCAAGGTCGTGGGCGCCCCCACATGGAAAGATATCTATTGCGATCGACCCGCTACGAACCGCTGATGAAAAAAGTTTTACGTGATAATAAACTTCCGGAAGATTTATTTTACATCGCGTTGATCGAATCGGGTTTTAGCTCGCAGGCGTTTAGTCATGCATCTGCAGTCGGGTACTGGCAATTCATTCGCGGTACCGGAAAACGTTACAAACTAAAAATCAATCAACTGATTGATGAACGGCGTGATCCCGTCTTATCAACTCAAGCGGCGGCCGAGTATTTTAAAGATCTTTATAGCATTTTCAATTCTTGGTACTTGGCGATGGCTTCGTACAACGTCGGCGAAGGTCGCGTAATCAAAGCCACCCGCAAATATAAAACTCAAGATTTTTGGGCCCTGTCGAAAATTAAACGTGCCTTGCCTCGTGAAACTGACGACTACATTCCGAAATTTATCGCGGCGAAACTGATTGCTAAAAATCCCGATAAATATGGTTTCGAAGGAATTGATTATATGCCACCGATCGAGTTCGATCACGTTAGCGTCGATCAGCCGGTCAATTTGCGTTTAATGTCCGAGAAAATGAACATCAACTACGAAGATTTCAAGGCGCTTAATCCGAAATTTAAAGGTGAGGTAGCCCCACTCGATACCGACAACACATTGGGACTACGTATTCCTCCCGGAAGTTACGAAGCGGCGATCATCGCGGCCAAAGAAAGTTTTACCGACAAGGTGGAATACGTTGCGGACAAAGACGAAATACAACCCTACAAGATTCGCAGAGGCGACACCTTTGCAACGATCGCGCGTAAATACCGAACAACCGTGGCCTATCTTCGCGACCTGAATGATTTTCCCCGCAAGAAAAAACTTCGGGCCGGACAAAAGATTTTGGTACCGGATCGAACGCCACTTGAACAGACGCGGCCTGACTTAGTGGCGAAGCGTGTCTACATTGTGCAACCGGGGGATTCCCTGGCTTCGATCGCGGACAAATATAAGGTAAGTGTTTCTGATTTGAAAAAAGCAAATCGCATATCACGAAAGTCAAAAATAAAATCTGGAGTGAAATTAGTCTTACCTGAAAATGCGGTTTTTGAAGATTCGAAGGCGACGAAGAATTCGTCAAGTCAGCAGAAAAAATCTAAGGTGAAAAAAGTGGCGTCTCACAAGAAAAAGCGTAACGTCGCCCGGGAGTAAGCCTTTTGCTTTAAGCAAAAAAAAACCCTAAGCTCATCATCCAATGAAAGCCTAGGGTTTAAGGGGAATGAAACCAATCCATGATAGAATTTTTAGAACGTTTTTTACTTCCATTTGCAGTTTACACCGCAGGTCTTTTTAATTACCCTTTGGTAGCTGGCTAGCACCGTCTTTCGACAAGAGCCCCTTTAGCTTTGCGCACATCCAATTTCTCGGAGTTTGCCTTGAGGCAAAGGAAGCTACGGTTTGACCCGTATATTAAAAGCCGCTAGTGCCTCCTCTTAAGTTAAAAGGTTTCCTAGAACATAA
>CAXSEH010000120.1:0-9438 GCA_964236345.1 uncultured Bdellovibrionales bacterium
AAATGCGCGCTGAAGTGGCCCAACCTGCTGGTGCCTCGGCTTACAACACGCAAGCCACTGCAACAATTCCTGCTGGCAACGCAACGATCACGCTTCCGGGCGCTGGGAACTTCGGAACCCGCAATAACGGAAACTCGGACGCTGGCGTTTAAGATTCTTTATCGATTAAATTGCGATACAAAGCCTACCTTTCGGGGTGGGCTTTTTTTTATTTTCTTTTTACCAATTCTAACAGAGGTGAGTTATGGCCCTAGTTGCAAAGCCAGTTCGTTCTTCCCAAGTGATTATGACCCAGTTGGTTTTACCAACCCACACGAATGCACTGGATACCATTTTTGGCGGACAAGTGATGTCGTGGATTGATATCAGTGCCGCAATCGCGGCGCAGCGACACTCGGGTCGGGATGTCGTGACCGCCAGCATGGACCGACTGGATTTTGTTGCGCCAATCCGCAAAGGTTGGGTTGTGAATTTAAAAGCTTCCGTTAATTTTACCGCGCGCTCTTCAATGGAGATTGGAATCAGGGTTGAGGCCGAAAACCCGAAAACGGGTGAATTTTTTCATACGGCATCGGCCTACATGACTTTCGTGGCCTTAGGCTCTGACGGAAAGCCCACGGAAGTACCTAAACTGCTTCTTGAAAGCGAAGAAGATAAGCGCCGATTCGCGGCCGCCCAAAAGCGCCGCGAACTCATGCTCGCTAATCGCGATGCTGAAAGAAAATCGAATACTTAATTCGAACAGACTTTGTTCAGAATATTTTTGATCGACTGCGCCTGTTCATCTTCGATAATTGGAAAATTCAGATCGTGTTCGTGTTGGGCCTTCACGCATTCTTCCTTGGTCAAGATCCCGGTCGCTAAGTTCTTCAGCGGCTCAAGGACTTCAAGATCGTAGGCCATTTCGTTGCCTTCCGAGCTTAGCATAACCGTTTTGCTCGTGCTTTCGATGGCCTTAACTTCCGCTAAACTTTTTTCAAGATTCTTGTAAGTCTCTTCGAATTTAGATTTTATATTTTTTTTATCTAAGTCTGATTTTAAAAGTTCATTTTTCTGTTTCGTGAAATCGGCGTAGATTTTATTAATTTCTTTATTTTCATCGCTAGCCTTTGTTGAAGCGTAACTAAGACTTGTTGCGAAAAGGACTGATAGGATTATTGATTGATACATGCGGCGGCTCCCTTACTTGCGTATTCGGTTTTGATGGGCTCACTTAACTTTGCCTTGATTTGATCTTGGCGTTTATTCATTCCGAGGCTGTACCCGTTAAGGGTCACCTTCGAAGTTTTTCCATTTTTTAAGGTACGACTAAAAGAAATTGGTTTTTTTACCGCGGCTAGGAATTGTTCCGGGGACGTGCCATCCAGGCGGGCGACTAAGGCACGCGCGGCGACGCGGCCCCCATGCCCGTAAGCATTGATCAAGGCGACTTCTTTAATTTCCTCGGTCAAAGGGTTGTTTTCATTCTTTGCTAAGTACGATCTTAATTTCGGCTCGATATCTTTTTCCCACGAATTAGCCATTCCGATCAAACCGTAAAGAATGTTTCGTTCGAAACCTTTTCCGGTCTGCATGAACGAACAGGTGTTCGAGATATTGGGCTTGGAATTTAAATCTTCTTGGGCGATTAATTTAGCGGCATCACACTCTTGCAGATCTGACTTCGCAATTTTATCCAGAAACTTTCGTCCGCGCCAAGGCTGATGAATATCTTCGACAAAGATTCCCGTTAACTGGCTCATGCCCGTGCCTCCACGAGATGAGTATTGCGGTTTGAATGCCGACTCGACCGAAAACATTTTATAAAGTGACGTTGCGGAAAAAGTCGTAAGTCCGGAACGCTTCGCGCACGACAAAAAACTTGAAATGACAGCGTTCTGGTAAGTCATGATTTCATTATTGATGCAAAGGCCATCTCGCGATGGATTTTTACTTCTTAGTTTTTCTCCATTCGGACACATGATTTCATTTGTACCGGTATCAAAAGTATTACTTGCCGCTAAACATTCCGCTTTAAATAATAGTTTTGGGGCGCGGGGCGCTCCGTTCAGCTCGCTTGATAGTCCTTCGATTTGTTTTGGTTGCTCCATCAGTTTTTCGCTATTCGTACACTCTAGACAGGGCGTCGACGCTTCAACTTTTGCGATGTCCTTTAAATTATATTGTTTGTAAATAATTTCGGTGATGGGTGATTTAGCTTTCGCTAGATTTAACTGCGTAATTAAATTCCCATTTTCTTTATTTCCGCTGAGACAAGATTCTGCGGCCCAAGCCCTGTTCGTTGAAACCAAAACCGCAAGGGGCATAAAAAAGAACAAATACTGATTCTTAAGCGAAAAGTAAGATAAAGTTTTCATGTTTTTAGTCTAACAAAAATTTGGGTTATTTGACTAAAAAATCTTTCCATTTGTTCATCAAGGTCGGGGTCATCATCGCGATGCAAATGGTCCCCTCGGTGGCGGCCTCTTTGCGATTTATTTTAGCTTCGCGGCCCAGATCGTACATACGGTATTCATTGGCGCGATCGAAGTACAGCTGGACTTCGGTCTGCATCTCGTTAATTGATTCGGCCATTATTTTTTTTAAATTTTCGAAGCCGTGCCCGGTGAGGGCACTGACGAAAACCCGCGGAAATTGCTTCACGCGAAATTGTCGATCGACGGGGGCGATATCAAACTTGTTAAAGACGTGAATGATCTTTTTACCTTCCCACTTAAACTCGCGGATCAGACTTTCGACGACTTCTACTTGGCGTTCCATGTTGGGTGAGGAAAGGTCAACGACGTGAATCAAAATATCGGCCTCGGCAGATTCTTCAAGCGTCGCCTTAAAGGCTTCGATTAATTGGGGCGGAAGTTTTCGAATAAAGCCTACCGTATCGGTGACGACCGCTGGCGGGCCTTCGTCTAAAAATATTTTTCGCGTCGTCGGATCAAGGGTCGCGAACACCATGTTTTTCGCGACGACTTGGGCCCCGGTCAGGCGGTTCAGCAACGAACTTTTCCCCGAGTTGGTATACCCAATTAAAGCAAAGCTTGGAATTTCATTTCGCCTTCGCGATTGGCGATGTTGCGCACGGTGATTGGAAACTTCGTCTAATTTTTTCTTAACTAACGAAATTTTTTCGCGAATGCGACGACGGTCATTCTCTAAGGCTGATTCGCCGGGACCGCGGGTTCCGATTCCGCCTCCCAAGCGCGAAAGCGATTCATTCCAAGCCCCGATCATGCGCGGCATTTGGTCCAATAGCTGCGCCATTTCGACTTGCAGTTTTCCCTCGTAAGTGCGGGCGCGCTGCGCGAAGATATCTAAAATAAGTTGCGAGCGATCCAGAATTCGACACTCGATTTGTTCTTGTAAATTACGGGTTTGAATTCCGGTTAATTGGTGATCAATGACCACGATGTTCGCGCGACTTTCCGCCACCATCTCTTTGATCTCTTGAACTTTTCCGGTTCCGATAAGGGTGCTTGGATTCCACGAAGGCAAAACTTGAACGGTCGAACCGATGATTTCACCGCCCGCGGCGACGACCAGCTCTTCCAGTTCGCAAAGATTTTCTTTGATCTCGGTGATAGGTTCGGATTTTAATCCAACGCCCACGACGATGACCCGGTCTTTGTCATTGATTCGGTTTTGATTCAATGTGTTTTGTTTCTCCAGTCTGTTATAAATTGTGACTCAAGTGCGGTCAGAACAACAGAACTAAATATGGTATCGATAGTTGTGGTGCGTTGAAGGACGTTCGCGGCCCGGCGGACGCCGAGTAGAAAAGGCCCCAAGACATCGACTTTTCCAATTTGCTGTAAAAGTTTATAGGAAATATTCGCACTTTCTAGATTCGGAAATAATAATATATTCGCTTCACCCTCAAGCCCCGTAAAAGGGAAAATGCGGTTTTGAATTTCTTGGCTGACGGCCGTATCGGCCTGCATATCGCCATCAACGAGTAAATCCGGACGCAATTTTTTAGCGAGTTCGGCGGCCCGTTTCATTTTGTTCGGCGTTCCGTCGGCGCCGCTGAAATTTGAATAACTTAGCATCGCGACCCGTGGTTTTTGGCCGAAGTACTCGGCAACCTGGGCAACCTGAACGGCCATTTGCGCCAGTTGCTCAGCCGTCGGATTCATGTTCACCGTCGTGTCGGCGAAGAAAAGCAAACGATCATCCGCCAGAATAATATTTAAACCCGCAGGAACCGAATTTTTAGCGACGCCAATGGTGTGAAGAATCGGTTTTACGGCTTCAGAATAATTCGTGGTGGCGCCGTTGATCATGCCGTCGGCGTCTCCCTGATCGATCATCATCGAAGCGAAGTAACTAGGGTCACTCATCAAACGTTCGGCTTCTTTAATATTCACGCCCTTACGCTGACGGCGATTAAAAAGTTCTTTCACGTAGGCGTTAAACTTCGGATGCAAAGCGGGGTGAATGATTTCGATTCCGGTTAAATCAATCTGGTGTTGCTTGGCTTTTTCCTGAACGCGGTCTGGGTAACCCAAAATGATCGGCTTACAAAGTTCTTCTTCCATGCACAAGCGAATGGCTTTCAAAACTTTAGAGCTGGTCCCTTCGGCAAAAACGATGCGCGGCAAGGCGCCGATCCGCTTCGCATTTTCGTGAACGCGGTGAACTGCCGAACGAATAAAAACTTTACGGGGGCCCTGAATAGCTTCAAGTTGATCATGATATTTAGCCCAGTCGGTAATTGGTTTCGTCGCCACTTTTGAATCCATCGCGGCTTTCGCGACGGCCGGCGCCACCCACATCAAAACGCGGGTGTCGAAAGGTTTTGGAATTAAGTAATCGCGCCCGAATCTGAATTTTTCTCCACCGTAAGAGGCCGATACGTTATCCGGCACATCTTCCCTGGCCAGTTTCGCAAGCGCGTGAACTGCGGCTAATTTCATTTCTTCGTTAATTTGCGTTGAGCGGGTGTCCAAGGCGCCGCGAAAAATCGACGGGAAACCTAACACGTTATTCACTTGGTTCGGGTAATCCGAACGTCCGGTCGCGATGATCGCGTCGGGGCGGGCGGCCCGCCCTGCCGCCGGTGTAATTTCGGGATCGGGATTTGCCATCGCAAAGATGATCGGGTCTTTGTTCATCAGTTTTAACATTTCGCCGCTCACCGCACCGGCGACCGACAATCCCACGAAAACGTCAGCGCCGTTGAGCGCCTCGGTTAAGTTTCTTTTTTCGGTAGCGTTCGCGAAAATTTCTTTGTACTTATTCATTCCTTGCGTGCGGCCCTTGTAGATAACCCCAGAGCTATCGCACATTAGAACATTTTCAATTTTTACTCCAAGACTAACAAAAATTTTGCTGCACGATATAGCCGATGCGCCGGCGCCGTTAACGACGACTTTAATTTCGGACATTTTTTTTCCAACGATTTGACACGCGTTCAGTAACGCCGCGCCACTGACGATGGCCGTTCCGTGTTGATCGTCGTGAAAAACCGGAATGTTCATTTCTCTTTTTAGGGTCTCTTCAATTTCAAAGCATTCTGGAGCTTTAATATCTTCTAAATTAATTCCGCCGAAAGTGGGCTCTAAGGTTCTAACGGCCGCAATAAATTCGGCGGGGCTTGAAGACTTAACTTCGATATCAAAAACGTCGATGCCGGCGAAGGTTTTAAATAAAATGCCTTTACCCTCCATGACCGGTTTTGAAGCTAACGGTCCGATGTTACCTAGACCAAGCACCGCGGTGCCGTCAGAAATAACCGCGACTAAATTTCCTTTTGAAGTGTAGTCGTAAACTTTTTCCGGATTTTTCGCGATGACCTTGCACGGGGCCGCAACCCCTGGCGAATAGGCTAGGGAAAGGGCCTTTTCGGTCGAGCAGTCTTTGGTAGAGATCACTTCGATTTTTCCCGGACGTCCTTTTTGGTGATATTCTAAAGCCTCTTTTTCAAAGCTCGCTAATTGTTCGCTGGTCTTTTCGGACGATTTTTCCACGGTGAACCTCTTTCCCATATTAGAGCAAAGAGTCTATGTCCGTGTCTGCAAAATCACAAATTTTAGGTGTGGGGATAGTCTTGCGCGTCAATTGCCAGCTTAGAAAATGCGGTGTTTAATAGGAAGGATCAATATTTAAGAATTTGTAGACAACATCAGGAAAATCATCAGGAGATCATCATGAGTTCGCAGCCAAAATCCGCCCGTGACGTCGTCATTGTTGAAGGAGTACGCACACCTTTTGCAAAATCCGGAACAAAATTAAAATCCGTTCACGCAGCGTTGCTCGGTCAATCGGCGATGAAAGAATTAATTGCGCGTGGAAATGTAAACGTGAACGAAATTGACGAAGTTATTCTGGGGAACACGGGTTCGCCTTCAGACGCGGTTAATATCTCGCGGGTTGTCGCATTGAATTCAGGCGTGCCGATGCAGGTGTCGGCGATGACGGTGCACCGAAATTGTGCGTCGGCTTTAGAGGCCATCACGACCGGTTATGAACGTATAAAATCAGGAACGATGAACGTGGTGCTCGCCGGCGGAACCGAAAATATGTCGCAGATGCCGCTTTTAGTTCCACCTTCGATTACCAGTATCATCGAAAGATTAGGCTCAGCAAAAACCACGGGGCAAAGACTTTCGGCCTTGTGGGATTGGTTCAAGGCGGACCTTTCGCAAATTAAAGAGATGGTCACGACCGCCCCATTAGCGAAAACAAAATATAAACCCATCATTACTTTAGCGGAAGGCTTAACTGATCCTTTCGTTGGGATGAACATGGGAATGACCGCCGAAGTGATCGCGAAAGAATTTAATATCGGTCGTCGCGAACAAGATGAATACGCTTTACGATCGCACCAAAAAGCGGTGGCGGCTAAAGCGAAATTAGCCGAAGAGTTGACGCCATTTTATTTGCCGCCTGATTACAAAGAAACTTTAACGGAAGATGTAGGTCCGCGTGAAAACCAAACGATGGAGGCCTTGTCAAAATTAAAACCATTTTTTGATAAAAATACGGGTACCATTACCGCGGGAAATTCGTGTCCGATTACGGACGGCGCCGCGATGATGTTGTTGATGTCGCGCGAGAAAGCCGAAAGCCTAGGTTATAAAGCTTTGGCCCGCATTCGCGGTTACGGTTACGCCGGCCTTGAGCCCGAGCGCATGGGCATGGGCCCCGCTTACGCAACGCCAGTGGCTTTAAAACGCGCCGGAATTTCGATGAAAGAAATCGGGCTTGCGGAACTCAACGAAGCGTTTGCGGCGCAAGTGATGGCCTGCCAAAAAGCTTTTGATTCAGATGAATTCGGTAAAAAGTTGGGCCTTCCCGGAAAAATCGGCGAGCTGCGCTCTGAAATTTTAAACGTGAACGGCGGCGCAATTGCTTTGGGTCACCCCGTGGGCGCGACGGGCACGCGACTTGTACTGACGTTGATGAAAGAAATGCGACGTCGCAATGTCGAGTTCGGTTTAGCGACTTTGTGTATCGGCGGCGGTCAGGGTGGATCAATTATTATTGAGAACGAGGGGTAATTATGGCGGCAATTAATTTAACAACGCAGAAAATTGGCGCTAACGAAGTCGCGGTTCTAACCTTCGATTTACCGGGCGAAAAAGTAAATAAATTATCTACTCCGGTGATGACCGAACTTCGGGCCCACGTGGAAAAACTCAAATCTTCGCCTTACAAAATGGTGATCTTTAAATCCGCTAAGCCGCGCATTTTTATTGCGGGTGCCGACATCGAAGAAATTCGTCAATTGACGACGAAAGACCAAGTTTTAAAAGCGGTCAGTCAGGGCCAAGAGATTATGAACATGATTGAAGACCTACCGATGCCCACGATGGCCATCGTCAACGGCGCCTGCGCGGGTGGCGGTTGCGAACTGATTCTTGCTTGCGATTACCGAATTGCTGCGGATGACCCGGCGACGCGGATCGGTCTTCCGGAAACTCAGTTAGGAATTTTACCCGGCTTCGGAGGTTCGATCAGGCTTCCGCGCGTGATTGGTCTGCAAGCTTCGCTTGATGTGATTTTGGCCGGTAAATTATTAAATGCCAAGAAAGCCCAGAAGGTGGGATTAGTTGATTTCGTCATTCACCCGAATCTGATTGAACAATTCTCAACTCAACAAATGGAAAAAATAATTTCCGAGGGCGGAAAAAAACGCCGAAAAACTTTTGCGCCGCGTGGATTTTTAGCTAAAATTTTAGAAGGTCCACTGAAAGGAATTGTCTTCAGCAAGGCTAAAGACGGCGTGATGAAAGCTACGAAGGGCCATTACCCGGCGCCATTGGGCGCATTAGACGTGGTTAAAAAAACCTACGGCATGAGCGACCGCGCGAAAGCTTTAGAAATAGAACGCGATCACTTCGCGGACCTTGCGACCACCGATATCTCTAAAAACTTAATTCATGTGTTTTACTTAACTGAAATGGTTAAAAAACAAACTGGCGTATCGCATTCAACCGTTAAGGGCCGTCTCGTAAAACACTTAGGCGTTCTGGGTGCGGGCACTATGGGAGGCGGCATTGCGTACGTGGCGGCGGATAAAGGGATTGATACGCGGGTAAAAGATATTTCAATCGAAGCTAACGCGAAGGCTTTAAAACACGCGCGCGATTTGTGGCAAAAACTCGTAAAGAAAAAAGTGATCGATTCTTATCAATTCACGCAAAAAATGTCTTTGGTTTCAACAACCGTGGATTTTTCTGGATTTAAAAATATCGACCTGACGGTTGAGGCCATCATTGAAGATATGGCAATTAAGCAGAAGGTTGTCGGTCAAACGGCAGCCCAGATGCGCGAAGACGCAATCATCGTGACGAATACGTCGTCTTTAAGCGTGAATGAAATTGCGAAAGGGCATCCGCGCCCTGAAAATTTCGCGGGTATGCATTTTTTCTCGCCCGTTCATAAGATGCCGTTAGTCGAAGTTATCCGCGGAGAAAAATCCTCGGACGAAACGATCTCTACGGTTTTTGAATTAGCAAAAAAAATGGGGAAGATGCCGGTCGTCGTAAAAGATGGTCCGGGCTTCCTGGTCAATCGCTTACTGCTACCGTACATGGCGGAAGCGGCGTTTCTACTTTCCGAAGGAATGGCGGTCGAAAAAGTCGATACGATGTTCGTAAAATCTTTCGGCATGCCCATGGGGCCTTTTGAATTAATGGATTCGGTGGGGCTTGATGTGTGCGTAAAGGTTTTAAATATTTTCAAGAAGGCCTACCCCGAGCGGGTTGAAATGCCGGCGCTTATGGAAAAATTGGAAAAAAACAAAACCCGGCTGGGGCAAAAAACAAATTTGGGTTACTACAAATACAATGACGGCCGAAAGACCGAAGTGGACCAAAGCGTTTACGCCGAACTGGGTCTTTCAGCACCGACCAATCCTTATACCGAGCAAGAGTGTATCGAACGTTGCGTATTCGCGATGGTGAATGAGTGTTGCCTGGCCTTAGACCAAGATAAGAT
>CAXSEH010000121.1:0-9242 GCA_964236345.1 uncultured Bdellovibrionales bacterium
GTAAAGCTCGTATGGGCCGCAATCCACAAACTGGAAAAGCGATCAAAATCCCTGCCGCATGGGCTCCAAAATTCCGCGCTGGCGCTGAATTTAAACATTTAGTTAAGTAATTATTATTTAACTTATGTTAGCGAAAAGCCTTCGTGAAAACGAAGGCTTTTTTTTTGCTCTAATTTCCAGATTCGACTTTGACCTCTATCGCAAGTTCATCACATAATTCGACTATGAATCTGAATCAAATCAAAAAAATTGGTGTCTTTACGAGCGGGGGCGATGCTCCCGGAATGAATCCCGCAATTCGTGCGGTCGTTAGATCTGCGGTTTCGCGACAAGTAGAGGTTGTGGGTATTTATCATGGCTATGTGGGCATGATCGAAAATCAGATGCAACCGTTGCAGATGCGTGACATGGCTAACATTATTCAACGGGGCGGAACCATTCTAAAGACTGGTCGCTCAGCGGAATTCATGCGTCCGGAATACCGCGCTAGGGCCGCGGCTAATTTAAAGGCCCAAAATATTGACGGGCTGATTTGCATCGGTGGCGATGGCTCTTTTCGTGGAGCGCAGGCGCTTTGGACGGAACATCAAATTCCCGTGATCGGCATCGCGGGAACGATCGATAACGATGTCTTCGGAACTGATGACACCATCGGTTTTGATACGGCCGTGAATACCGCTTTGCAAGCCATCGATAAAATTCGCGACACCGCCGATAGTCACGATCGTATTTTCATTGTTGAAGTGATGGGCAGAAACTCTGGCTTCATCGCGAGCCACGTCGGTCTTGCCGGGGGCGCGGAAGAGATTTTAACGCCCGATAATTTAATGGGCGTGGATAAGATTGTTGAAAACTTGAAAAATTCCCGAGCACGTGGAAAAACCAGCAGTATTTTGATTACGGCCGAAGGTCAAAAGCCAGGGCGCGCGTACGATTTGGCCGATGCCATCCGAAAGAAATCTGGATTGGATGCGAAAGTTTGTATCCTGGGCCATCAACAGCGCGGCGGAAGTCCCACCGCTCACGACCGTATTTTGGCTTCGCGTCTTGGCAACGCGGCGGTGGAAGCTTTACTAAGTGGAAAAAGTAATTCGATGATTGGAATCGAAGCTCATAAAATCGTTGAAGTATCACTTGATATCGTGACGACAAAAGAGAAAAGCGGCGATAAGACCCTGATAAATCTTGCCAGAGTCCTATCCGTTTAGTCGAATGATCCTCGAGCGGTAAATAATTTTAAAGGAGCTTGTCCATGAAAAAAATCACGTCTTTATTAGCGGTGTCTTTATTTGTGTTCTCGTGCACGAGTAAAAAAAACGACAACGAAATAGTCATCGGATCATACAGTTCCAATACCGGCGCCACCGCAACTTTCGGAGTTTACCAACTTCGCGGAACCGAAATGGCCATTGACGAGATCAACGCTAAGGGCGGCATCAACGGGAAAAAAATTAAGCATATTAATTACGATAATAAATCAGATAGTGACGAAACCCTAGCGGTAGTGAACCGCTTAATCAGTCAGGACAACGTCGTCGCCATTCTGGGCGAAGCAACTTCGGGTCGATCTAAAATTGGCGCCAGCGTGGCGCAACAGCACAAAGTTCCCATGCTTTCATCATCTGCGACAAATCCCGAAGTGACGAAAGTTGGTAACTACATTTTTCGCGCCTGTTTCATTGATCCTTTTCAAGGTTACGTCATGGCGAAATTCATGACCGAAAATCTAAAGCTTAAAAAAGCCGCGATCATGCGCGATACAAAAAATGATTACTCGGTTGGCCTTTCAGATATCTTCGCCGAAAAATTAAAAGCCATGGGAGGCGTGATCGTGACCGACGTGGCTTACCAAGAAGGCGACATCGACTTCAAATCGCAATTGACCGCGATCAAAGCCAAAGGCGTCGACGCGATTTTCGTTCCTGGTTACTACAATGAAGTGGCGCTGATCGCGAAGCAGGCGAAAGAGCTTGGCATCAAGGCTCCGTTGCTAGGTGGCGATGGCTGGTCGTCTCCAAAACTTTATGAGATCGCAAAAGATGCGATCAACGGAAATTACTTTTCAAACCACTACACCACCGAATCGAAAGATCCTAAGACGGTCGGATTCGTAAAAGCGTTTAAGGCAAAGTTTAACGAAGTTCCCGACGTGATGGCGGCCCTAGCTTACGACGCGGCTTACATGATGGCAGAGGCCATCGGTAAAACTAAGGAAATTACGTCAGCGAACATTCGTGACGAATTAGCAAAGATTAAAGATTTCCACGGTGTGACCGGGCAAATGTCTATGGACGCTAACCGTGACGCAATTAAAAGTGCGGTGGTGGTCCAAGTTGAAGGCGAAAATTATAAATACATCACTAGCGTAAATCCGTAGTTTTTATCTCACCCATGCAAGAGTTTCTGCAGCACACGTTGAATGGCCTTAGCTTCGGGAGTATTTACGCTCTCGTGGCTTTGGGTTACACAATGGTTTACGGAATTTTGGGCATGATTAACTTTGCCCATTCCGAAATTTACATGATGGGTGCATTTTCTTGTTACTACATAGCCCGCTTTCTTAAAATCGACACTCCTAACCCGCTGCACTTCGCGATCGGGATAATGGCCGCCGCCCTGTGCGCGGGACTAATTGGATTTTGCGTCGAAAAGCTGGCTTACAAACCGTTACGTAATTCTCCGAAGATGAATATTTTGATCACGGCCATTGGGGTCAGTATTCTTTTCCAATTTGGCGGGCAAATCATTTTTGGCGCTGATCCAAAAGCTTTTCCGAATTTGATTGAAGATCAAAATTTATTTCAGATTTTCGACAGTCCCTTTCACCTTACTGATTTACTGATTTACCTTGTTAGCTTTTTTTCTTTAGCGGTTCTAAGTTTTATTATTTTCAAAACCCAAACGGGCCGGGCCATGCGCGCCGTCAGTACCCGCCCCGACATGACGCCTTTGATGGGCATCAACAACGATAAAATTATTTCGGCCACGTTCATCATGGGTTCCGCCTTAGCCGGGGTTGCCGCAGTGCTGGTCTCCATTAAGTACCCGAAAATAGATCCGATGATGGGAGTCAAGATTGGGACCAGTTCGTTTGTTGCCGCCGTATTCGGTGGAATTGGCAGTCTACATGGTGCCGTCATCGGCGGATTTTTACTGGGTCTTGGCGAATATTACTTAGTTGGTTACGGAGCTTCCACGTACAAAGATGCTTTATCATTTTTAATTTTAATCGCAGTATTACTCTATAAACCCACTGGACTTTTTGGATCCACCCGAAAAGAGAAAATATGAAAAAGTATATCGTATTTCTAATTTTGGTGATCGCGCTCGGGGCCGTTCTTAATTTTTTTCTTAATTCATACATTCAAGCCATTTTTATTAGTTTTTTGATCAACGCCATCATGGCGCTAAGTTTAAATTTTATCACGGGCTTAGCCGACCAATTTTCTTTGGGGCAAGCTGGCCTGATGGCCATTGGCGCATACACTTCGGCGGTATTGAATAAAGAATTTTTTCACGATTCGTGGATGATGATTCCGGTAGGGGTTGTGGCCGCCGCCTTTCTTGCCGCGTTCGCGGGCTACTTAGTTTCGCTTCCCTCATTTCGGCTTGAAGGTGACTATCTGGCGATCGTCACGTTTGGTTTTGCCGAAATTGTTCGGGTGCTGCTTTTAAATTGGAACCACGTTGGGGGACCTCGTGGTTATAATAACATTACAAAATTTCCAGATTTCTATTATGCGTATGGCTTCGTTGTCATATTGCTGACGATTACGTTTTTGACGATGTACCGGCTTAAATTTTCTTGGTTCGGGCGGAATCTTTGGGCCATCAATGAAGATGATATCGCCGCTGAAGTCATGGGATTAGAAATCGCAAAAACAAAGCGAAGGGCTTTCGTCATCTCTAGTTTTTTTGCAGGTCTTGGTGGCGGTTTCTATTCTCACCACTTGGGATACATTAGCCCAGGTTCTTTCGGATTTATTATTTCGGTTCAAATTTTGATTACCGCGGTGCTTGGCGGATTAGGATCTTTAAGCGGATCGGTCCTTGCGGCATTGATTTTAACCTTTTTGCCCGAAGCCCTTCGAAGTATTCGTGGAAATTCGATCGATCTAAGAATGATCGTCTTTCCAATTATTTTAATATTGATCATGATTCTAAGACCACAGGGGCTAATGGGACGCAAAGAACTATTTGAACTTATCCCCACTCGCTGGCGGAGAATTAAAACATGAATGCCGACGTGTTACTGCAAGTTGAAGATCTTTCGATTCAGTTTGGCGGACTGAAAGCCGTGGACCGCGTTAGTTTTGATATTCGAAAGTCCGAACTACTGGGCCTAATCGGGCCGAATGGTGCGGGCAAGACAACCGTGTTCAACATTATTTCTGGTTTTTACTGCGCCGATGCGGGCCAAATTCTTTTTGATTCAAAAGATATTAATAAACTGAATGCCGCTCAGGTCAATCACCGAGGTATGGCCCGAACCTTTCAGAATATTCGCCTTTTCAAAAGCCTAACAGTTTTAGAAAATGTTCTGATGGCCCTTCAGCAAAAAAAACATAATGGCAGCGTTAAAGATTGGTTTCACTCTTTATTCAATACCGAAAAACATCGGCAGATTGAGGCCTCACTAAAAAAAGAAGCACTCGAGCTTTTAAAAATATTTGAACTTGAGCCTGTCAGCGAAGAGCTTGCCGGATCTTTATCCTACGGTTCACAGCGCAAGCTTGAAATCGTGCGCGCTTTAGCAACCAAACCGCAATTGCTGATGCTTGATGAGCCAGCGGCCGGAATGAACCACCAAGAGACGCAAGAATTAAATAAACTGATCCGGTTTATCAAAGAACGATTCCAACTTACCATTTTATTGATCGAACACGATATGAAGTTAGTGATGAATATCTGTGACCGCATCGTGGTGCTTAACCGCGGAAAAAAAATTGCGGACGGCCTTCCGAAAGATATCAAGTGCCTGCCTGAGGTCATCGAAGCCTATTTAGGAAAACGCCAAGTATGAGCCAACGAATCCAAGTTAAAAATCTGTGCGTTTCCTACGGGTTGATTAAGGCCGTTAAGGATATTTCTTTCGAATTTAAGCGCGGTGAAATCACGGCTTTAATCGGTTCAAACGGTGCGGGTAAAACCACCACATTAAAAGCGCTTTGTGGCCTGCTTCCGCACGCCGGAGAAATTTTGTTAGATGAAAAAGATATTTCACGCTTAACGACACCCCAGCGACTAATCCAAAAACTCGCGTTATGCCCCGAAGGCCGCGGAATATTTCCAAATCTGACCGTTACCGAAAACTTAATGCTGGGCGCGTACCTTGAAAAATCTAAAGCAAAAGTCACCGAACTGATTGATATTCAATTTCAAATGTTTTCTAGATTGGCCGAACGCCGCAACCAAATGGCGGGCACGCTTTCGGGCGGGGAACAGCAAATGCTAGCCATCGCCCGCGCTTTAATGTCCGAACCGCAATTTTTACTATTAGACGAACCTTCACTGGGGCTGGCGCCGGTTATCATCGAACAAATTTTTCAAAAATTTGAAGATCTAAAAAAAGCAGGTCTCGGTATTCTGATCGTCGAGCAAAATGCGCATTTGGCCTTAGAGGTTTCAACTCAGGCCTACGTTCTTGAAACAGGCAAGATCACTTTGCACGGAACGGGACAAAGCCTACTGACCGATCCCCGAGTCGTGGAAGCGTACCTTAATTAATGGATTTAAAGATAATCGAATTAAGTCAGGGCCCCGTTTCGTACCGAGTGATCGGTACCGGCGCTCGCAAGATTTTATTTTACCACGGCTTCCCCTGTTCAAGTTCCCAAGTCGCCCTTTTTACTTCAGCCCTTAAAAATAATGACGTACAAATATTATGTTTCGATCGACCGGGGTACAACAAAACGACTTGGAGTACGCAAGATATGTTGGCGCAAACCGTGAAGATTTCGGATGAGATTACGTCCGCATTGCAGTGGACGAACTTTGAAGTCGCAACGGTTAGTGGTGGCACTCCTTACGGAATTACATTCGCGAGTCAATTTCCAAACGAAGTTTCCTGCGTTCGCGTGATCTGTGGATTAGGATTTTTACAGAATCCTTTGGTGAAAATACATTTTAAAAAAACTCAGCTTTTTTCGCTGAACTATCTTCGCTTAGTGCCGGGCGCTTTACTAAAACAAATTTTAAATCGACCGAAGTCTATAAAGTTAAGCCGCAATCCAGTTTTTGAATTTTTTTACCCCACTTCCGCTTCTGATAGGGCCGTTATTTCGGGGCGCACTTTGGGTGATGCATTAAACTTTACGTTGATGGAAGCGGTCGCGCAGAACGCCGCCGGCCCCATTGCCGATAGTGAAGTGTTTTTATCTGACTGGGGAAAAAATATTGCGAGCTTTAAAGTACCGATTCATTTTTGGCATGGGGATGAAGATTTAGTCATCCCTTATAAAGTCTCTGAAATTATGGCCAGCCTAATTCCCGGCGCAGGTTTCACGCTTGTTCCTAAGGAAGGTCACGTCAGTTTACCAATGAAACATGCGGGCGAAATATTAGCGTATAAGTTTTAAGAATTTATCCGCCGCTTGCTTTTTTATAAGTAGAAGTTGCCCGTGCTACAGTCGGCTTTTTCATTTGGGGCATCGGTATTACTTTTGTTTCTTTAGGCTCGTCATTATCGGCCCAATTTTCATCCACCACGCCATCGATAAAAAGAATTAATTGATTCACGGCATCGGTTAATACATGAGCTTCTTCATTTAGCGCCACGGCTTGCGCTGAGCTTTGTTGTGAGACGGTCACATTTTGTTGCGTACCACGATCTAATTGAATAATGGCTTTGTTAATTTCGTCAACGCCTTGCGCTTGCTCCTGCGAAGCGACCGAAATCTCGGTAATCATGCTGGTAATCGAAACGGCAACTTCCGTAATTTTGTCTAACGAACTTTTGCAATTTTCAGCCGTTGAATGACCGGCTTCGATTTTTTTCCGACCCGTTTCCACTAGCTTATCCACTTGCAACTTAGTTTGTTCAACGATGCTTTGCACTTTTTTGATTGAGCCCGCTAACATATCGGATATTTCTTTTGCGGCGTTACCGCTCATTTGCGCTAAACTGCCGACTTCTTCTGCGACAACCGCAAAACCTTTACCGTGCTCGCCCGCCCGTGCCGCTTCAACTGAAGCGTTGAAAGATAACAACTTCGTTTGAAAAACAATTTCATTAATGACACTGGTCTTTGTCCCAATTTCAGAAATAATTTTTACGATTTCACTGAACTCACGGTTACTGCTATCCATCTGTTGCAAAATGGCGTCGTTGTTTATTTTAATCTCTTGAATGGCCTCCAGCATTTCGCTGACATCGCGGGACCCATTTTCAGAAAGCTGTTGGTTCATTTCAACAGATGCTTTTGTATTCTTTGCGGAATTCGCATTCTGGGCCACCATCGCGGAAATTTCTTCTACGGAGGCCATAGTCTCTTGCAAACTTGCGGCTTGTTCGTTAGATGCGTGGCTTAGTTCAGTCGATGAGTGGGCACTTAGTTCTGAAGAACCAGAAACCTGCTTGCTTGAATTTCGTAAGATTTGAACAATCGATCGCAAGCTTTTGACTAGCGATTTCATGAAAATCCAAGCTACTGAAATTGAAAGTAATAGTCCGATTAAGCTGATGATCGTTGCCTTTAGTTTTGTGTTTTGCAAGGCATCGATGCGAATTCCAAATAACGTATCTAGTTCACTAACCGCGACATTCCAGTAAGAAAAGCTAGATGCTAAGGCCGCATCCGAGCTTGCAATAAAATTGTCGGTTGTAACGGCCTTGCCTTCGGCAATATCGGTTACGACTGCTATGAAGTTAGCGTATGAATCGGTGAATTTTTTGTGTTCCGGTTTCATATTTGAAGCAAGCGTTGACGAGATCCCGTTGAAATTAGGGTCTTCGTTGAGCACGGTTTGGAAATCGGCATTGACACGATCTAGGTCAGCTTCTTTCATCATAGAAACAAAAACGCTGGCCTTTATTCTGTCTTCAACGCTGGTGCTTTTGCGGCGCACGATGGGCTCGAGCTCGACAATCGCATTTTGAATGCGATCCTGGGCTTGGGGAAGGGCAAGTAGCGTAATATCCATCAAGTAGTAACTATCCAAATCAGGATCTAAAATTAGATTACTGGTATCACCTAAATGCGTGATCATTGTTCTTAGATCCCCGATTAAGTGGGCATGAAGTTCGTTACTTTCAGCCGGTTTTAAAGGGCCATTAAACTTTGTTTTTAGTTCAGACCATTCTTTGGAAACATTTTTCACATTAGAATGATCGCGCTTTCGCGAGGCTAGTCCAGTATCGGTAAACTGTAAGTCAGAGCCGATTTTTTCATTCACGCCTTCGACCACTTTTAGGTCTTCATCGACCTTCTTCTGAATATCGGATAATTGTTTTTTATTTTGGTTATCCCCGTAAAGCGCCCGCTGTGCAATCAGGCGGTGGAGCATCAGATTTCGTAACGTGTTTTCCAAAGGTTTCTGGTAAGTATTTCCCAATACTTCTTGTTTTCCGAAGTTGATGGGCTCATTTTGCGCGCTAATAAGTAAGAACAAAACTGCACAAGTAATTCCCACAAATAAGGCGAGCAAAGCCGAAAATCTCTGCGTCAGCGATAACTTTTTGTTCACAGGAATCTCCTTTGGATCATTAGTCAGTTAGTTTCTTATCGGCTAAAGCCTGCCGAGTCTGAAAGTAAAGTCGGTACAAAATTTGATGATTTCCCGTTAACTTCGTTTTCTTATGAGATTTTTAGCGACGAAAGTGATGTTTTGCCTAGACCCTTCACTCCCGCAGATTGTTTTTCGTAGATTGGTAAAATATGATTTTGTAAACCCTTACAAGCGAGGAACATCGTGAAAAATATATTAAGCATTTTGACCCTTTCGGTGATTGTTTCGTCACTATCACTTACTTCATCCGTTCAGGCCGCGAATTTGTTTAAAGCAGCGGGCGCATGCGGTTCGGCCGTGGTGGCCTCAGGAGAAACTTGTTCCAACATAAAAGTAGACTTCAAATTTGAAGGGTGCCCTCAGGCTCCAGAAGCTAAATCGGCCCAAAAAATTGTTTGTGAAGATGATGTTTTAAAAGCCCGCCTTCAGGAAGGCGACGTTCGTTACGAAGCAGTTTTTCAAAAGGCCGATGACGGTTGGGGAGTCGTGCAGTGGAAACCAACGGGCAACGTAAA
>CAXSEH010000122.1:0-9116 GCA_964236345.1 uncultured Bdellovibrionales bacterium
ATGGATTTTAGTCGCCTTGCTTGTTTTTTCTGCGGCCGTCGGCGCAGGAGTTTACTTTGTAACGGGCGCGGGTCACGGCGCGGGCATTGAAGTCGATTGGCGCTTATTAAATCAAATGGATTACATCACTAACACGGCCACGACCGAACTTAAAATGCTTGAGGGAAAACAAATAAAAATTCCGGGTTTCATGGTCCCGCTAGAAGATGACCAACATAAGGTGACCGAATTTCTTTTGGTGCCTACTCCGCAAGCCTGCATCCACGTACCGCCCCCTCCGCCAAACCAAATGGTTTACGTGCGGATGAGGAAGGGCACGGAATCAAAAGTCGGCGCCCCCATTTGGGTTTATGGCGAATTTAAAATTTCGACAAAGCGATCTCAGTACGGCGAAGTTTCATTCGAAGTCGAAGGCGAACAGGTCGAAGATTACAAATAATTGAAGGAGTTTTTATGCACGCGATGCTGGTTTTAATGACGTTCATCACTTTATCGGCCTACGCCGAATCGACTCCGAGCCACCGTGAACATAAAGCACATAAGCACGGCGCGGGTAAATTCGAAATTGCTTTCCAGGGCACCGACGGACAAATCGATTTTGATGCGCCCACCGAAGGCATTTACGGATTCGAATACGTTGCGAATACTGAGGCCGACAAAAAAAAGCAGCACGACGCACTTTCTTTAATAGAAACCAACATCGGTGACATGATTCAGTTCGATGCTGGATTGAAGTGCGAGATTTCAAAAATCAAAATTGAAGTCAACCAGCAGGATGGCGAAAAACATGCCGACATCGACGCCTCATTTAAGGTGTTATGCCAAAAGTCGCCGGTCGGCTCGACGATGGTATTCAATATTCAAAAGACTTTTCCGAAGCTTAAAGATGTCAAAGTTGATGTCCTTGCGGATGATGTCCAAAAGTCATTAACGGCAAAAAAAGACGGTTCGAAACTAGTTCTTAAAAAATAATGAATCCGTTAGCTCTTGAAATTAAAAATGTTGAGTTTTCTTACGGCGAACAGAAAATATTAAGCATCCCTGAGCTTGAAATTCAGTCTGGCCAGATGGTTTTTTTGTTCGGTCCTAGTGGCTCGGGGAAATCGACCTTACTGGAATTGCTAGCCGGCGTTTTAAAACCAAATTCGGGCGACCTTATCTTGAACGGCGAAAATTTAAGCCGGTTGAATATGGCCGAACTCGACCATTTTCGCGCCGCGAACATCGGATACATCTTTCAAAATTTTAACTTGATCCCTTTTTTAACGGTTCTTGAAAACATTCAATTGCCTTTTTTATTTCAGACGACAAACTTTGACTCTACCTTACTAAGCCACTTAGTCGACCGGTTGGGTCTAACTCAATTTGTAGATCGATCAGTTTCGCAGTTGTCGGTCGGGCAGCAACAACGGGTTGCCGTGGCTAGGGCCCTGTTGAAAAAACCTAAACTCATTTTAGCTGACGAGCCAACATCGGCTTTAGACTACGATCATCGTGAAGGTTTTTTAAAGTTGCTGTTTGAACTGAGTCGCCAAGAACGTACGACCGTGCTTTTCGTTAGCCATGATCGTACCATCGAAAAGCTTTTTGATCGCGCCGTTAATTTAAAAGAGATCAACAAGGTGCAATCGTGAAGGTGCAATCCTGAAGGTGAAATCATGAAGATGTCTTGGATTCAATTAGCTTGGAAATCATTGCGTAATCGGCGGCTGGCGACAACCTTAACCATTATATCGATGACTTTAAGTTTAGTTTTACTGATGGCGGTAGAGCGTATTCAGCGTGCGGCCTACGACGGATTCACCCAAACTGTTTCGGGTGTGGATCTGATCGTGGGTGCCAGGTCAGGTCCATTGCAACTTATCTTGTATTCGGTATTTAACATGGGTCAGGCGACGCAGAATGTTTCGATTGAAAGTTACGACCAAATTAAAACTAGGCCCGACGTCGATTGGACGATTCCGTACAGTCTAGGCGATGGCCACCAAGGCTTTCGCGTTGTCGCAACGAATACCGACTTCTTTAAACACTATCAGTTTCGATCGAAAGAAAAAATTGAACTGAGCAGCGGAAAAGTTTTCGAGAATTATTTTGACGTAGTGATCGGCGCCGACGTCGCTAAGAAGTTAGGATACGGATTAGGATCAGCGGTTGTCGTGGCCCACGGCTCAACCACCGGCGATGCGATTCAGAAACACGATAATATGCCTTTTCACGTTGTCGGAATTATGAAGCCGACCGGTACGCCGCTGGATCGTGCTTTGTATATTTCTCTTGAAGCCATGGAAGCCATCCACCTGGATTGGCAAACAGGTTCGGCCCCATCGATAGGTAAAGAAACCTCCGCCAATCAAATTACGGCGGAAATGGTGAAGCCAAAAACAATCACGGCTTTTTTTCTGCGCACGAAGAATCGAATCGAAACTTTGCGGCTGCAAAGGTTCATTAATGAGTACCAACAAGAACCGCTGCTGGCGGCAATCCCCGGCGTAGTTTTATCAGAACTTTGGCAAACGTTGTCGACCATCGAGCAAATTCTGAAAGGCATTTCATTTTTAGTGATGGCCGTAGGGCTTATGTCGATGCTGATCGCATTGATGACGTCGTTAAATGAGAGACGTCGGGAAATGTCAATTCTGCGCGCGCTAGGAGCGTCGTTGAAACATATTCTTGCGCTGATTATGATCGAGACTTTTATTTTAAGTTTACTCGCGATCATTGGCGCAAGTTTAATCAAAGTTAGTTTGGAATTTATATTTGGCCCGTGGATCCAGTCTAATTATGGATTGTATTTGCAGTCTCCGCAGTTTTCTTTCACCGAGGTCCTTTACATGGTGATCATGGTCGTTAGCGCATTGCTGATTAGTTTTATCCCGGCACGTTCGGCCATGAAATCTGCACTTAAAGACGGACTGAGTTTGAAGTTATGAAGAATTACATAACGCCTTCTGGTTTTGAAAAATTAAGGGCCGAGTACGTTCATCTTTTAAATGCGGAACGGCCGAAAGTTGTCGAAGTGGTTACTTGGGCCGCAAGTAATGGCGACCGTTCCGAAAACGCCGATTACCAATACGGTAAAAGGCGACTTCGCGAAATTGATCGGCGTATCCATTTTCTTAAAAATCGAATGCAGGATGCCGAAGTCGTGGATCCCAAAAATTTAAATTCCGACAAAGTATTATTTGGAGCTACCGTTAAACTTGAAAACGAAGACGGGGCCGAAGTCATTTATCAAATTGTTGGTGAGGATGAAATCGATATCAAGGAGCAAAAAATTTCGTGGCGTTCGCCTCTGGCCACAACGATTTTGGGAAAAAAGAAAAATGATGAAGTGAAGCTGCTTAAGCCAAGCGGAGAAGAATTTTTAACCATATTGGATATTCAGTATAAATGATTTACTTTACTCCATATTTCCAATTGGGTTTGGGTGCATTAGGAATTTACCTCGGTGGCCCCTTTGTATGGATCGGCTTTTTGATCTTATTTGTTGCCTCTCCCTTAGTTGAAATCGGTTTGCGGGGACGTCGTTTTAACGAGCGGGTATATGGTTCTGTCGCCGCTCATGTTGCGTTGCTGTTGATGCCGGTAACGCTGACATTTTTTATGGCTTTAGTATTTTGGCGCGCTTTAAATTTGGAAAGTGGAATCGAAACCGCCGGACTCATTCTGTCTGCAGGGACGATGATGGGTGCTTACGGAATAACAAGTGCCCATGAACTTATTCATCGCCGCGCTAAAAAGCTGCGGGCCTTAGGAGTTTACAACTTAATGATGGTGAATTTCGCTCACTGGGGGCTAGAACATGTCTTTGGCCATCATAAGCACGTCGCAACTTCTTTAGATCCCGCAACCGCGCGACGGGGCGAGTCGGTCTACCGGCACTGGGTTCGTAATTATTTTGGGGGTCTTCAAGGAGCGTATAAAGTTTCGCGCCCGAGGTTTTTGGGATATTGGTTTATCACAGTTGCGGCTTCGCTCGCCATTTGTTTTATCTTCAATTTGAAGTTGATGTTGATTTGGTGGGCCGTTTCTTTCGTTGCCATCCTCCTTTTGCAAACGGTTGATTACATCGAACATTACGGACTATTAAGAGAACAAAATGAAAAAGGAAATTATTTAGCATTTCAACCCCGGCATTCTTGGGATACCGAGTCGGTGTGGACAAACTCGACTCTCTTCAATTTAGGAATGCATTCGCATCATCATTTAAAAGCAGCGCTACCTTTCGAAAAGTTGGTGGCCCAAACGGGCGCACAGAAAATGCCCTTTGGGTATTCAGTTATGGTGCCGATAGCTTTGCTGCCTGGAATATACATTCCGTTCATGAATTCTCGGATTGAATCATCTTCCGCCTCGATCGACTCAATTTGACCGTCGAACTAAAAGGCGCTGTCTAAAAATTTTTTGACAGTTAAGTGGTAGGTTCGACATCACCTGCATTCAAAGTTGTCTCATTTACAGACGCGAATGATTTCGATGACTTGCTGAAGTCTGCCATTGTGGTCCTCGTTTTGAACCTTTATTCAGGTAGATGAGACAGTTTAAAGGTCCGTTATTAAACAGCATGTTGGCAAAACGAATCGTCGGCATGGTCGTATTGACTTGGATGGTTTCGCTTTACCCATCGTGTTCGACCAAGCCTGTCGGAAGCGACATGGTCCGCCACGATCTAAGCCGCATCAAGCACGCGCAAGAATTATTACCCACGCTTTACAAAAAATCTTTGCTTAAAAACTTCGAAGGCGATCTTAGAATGAGTTCGTACATCGAAAAATATATCAAGGCTGAAAATCCGGATCTTAACGCCGTCGAACTAACCCAAACTTTATTAAAAGTCAGTTTCGAATACGGATACGACCCGGTGTTTTTACTAGCAGTCATCAAAACGGAAAGTAAATTCAATCCGAACACCATTGGCTCAGCGGGGGAAATTGGCTTGATGCAAATCAAACCCGCCACCGCTGAATGGATTTGCAATAAAAGAAAAATTCCATGGTTGGGCGCCGAAAAAATGAAGAATCCGAATTATAACTTGATCGTAGGAGCTCACTATTTTCATTACCTGAAAGTGGCTCTAGACTCGGAAAGTTTGCGTTACGTCAACGCTTACAACATGGGAATTAATAACTTGCAGCGTCTACCTGCTTCGGCGCATAAAAAATTGCCCTATTTTTCGCGCGTCATCTCGAATTATTTAGGGATCTATTCTTCCCTAGAAAAATATCGGCTTCTGCTCTAATTTTGGTTGAGTCTTGAGTATCTAAGAGTAGCATTTCAAGGATGAAAACCTTAACGGCGACCTTGTTCATCCTTTTGTTTCTTCAACTCCAAAACCTGTACGCCCAAACGATGCCTTATCAGGATAACGAATTCGGTTGTTTTACGAAAGCCGATGCGGATCGATACGTCGCCGACTTTCACATCAACGTTAAATCATTCGGCGGACTTGAGCTTTGCGATTCAAAAGTTGATACGAAGAAATTATTAAATGATATTCGAATCGTTGAAAATGGCCGGTTTACTTCGAGCCCTCCGAATAACTTAATTAAAAACTTTGTGAATGCCGAGGAATATTACCCTTGGCTTAAGCAGCAAACCCGTGGGATCGAACGGGGTAATGACGTTCCGTACGCGACGGCTTACAACTCGGGCGGATTTTTCACGATGCAAGATGGCTGGGCTAAGTTATCTACATTAGGACGCGTCGGAACCGTGGTGCACGAAGCCCGCCACACGGAAGGTTACCAGCACATCATTTGTACGCAAGGCACTTACCAGGATACCCGCGTTCAGGGTTGCGATCGTAATTATAATTACGGCGGTTCGCATGCAGTCGAGATGGAATACTACGCTCGAGTGGCAGTTCAAGGTGTAAACTTTCATCCGGTTTACAAAAAAATGGCCCGCCTGATGGCGATGGCCCGCAGTAATATCTTTTTCAACACGACTCCGCTTCAGACGCGCGAAGGTTTAGTCGCCCTGTCGATGGATCAAAAGCAATCTTTCTTATTTGATCAGGGACACTGGGTTCAGCGCGAAACGCCAGACTTAATCGGTAAACTGAAACGAACAAGCTACGGCGCGGTTTTGTTTGATGGACTAAAAGCCTTAGCGATTGAAATGTATGAAAATTCAGGCTCGCCTGACCCGGTTACTGATACTTACTCCTACTATAAATTATTGGCCGAAAACTCGCAGGGCGTGAAAGAGTTTGAAGAATTCGATGTGGGCACAAAAAGATTTGTCGTTCAGTTAACAAAAGATAATAATTTAGCAGCTTATGATTTTCCAAACGGAAGTTGGGGTCGCGGCCAGCAAGTTCCATTCGACGTTGTAAAAACCTCGACAGCAATTCCGGGGCAAGCGACACCGGGTTTCTACCTTGTTAATCAAGCGGGTCAGATTTATGCTTATCAGCCACAAACTCAGCGCCTTGTTAGCCAGGTTGGAACTTGGGATTTTGATAACAAAGAAGTTGTTAGTTTTCAGAAGCAAAATTTAATTTTAAAAAAGAATGGTCAGATTTACGTTCAAAATTCTCAAAGTCTGACGCCATGGCCGGAAGCAACGATGAGTTTTTCTGATCTTGTGACCGTACCTTTATATGATTCTTTCGAGGTCGTTAAACAATGAGAAAGCGTTACTGGTTTTACAGCCTAGCGCTTATTGCGATCATTTTTGCGGTCGAATACGATGTCGCCCGGCGCATGAATTCGAAGAACCCGACGGTGGCGCGCACGGACGTTCGTAGCGGCAAGGCCTCAACGACGCAAAGGGCTCCGAACCAGATTTCTAATTCCGCCCGGACAAATGAGGCTGCGACAACTACTTCGCAAGCGTCTACGGTGTTCGATACCCAATTTTTGCAAGAAGCCCAAAGAATATCGAATCTTCCAAGGGACCCCAAAGACGTTGAACAAAAGATGGATCAACTGGCCCGGTCAATGAAACCGCTAGATCTTAAAAAACTAGAAATTGTTATGCAGAATAAAAATGAAGATGGCGACCAACGCGCCATGGCCGTCGAACTTATTTCACGATCAAAAACTCCGGAAGCGATGGATGCGCTGAAAGATTTCGTGCTGACGCGTGAGAATTCGACCGGTGAAAATTGGACCCGCAATCGCGAGTTCGAGTCGGTATTGCGCGCGCAGGCCATTGAAGGCATTGCGGCCTTTCCGCAAAAGCAGCTAGCGCTTACTTATCTAAATTCGATGGCCGGACAAATCGACGAGTCTTTTTTAAAAGATCGCATTGTTCGGTCTGAAGAAAGTCTGAAAGGGCGAGCGCCCGATACTCAACAACAGGACGAAGCTGCGTTAAAGCAACTCGTCCAATAGAAAGGTTTTTTATGAAAAAAAAATTAATGATTGCTTTGGTCGCGGCTCCGCTACTTTTGATCGCGGGCTGTAAAGATATTTCGGGAACCTTAAACGTAAGCAAGGCTTTTGCCGTGTCGGTAAAGGGAAAAAGCAAAACCGTCGAGGTGGGCCCCCACGACACGTCTTTAGATTTTCGCAAGGATAAGGTCATCGCAAAAATCAAGACGTCTGACGACACCCTTAAAGTTGAAATGAATTTTGCTGAGGGAACAGATATTCCAAATAACGGAAACTTCGAGCTGAAAGGAAGTCAGTCGGGTCAGCCGTTCGACGTCTTAGGCGCAGTTGCCACTCAGGTCAGTGAAACAGATTTACAAAGAGGCCGAGAAAGATGTCAGTACCAATCGTACGACCAGATTTGCAGTCCACAGGGCTGTCACACGGTTCCGGTTATGCGGGAAGGGCAGCGTGACATCACGTTTTACGATCGAACGACTGACCAACAAGTCCATTTAGACTTAACCGCTCAGTCTGATGTTCATACGAAATTTGCCGCTTTTGATGGACGTTTCCGTTCGACGGAACGGATCGTCACTCGAGAAGGACTTTGTTTCTAGCCTTTTTTAAATCCCGTAAAGTATTTTTTATTTTTAGAACGTGAATTGGTGCGTTTACTGTCACCACCACCGCTACCTCCGCCGCCACCACCTGAGAAGCGGCGACTGCCTCCGCCATTGTTTTTTCGTTCGAATTGCGCTTTGGCTTTGCCGCTAGACATCGTTTGGGCTGATTCGACCATGTCTGAATGATAAGGGTGATCGCGGTCAACCGGGATGGGTTGGCCGATTAATTTTTCGATATCGCGGATGTAAGATTTCTCTTCAAGGTCGCAAAACGAAACCGCCATTCCGGTCGCGCCCGCTCGAGCGGTTCGGCCGATGCGGTGGACATAACTTTCAGATACATTCGGAACTTCGAAATTGATGACGTGGCTGATCCCGTCAACGTCGATTCCGCGAGCTGCAATATCGGTTGCGATCAAGACCCGGGTTTTACCATTTTTGAAATTATCTAAGGCCCGTTGACGCGCATTCTGTGATTTGTTTCCGTGAATGGCTTCAGAAACTATTTGGTTTTTTGTCAGTAATTCAGAAACACGATTGGCGCCGTGCTTCGTTCGGGTGAAAACGATAACGCGATTAAATTTTGGATCTTTCAATACGTGCCGAAGCAAATCTTTTTTCTTAGATTGCTCGACGTACATGACCACTTGCGAAACTTTTTCGGCGGTTGAAGAAACCGGATTCATTTCAATCCGAATTGGTTTCATCAACATCGTCTGCGACAACTTTTCAATTTCGGGTGGCATGGTTGCCGAAAAGAAAAGGGTCTGACGCATTTTGGGAATCATCTGTAAAACTTTTTTGATGTCATGAATGAAGCCCATATCAAGCATTCGATCTGCTTCATCTAGCACGAAGGTGTTCACTTGCTTGATCGCAAGCTTGTTCTGCGAAATAAGATCAAGCAGTCGACCCGGAGTCGCGATCAAAACGTGAACGCCATCGGCGACGGCCTTAATCTGCGGACCGATGCCGACGCCACCGTATACGACCGCGGTTTTGATGTTCACGAATTGCGAGTAGGTTTTGAAATTTTCGTGGATCTGTAAGGCTAGTTCCCGGGTCGGGGTCAGGATCAGAGTTCCGACTTGTCTTGGCTGCGTTCGGTCTTTGGATAAAACGATGTTGTTGATAATGGGTAAAGCAAATGCGGCCGTTTTGCCGGTGCCGG
>CAXSEH010000123.1:0-8931 GCA_964236345.1 uncultured Bdellovibrionales bacterium
AAAGGCTTGGGCCTTTCTCAGTTTAAGACGGTCAAAAAGGAGCGATAAATTCACTTATCTTTAGTCTAGTTCAGGCCGATAAATTACTCAGTGCCGAACTTAATTCGTGCCATAACTAAGGGAGCAGATCTCATGAAGTCTAACTATACTTTCAAGCACCTCGATTATTCTGAATCACTGGTCGATTACACGACCGAAAAATTGAACGAAATCGGGCAGTACTTATTGAAAGATGGTCGTAGCACTGTCTATTATTCGAAAAATCAGCATGAGTTTGTGGTCGAAGTTTCAATCAACACGCGCCAAAAATTTTTTAAGGCAACCGCTTCCGCCGACGATATTTACGTGGCCGTCGATTTGATGGCGGATAAATTAGAAAAGCAGTTTTTAAAGGTAAAAGAAATCTACATGGATCATAAAAAATTCGATCTTTCCCGCGAAGGAAAACTGCAAAACACGAACGACCAATTAGAATTTCAACCGAAGTGGAAAAAGGTCAGCTAGCAGTCATTCGACCGAACTTCTCTGCCTCAAGCTTCAATTTCTACCGTTAATCGCGCTCGGTCTTACTGGGCGCGTTCTTCCCACCGATCATATGCATTGATTCTACGCAAATGCATCGCCCGCGTAACCCCTTAAACGTTGACCCCTTTCTGGGGGTGGGTTACTTTTTCCTGTCATAAAAACGTAACAATTAAACGAGGTTAGAGAAGTTGAAAAATTTCATTTTTACAAGTGAATCTGTTTCTGAAGGACACCCGGACAAGATGGCTGATCAAATCAGCGATGCCATTTTAGATAAAATTTTAGAGCAAGATCCGAAGGGCCGCGTTGCCTGTGAAACTTTACTGACCACCGGGCTTGTGGTTGTCGGCGGAGAAATTTCAACTTCGGCTAAATTTAATTTTACGGATGTCGTTCGCGAAACGATCAAAAATATCGGTTACGATGATTCTGAAAAAGGTTTCGATTACAAAACTTGCGCCGTCATGGTGGCGGTTGGTCAGCAGTCTCCCGATATTTCGATGGGGGTTAAAGAAACCGGCGCCGATAATCAAGGGGCGGGCGATCAGGGCCTGATGTTTGGCTACGCAACGAATGAAACTCCAGAATTGATGCCCTTAACGCTATCGATGTCACACAAACTTGTACGTGATCTAGCGGGCCTACGTAAGGCGAATAAAGTGAACTGGCTGCGCCCCGATGCAAAATCACAAGTTTCGGTTCAATACGAAAATGGAAAAGCAAAGCGAATCGACACGATCGTCATTTCTACCCAGCACGCTGAGGAAGTGTCGCAAAAACAAATCCAAGACTTCATCATGGAAGAACTTATTAAAAAATCTATTCCCACGGACTGGATCGACAACAAAACGAAATTTCACATTAATCCAACCGGTCGCTTCGTCATGGGCGGCCCGATGGGAGACGCCGGTTTAACTGGGCGTAAAATTATCGTCGATACTTACGGCGGCCATGGCGCCCATGGTGGCGGCGCGTTTTCTGGAAAAGATCCTTCAAAAGTCGATCGTTCGGCCGCCTACGCTGCCCGTCACGTCGCGAAGAATATCGTCGCGGCCGGTTTAGCCGAAAAATGTTTGGTGCAAGTCGCGTACGCCATCGGCGTCGCCGAGCCGGTCAGTATTTCGGTGAACGACTACGGCACAAGCAAACTTGGTTCTGAAAAACTGGAACAAGCGGTTCGCAAAGTTTGGGATTTACGTCCCGCTAAAATCTTGAAAGAATTTGATTTACTCAAGCCCATTTACTTAACGACCGCGGCCTACGGGCACTTCGGACGCGAAGAGCGATTGAATGAAGGTTTCTTCAGCTGGGAAAAAGCCAACCGCATTGAACAACTGAAGGAAGCCGTGAAATAGTGGATCCAAAATTTATCCGGAACTTTTCAATCATCGCGCATATCGACCACGGCAAATCAACTTTGGCTGATGGACTTTTGTCCCACGCCGGCGCGTTAGCCGATCGCGAAAAGAAAGAACAGTTTCTAGATAATATGGAGCTTGAGCGCGAGCGCGGTATCACGATCAAGGCGCAAACCGTTTGCCTGACCTACAAGTCGGTTGTCGACGGCGAAACCTACCAAATTAACCTGATCGATACGCCGGGACACGTCGATTTTTCCTACGAGGTATCGCGATCACTTGCCGCGTGCGAAGGCGCAATTTTAGTCGTCGATGCCGCACAGGGTGTTGAAGCACAAACCCTCGCCAACGTTTACTTGGCGATGGAAAATAATTTAGAAATTATTCCGGTCTTAAATAAAATTGATTTACCCAATGCTGACCCCGAAAGCGTTAAAAAGCAAATCGAAGACACCGTGGGCCTTGATTGCACAAATATTATTTTAGCTTCGGCCAAGGAAAAAATTGGTATCGGGGAAATTCTTGAAGCCGTCATCGCCAAAGTTCCACCACCAAAAGCGAATCGCAGTTTAACCCCGCGTGGTTTGATCTTCGATTCATGGTTCGATGCGTACCAGGGCGTCGTTGTTTTGGTGCGCATGATGGATGGAATTATTAAAAAAGGTGACCGCATTAAGTTCATGGCGACCGATCGTAGCTACGAAGTTTTACGTATGGGAAAGTACACGCCGTTTCCTTTACCGGTTGAAGCCTTAGACTCGGGCGAAGTGGGTTTCATCATTTGCGGTATTAAAGATATTCGCGATGTTAAAGTGGGCGATACCGTCACTTCAACAAAAGCCCCGGCGACCGAACCCTTACCGGGATTTCAAAAAATTAAACCGATGGTTTTCGCCGGAATATTTCCCGTTGTGGCGACCGAGTACGAAAATCTAAAAGTGGCCTTAGATAAACTTTGTTTAAACGATTCTTCACTCACTTTCGAAAAAGAAAAATCTTTAGCCCTTGGTTTCGGTTACCGTTGCGGCTTCTTAGGCCTTTTGCATATGGAAATTGTGCAAGAGCGTCTTGAACGCGAGTTTGGATTAAATTTAATCACCACGGCCCCCACGGTGGTGTACCGCATAACGAAGAACGACGGCACGGTGCTGATGTTAGAAAATCCGTCGGGTATGCCAAACGAAACCCAAATTAAATTAATGGAAGAGCCGTACGTCAAGGTCACGCTGCACACGCCTAGCGAATACATCGGCGCCCTGTTGAAACTTTGCGAAGACAAACGGGGAATTCAGCTTAAAATGGATTACGTCACTCCCACTAAAGTAATCATCGAATACAAACTACCGATGAACGAAATGGTCATGGATTTCTACGACCGCTTAAAGTCGGTTACGAAAGGTTACGCTT
This sequence comes from uncultured Bdellovibrionales bacterium, assembly GCA_964236345.1. Lineage (GTDB taxonomy): Bacteria > Bdellovibrionota > Bdellovibrionia > Bdellovibrionales > Bdellovibrionaceae > Pseudobdellovibrio. Next base: position 3,291 of record CAXSEH010000123.1, read on the forward strand.
CCCTTGAATATGAATTCATGGATTTCGAAGAAGCCGACTTGGTCAAATTGGACGTCCTCATCAATGACGAACCGGTCGACGCCCTTTCGCTCATCATCCACCGTTCGAAAGCGCAGTCGCGCGGCCGTTCGCTCGTGGAAAAGATGAAAGAGCTGATTCCCCGTCAACAGTACCAAGTAAACATCCAGGCCGCGATTGGCGCTAAGATCGTCGCCCGCGAAACCCAGGGCGCCATCAAAAAAGACGTGACCGCCAAATGTTATGGCGGCGATATCTCACGAAAACGAAAACTTCTCGAAAAGCAAAAAGAGGGTAAGAAGCGCATGAAGCAAATCGGCTCGGTCGATGTGCCTCAAGAAGCCTTCCTCGCAATTTTGAAGGTCGAAGACTAAAAGTGTTATTTCTGGCTCTGGTCGAAGCAAACTCATTAAGATCATTGTGTTTTTATTAATTTGGTAGAATGATTATTAACGTGCCACGAAGCATATCAGGAGACCTTTATGAATTGGTTTAAGAATACTTTAAACTCTGAAGCAAAGCCGAAATATCAGAAGTATAATGGTTTTGATTTAAAGAACCGCCTTTTTTGGACCGAGGGGTGGGGATCGATGGCGCTTGCGATTTTAGCGGCCCTGACGATTCGTTGGTTATTTTTAGAGGCCTACGTTATTCCGTCGGGTTCGATGTTTCCATCGCTATTAAAAAACGATCATATTTTTGTGAATAAATTAGTTTATGGAGTCAGGTTTCCATTTAGCGAAAACTGGATGGTTAAATTTCGCGAGCCCGAGCGCGGCGAGGTGATCGTCTTTAAGTATCCAAAAGATATGAACACCTTTTTCATCAAACGTATTGTCGGCATTCCGGGCGATAAGGTGAAATTTGAAAATGGTGTGTTGTACATCAATGATAAACCGCAAGAAAAAATATTACCTAAATCGTCTTTCGATTTTGATTATCTTCGAGAAGAGGATTTTAAAAGCGAAGGCGGTTTTCAAGATACGAAAGCGAATTACGTTCACTTTACGGAAAAGCTTGAAGGTGGAACGGTTAAAAATCCAAAAGAAGTCGATCACAGTATCTTGATTAAGAAAGGCGAGCTCGTCGGCTTTCCGGGAGACGGGGAATGGATCGTTCCCGAAGATTCGCTATTTGTGATGGGCGACAATCGCTACAATTCTCACGATTCTAGATTTTGGGGCTTCGTTCCGCAAAAAAATATTTTGGGTAAAGCCGGTTTCGTGTGGCTTAGTTGCGAAGAGATGATCCCGGTGATTTCCGTGATTTGTAATCCTTTGACGGTTCGCGGTACGCGCTTCTTTCACTTCATTCATGACTAGAATATTTCCTCGCACCAAAATCGGTAAACAAGGGACCTGGCCACAAGCTTTGTCTCTTTTTTTTATTCCGATCTTTTTAATTTTTGCGATTCGCTGGTTCGTGTTTGAGCCTTTCGTGATTCCTTCCGAAAGCATGGTTCCAAATCTTTTGATTCACGACCACATTATCGTTAAAAAATATTCTTACGGTCTGAAATGGCCCATCGGGGATGGATGGCTTGTCCGATGGACACCGCCCCAGCGTGGGGACGTTATTGTTTTTAGATATCCCGAAAATCGAGACGTGTTTTACATCAAACGGTTGATCGGTTTGCCGGGCGACAAAGTAAGTGTGCAGAACGGCCAAATTTCGGTAAACGGCAAACCGTGGGGATTGCGACCGGTGGCCGATGATGACCTGTCCGACGATTTAGCGTTTAATTATTTTCACGAAGAGGTTCAACCCGAACGTCTAGATCACGAAGACCACGTTGTCCGGTTTTTTTCTAAAGATGCTCACTTAGGGCCAGAAGAAAAAATTTTTGTGGTTCCCGAAAACTCCTATTTCGCCATGGGAGACAATCGCGATCAATCCCATGATTCCCGTTTTTGGGGTTTTATTCCGGAAGAGCTCTTAGTGGGCCGTGCGTCCATCATTTGGTTAAGCTGTCGCGAAACTTTAGCCTCGGCACCTTTTATTTGTGACCCAACCCAACTGCGGGTCGAACGGTTGTTTAAACCAATCCATTAACCACCGGGTGATTTCCAGACTTGATTCTCGAGTGCTTTCTTAAGAACATAGGGAGTGCAAACCTCTTTCAAAAAATATTCGTTCGTTGTTATTGCGCTAGCGGCCGCCCTTTTTGCGCGGCTTTTTTTAATTTCGGTTTATAAAATTCCAACCGAATCGATGTCGCCTACTTTTTTACCGGGTGATTTCATCATCACATCGCAGGTGTCGTACGGACTGAAATTTCCTTGGAGCAACTCGACCTGGTTTAAGAAGTCTCCGCAAAAAGGGGATTTGGTTGTGGTGACTTTCAAAAACAAACCCGAAATTTCGTATGTTAAGCGAGTTGCGGGAGTCGAAGGTGACGAAGTCGAAACTTCGAGCGGCCCCAAAAAAGTAGGGTCCGACGAGGTTTACGTTTTAAATGACAATCGGCAGATTTTGGAAGATTCACGGGACTTAGGTCTGGTTTCAACGGATCAAATTGAAAGTCAGGCCAAGTTGATCTGGTTTTCTCTTTCGCCCGAAAGCAAAGTTAGATGGAAGCGTGTTTTAACTTATCTTAAATAAAGGAAGCCATGAAAACGGGTTCGGCGATATTTTTTGCAATGTTTCTTTACTTAAATGCGGAAGCCATCACGGTTTTCAAAGTTAAAGGACAAAAGGTTTTAATAAATCTTGAAGGCCAAGCGGTTTCAATCGGACAACAATTACGAGTGGTTGATGCGAACAATAAACCCGTCGCACTTCTTAAAGTTTTAAATGTGGCCAAAGATAAGGCTTTGGCGACGACCGTGGGAGGTAGCCCCGCAGCCGGAAATAAAATCCTCACTGTGGGTACGGCCACTCCGCAAAGGTCACAAATCGCTGATGGACCACGCGTTCCCTACAAAGCATCAGTCCTGTTGGGTTTAGCATCCAATACCCTATCGATCAGGGTAGGCGACGGGCAAACGTCGCAAAATGTTGATAACACGGGAAACTCGGTAGGAGTCGCGATCGCGGCAGATCGACAATATTTTAAACCCTGGTTTAAGGCCCGCGCGTTGGTGGCCTACGAACAATTTAACGCCGTCGGTGCCGCAACTATCAAAGGCTGCGACAACCAAACTTCCAGAGATTGCACCACCGACATTAAATATCTGAGTGGCGGTCTGTACGGAAAATACGAACAAGAATTCGGAGCTTTCCGCGGTTGGGGAGCGGTCGGATTGAATCTGAAATTTCCTTTTGCAAAGTCGTCCACCGCCCTGGTCGAAAGCAGTTTGGGCACTACCTTAGCTTACGGATTAACCCTCGGTGCAGATTACGTTCTCGAAACGAAAAACTTTGTGACGGCGTCATTGGAAAAACAATTTTTTTTAAAGTCCGATTCAGCTGAAACCAGCACCGTGTTCATTCGAATTGGAGTCGGCAAAGAGTTCTAAGTTTTAGCCATTGTCTAAATTCAAGGCAACATAACCCGACGCAAAACTGGAATGGAATTTTGACAAATCTCTATAGGCCCACTACGCTCTTAACCAATGCCCGCGAGCAAAAGCTCTTTGTTATCACTGCAAAATTTGACTCCCCCCAACGTCGAAATCCTATTCTCCGAAGCCCTTGAATTGAAAAAGAATTTTAAGCGCTACAACTTATCAAGCGGAGTTTATCATTCCGGTTATAAAGGCACGGCGGCCCTTTTATTTTTCGAGCCTAGCACGCGTACGCGGTTTAGTTTCGAAGCCGCTTGTAGCCGCGCTGGATTTCATCCGCTCATTTTAGATAGTGCGGCCGGTACCAGTCTTGAAAAAGGTGAAACGATTGAAGACACCGTGTTTAACATCGAAGCGATGAAGCCCCTTTTTTTTATCATTCGCTGCCATGACCAAGTCGATTTAGTCTCGCTAGAGCAAAGGTTATCCGTTCCGGTTTTGAACGCGGGGTGGGGAAGACGCGGCCATCCGACCCAGGCTCTGTTAGATGCTCTCACCATCTTTGAAAAATTTGGGACGTTGAAAAATAAAAATATCCTTTTCATTGGCGATATCAAACATTCTCGAGTCGTTTCGTCACATATCGAACTTTCCCGCGTGATGGGTTATAACATTGCTTTTTGCGGCCCCGAAGATTTCATCACTTCGGCCGAGATTGATTCCTCGATTAAAAAATTTTCGGACTTAAAAGAAGCCCTACAATGGGCAGATGCCGCCATGGCTTTGCGTCTTCAAAAAGAACGTCACGATAACGATAACCTGTATTTGATCGATGATTACAAAGAACATTTTGGCTTAAATCAAGCGAAGCTTTCCCATTTAAAAAAAGACGCGCTGATCATGCATCCTGGTCCGGTGAACTACGGCGTCGAAATAGAGGCGAATGTTCACGAAGATGAACGCTGCGCCATTCTGAAACAGGTCGAAAACGGCGTCTTTATCCGCGAAGCGCTTATCCGCCAAATTAGTAAAGGGAACGAATGAAAAAAGCATTTCTGGTTTTAGAAAGCGGTGATTTGTTCGAAGGGCAAATGCTCAGTGAACAAAATGAATATCCTGAAAAAGCGGGCGAGGTCGTCTTCAACACGGCCCATTCAGGATACGAAGAAATCGCAACCGACCCTTCTTATTTTTCACAGATCATCGTGATGACTGCGCCCATGCAAGGTAACTACGGTGTCGATGCGAAAGTTTGGGAATCGAATCGGATGTGGATCCAGGGTTTTGTCTGCGTCCAAATGCAAAATACCGCGCGAGAAAATTCTTGGGCGCAACTTTTGATTAAGCACAAAATTCCGATCTTGACCGAAGTTGATACCCGTTCGTTGGTCATTAAGCTCAGATCGCAAGGTACTCCATGGGGCGCGCTGGTTTCGGCCACTTCGGAAGTGGAAGCAAGGCAGAAGGCGATCTCTCTAATCAACAAGCAAAAAGAAATTGAAACCGACTGGGTTCACTTATGCAGTCGACAGGAAATCGAAGATCGCAAAGGACAGGTTGCAAGCGGGCCTCGAGTTGCCGTTTTAGATTTCGGCGCAAAAGAAAATATCTTACGAGAATTAGAAACACGCACATCGAACATCCGAATTTTTCCTTCGCGAGCCGATATAAAAACTATCGAAGATTGGAAACCAGATTCGCTTATGCTGACGAATGGCCCCGGAGACCCAGCGAAAGTTTTGACCGCACCACAGACCATTAAACATTTCATCGGACGTCTTCCCGTGTTTGGTATTTGTATGGGCCACCAAGTTTTGTCTCTCGCGCTAGGCGCGCAAACGTATAAGATGAAGTTCGGGCACCGTGGCGCTAATCATCCTATCCGTGACGAGCTGCTCGGCCAAATCTATATGTCCAGTCAAAATCACGGGTACGCAGTTAAAGACGAGTCTCTACCGAAAGACGTATTAGTTACCCACCGTAATCTAAACGACCAAACCGTGGCCGGATTTTACTCAAAAAAATTAAACTGTTTGGGAATTCAGTATCATCCGGAAAGCCACCCGGGGCCTCACGAAGCGTCCAGGTTGTTCGATTTCTTCATTACCGATATGCATAAAAAAAAAGAACGGGGCTTAAACCAACATGAACTATGATCAATTAATGAAAAGTCTGCA
>CAXSEH010000124.1:0-8899 GCA_964236345.1 uncultured Bdellovibrionales bacterium
CTTATATATTACCCTTTGATCATTTATTAAGAGGTGTCTTATGGCTAAAAAATCAGGTCGAATTATCGTAACTTTAGAATGCACTGAAGCAAAAGCAGCTGGCAAGCCGGTTTCTCGATACACGACAAGTAAAAATAAAACTAAAACTCCGGGTCGTCTTGAAAAAAAGAAGTACAATCCGAATATGCAAAAACATACTGTTCACCGCGAAACTAAATAATTCACCTCATGATTTTAACCGATCAAGAGATTCTGAATCATATGGAAAAAGGGCTCATCAAAGTAGAGCCCTTTCGTTTATCATGCTTGGGAACAAACTCTTATGACGTTCACCTTGGAAAAACCTTAGCCCTTTACGAAAACGCCGTCCTTGACGCCAAATCTCACAATAAAATTAAGACATTTGAAATTCCTGAAGAAGGCTTTGTGTTAATGCCCGATAAGTTTTATTTGGGCGTCACTGAAGAATACACCGAAACTTTGGCTCACGTCCCTTTCCTTGAAGGAAAATCAAGCGTAGGCCGTTTAGGGATCGATATCCATGCCACAGCCGGTAAAGGTGACGTTGGTTTTTGTAATCACTGGACACTTGAGATTTCGGTTAAACAGCCCGTGCGCGTTTACGCAAATATGCCGATCGGCCAGCTGATCTATTTTACGGTTCAAGGCGACGTGAATAATATGTACAACAAAAAGCCTAACGCCAAATATAACGATAAGACGGCCCTGCCCGTCGAATCGATGATGTTCAAAAATAAATTTTAATTTTACATTTCGTTAAGGAGTAGGCCCGGGTTGTGGCACTTCTGGCTGCGGTGAGGGTTGTTGCGTTGGCGCATCCGTTGCCGGTGGTGCATCGGCCACGGGCGGCGCTGGCGGTTTCGCTGCACCGGCTACCAAACTGGTCGATTCGGCGATATAGTTAAATATCTTTCCCAAATCTAACCGTGAGCTATTGATATCCCAATTGGTTTGATTCTGATCTTTAATAAACTGAACAAACTTTAAAAGTTCGCCGATGCTGGTTTTTTTCGGGGGCCGTCCGTACTTTAAAATATAAATGAAAACCCCGGGTAAATCATTTTCTTTAATTTGCGGGTAATCTTTAACTAGATCCTGCAGCAACTCTTTAAAAACTGGGAATGCCGCTAAGGCCTCATTCTTTTGTAAAAAATGATCTCTGTTGGTATCATGCCGTGCGTAGACCATTTCAAGATACTGAACTACGTGCGGAAATAAATCGGCGTCGGATACTAAAACTAATTTCTTCGCATTAGGAACGTGACCTGCGGCTTTTAATAAATTCATGAAATACTCACGAACTTCGGCCGCCGTAAATTGCTTTCGCATATTTGAAAATTCGGGCATTCCAGAAAATGCGCTTTCATTAGTCGCGTAATGCTCTAATAAACAATCTTCGGATACGCGGGTTAAATCACCGCTGCTTGCCGCCGGAACGCACCACTTCAAGATCTCGGGCCTTATGTCTCCGGCACGTCTGACTCCAGAAAATAGATGAATGATTAGGTGGTGTAGCTCGGCTAGGCTGGTCATTTTGTTGCCGTCAGATACAGATAGAAACAAACTTGATTCTAAAAAACGTGAACTGATGAACGAGGTATTATCCGGTGACACGACCCCAAGGTCGACGGCCAACGGCTTAAGCTGGTCGTATCCGACTTGAACTTCTTCTTTTGTAACTCCCGTTAAATAATTAACTCGCTGTAGATCTTTGGCGTAAGCGCGAATTGCGACCCTTGAAACTGCACGCGCAAGATTTGACTGAGTCAAATCTTGCAAATGGTAGATGCCGCTCGGAACCGTTAAGATTTGTAAAAAGCCTTTTTCATTTTCCGTGAGCGGAATTGCTAAGTTAACCAAACTTCGAACGTCGTTAAGCGCAAGCTTTACGATCAAGGAAGGCTCAGCATCGATGCGAGCTTGAAGCTCGGGCAACAGCTCGTTTTTCCCCCAAGCTGGGGCCTTCTCGAATATTTGAGCCAGATTTTTTTGAACACCAAGCCAGATTTCGAATTCGTTTGAAATTTGCGTAATGGCGGTTCCGTCAAAACCCTTGAGCGAAATATTTTTCAGTCGATCTTCGGGATTATTTAAAATGTTAGACCACAGGGCGTTGAACAAAGAGTTCAAGCTAGCCTGTTTAATCTTCGTTTCTATGATCTTCTCTTTTTGCAGGACCAACACCAAATCAGTCAATTCGGCGGTGGTTAATAAGTGACTGGTTTTCCCCGCAAGTTCCGAGCGCAAGGTCGTTCTGATTTTGGGCCAAAGTCTTTCAAGACCCGCCATAAACCTTACAGATTCGAAAGGCGCAGGTTCTAAAAACAAAACATACTCCGCGTAATTCAAATAGCCTTGAATTCCCACGTTCAACAAAAGCTTCAGATGCTCTGATGTGGTAAGCGAACCCTTTTGACCCGTTAATAAGGCTTTAGCCAAAAGCGCAGAGTTATAAAGCGAATCGAGATTCTCTGGAATTTTGAAACTATCTTTAAAAGGACCCTCAGCAAGGTGGACGATCAGTGATCGAAATGATTCTAGATCGTAGGACTTTTCCAAAAGGCTGCTTAGGCTGCTGACCGCTAATAGAATCTTGATTTCGGCCTTTTCAAAATCGGCGTAATTGACACCCGATCTAAACTTTGCGTCTTCTTCTAAGGTTAAATAATCGATGACTTCAACCAGGGCGCTCACACTTTTGAAAAGGGTTGGAATTTTTTTATTTAAAGCTTCAAAATCAGATTTCGACCAGCCATTTCGGCCAATGTCGCTGTCTCCTAGCAGCATCACTTTGATGTCACCAAGCTCATTTAGTATTTCCTCGGTCAGACCAACTTTTGGAATTATTTCGCTGAGGGGCTGCAACAGATCATAAATTTCATGATTCGTTAAAGTTTTAGATTGCTTTGTCGTCAAAAGATTATCAATAAGTGAAGCAAGATCGGTCGCAATTTTTTCGTACACGACCCACTTTTCCGAAACTTGAATCGGGCTTAGCGACTTTAAAAAGTATTCGAAGCGGAGCGCCTGAAAGTAAGCTTCGTGTAAAGTTAGACCAATTTTCTCCCATTCGGGTCCTTTCAGCGAAGCGTTGCCCCCGATTAAGTAACTCTTAAATTTCTTTAAGAATGGCCCGGCTTTTTGGACGGTGTCTATAGTGGATTGATCACTTTTTGCAAATCGCAATACTTCGGTAGCGAAACCTAAAAGATCGTCGATTTTGTATTCTCGCTCCCCGTTTGCAAATTCAAAACTTAACTTTCTGATGAACTTTGCGAATTGAGTTTTGGCCGCTATAAATTTAACTTCTTTTGAAGAATCGTCGAAGGCCATTAAACGACCAGAGTCCCAATTCAAAGTTAAAATTTTCATATACGGATTTAATTTAACGAATTCTACTTTAAACCGCGCCAGAAAATTCGACACCAAATCAATCTCGGGCTTCAAGATGACTTTGGCGTCTCCGCCAAAAAGGGCCACCTTAAAAAGCATGAGCTGAGTTAAAAACTCATCGGTAAATGGATCATCGCCCGGCTTTAAAAAATTAATTTGTACGAAGGTTGCGATCTCGCGCGGGGTAAAAGAATTCTTGTCTTGGCCGCGGATGTTTTCCTTAAATGCGATGAAAACATCTTGCAAACATTCAAAAGATTTCGAAACCTGTTCATCCGAAGCGTCACCTTTAAAGTACGTTTTTAGGCCCGCCACGGTTTGATTTAAACATTCCGCGCTTTTAACACGGGCTACTTCGGGTTCAGCATTTTTTTCACCCGTTTTAATTCCGCATCCCAACCCACAAGATACCAAGACGAGTGCCATCAAACCTTTTAAGACTACATTAGAATGCATATTGAAGCCCTCCATACACGCGGTCATTAGCCTGATTACGATCTAGAAAATTAGAAGTCGCGTCTTCAGAAATACTCTGCTCAACACCGATCAAGTCAGCGCCAAGCTGAAAGACAACGTGATTAGCAGGTTCGAATGAAAATAGCAGTGATGCCAACGAGCCTTTAAGTACGCGGTCGTAAGTCCATCGAACTTGAGTTTGAAACGGTTTGCGATTGACGAAAAAAAGCTCGGTCGAAAAACCAACCGTGGTTGGTGATCGAAATTGGTTTCGGTAACTAGAAAAAGTAAAAATGCTTTCTTTACCTTCGCTGGTTAAGTCAGTTATTTCTCCACCTTTAAATTCTGCGGCCGCTAATGAAAAAACGAAACCACGCTTCAACCAGCTGCTTAAATCGATCGCGGCATACGCCCCATATATTTTCATCGGGCTTAAACTTTGTAAAGTTTCACTTTCGGCTGCAACTTTATTGCGTACTTTGTCTTCCGCATACGAAAGTGTCGTCTTGATGTTGCTGAAATCGAGATTTACGTCGGCGGACTGAACTTCGTGATAGGTGACGACCGGCGATAAATTAACGTGGCCCACAAAATCCGTCGCTGATCCGTAAGTATCGCGAGTCAGGGGAATTTCATTCACCGGGTGATTTGCGTAAGAAAGCTGTAGGACCGGTCGGTCGGAATTGCTTCCGATAAAAACGCTAGCAACTCCGCCCGGATTTTCGATAATCTCTTTTAGTTTATAGTCTCGTATCGCGTATTCGATACGGCGATTCTGATCGCCGAATTCGAACTGCGGCGGAGGCCGTTGGGACCAGCGATTTGAGGAAGAAAGACTACCATTTTCTTCGTGAACTTGCGGACCTTGATTCGGAAAAAAGTAAGGATGCAAACCTACGAAAGCGCCAAAAAATCCGTCGAACACTTGCAGATGTAATCCGGTAAGTCCCTGCTCTTCGTAATTGATGTAATCATTTGAAAAATATGAATTATATAAACCTAAATTATAATAAGAATCTAAAAAGTTATAATTACGCTTAAGTCTACCGACCGCACCAAAATTTTTCTTAGAATCACCCAGTCCTAAGTATAACTGCGGCACCGCAAAATACGAACTCTTGGCCTCTGAGAATGTGCCGACGATGGCTTGACCTTCCGAAAACAAAAATCCTTTTTTGCCGTAACCTAGTTGCATTTCGCCTTGCTGTTGGTTGCTATGATCGTAACGTGACTCGGACATGTAGCTCAGTGCTTTTAACTCGAATTGCAAATGAGGTTTGAAAGATTCATCCTTCGCTTCGATCGTGTTCGAGTCGAACAACACAAAGTTTTGCGCGTGCGCAAGTGGCGCTAGTAGAAGCAGGCAGACCAGCAGGAATGAAGGCGGATTGACGAAGTTTTTGCTACTCATTGGGACAATGAAAGCTAAGCCGGCTTACCAGTCAATAAAATGCCGCATGTAGGCAGAGTCGGCTTTTTTCCGTGTAATAAATACTAGTTGATTAAATTTTTTAGGGTTAGCATAAGACTTCAAATCGAATATATTGGAGTCGTGTATGAGTCAGAATTTGACCGCCTTTTTGGATAAGATGTGGACCGATTACGTCGCGATCAATCCCACCGCCCAGAAAATCTATAACTTGTTCGCGCAGAACGGCGAAAAGTTGGTGAATGATCACATTGCCCTTCGCACTTTTAATCACCCGAAGCTGGGAATTGAGTCGCTTGCACAGCATTTTAAAAAATATGGTTACGAAGAGCGCGGTGAATACTTCTTTAAAGAAAAAAAGTTATTTGCAAAACATTATGAAAATAAAGATCCCGCTTTTCCCAAAATTTTTATTTCTGAACTTGAACTTGAAAAAGTTTCTCCGTTTATTCAAGAAACCATAAATAACTGCGTTCAAAATATCGACGCGCAACAAATCGCAAATGAAAACTTCGCTTTCAGTGGCCGCCACTGGGTTAGCAATCATTCAACTTACCTTAAACTAGCAAGCGAAAGTGAATACGCATCATGGGTATACGCTTACGGCTTTAGGCCCAATCACTTTACCGTTAGTATTAATCACCTTAGAAACTATGACGATATTCAAAAGTTGAATCAATTTATAAAGAATAACGACCATGTTTTAAATTCATCAGGTGGCGAAGTTAAAGGAACGCGAGGTGAGCTACTGGAACAAAGTTCAACCATGGCTTCGGAAGTTAATTTGCAATTTGCCGACGGAGTTTATCCAATACCAGGATGTTATTACGAATTTGCAAAACGGTATCCCATGACGAACGGAAACCTTTATCAAGGATTCATTGCCAAATCAGCAGATAAGATTTTTGAAAGTACGAACAAGGGTCATTAGATTGTGCGGCCGGCTAGGTGCGGCCGGCTAGGCGCCGCCGCTAGGCAACGCGTTTGACGATTTGGTGAATAGTTTCTTGATCTGATTTTTGTTTTTTCCAGTGCTGATGCGCCGACAAAAAGATCTTAGTTAGTTGCGGATCAAATTGCGAACCCGTGCAACGTTTTAATTCAGAATAAATAATATCGTCCGACAAACCTTTACGGTAAACACGGTTTTCCGACATCGCATCGTAAGTATCGACCACTAAAATTACCCGAGAAATCAAAGGAATTTCTTCCCCCGCTAATTTGTCTGGGTAACCTTCGCCATCGATTCGCTCGTGATGACCACGAACGGCCGGTAATATTTGTTTGAAAAAGGGGTGGGCCGCAAGCGGAGCTAATATTTCTTCGCTCAAAATGCTATGGCTTTTAATAATATCAAGTTCTTTAGGATCAAGCTTTGAAGGTTTTAATAATATATTTTTGTCGATACCGATTTTTCCGATATCGTGAAGCATTCCAGCAAACTCAGCAATTTTTTGCTCGAACTCATTTAGGCCCATTTCGACTGCTAATTTACGACTGTACTCGCCAACACGTACGCAATGTTGATAAGTGCTAGGCTCTACTGCATTCAAAGACTGCAGTAACGCGCGCGCGGTTTCATAAGCCCAGTCGGGAACATCTCCCCACATAAACACCCCATTTGCATAACTATCGGAAACCGAACGACTGGACTTGAGAATTCACTCTGAATTTCTCATAATAAGACATGAGAATTACATTACTTAGAAATTTGTTTACCACTTGCCTTGTGCTCTCGGTGCTAGGGGCTTCTGAAGCTTATTCACAAAAAATTAAAATCAAAAAAACCAGAGGACTGTCGGCGGTGATCGAAAGTTCGGTTCCCCTCGAAGAAGGTCAAGTATACGACTTAGCTGTTGAGCCCATTTCCCAAAATGTTGACTATAAAACGTCTGGATTTAGGTCTCGGCAAAACTCTGTTTCGATCGGTGGAAATATCATTTCGCTTAAGGGGGATGATTACCAAAAGACGGCCTTAGCAATTCAAGCTCGGTACGGATGGAATTTTACCAACATCGAAATGGGTCCCGTTGCGCAGTTTAGTTCCGACGATTTGGGAGGCGGAGCCACCACCGAATTCACCGGAGGGGGATTTTTTACTTACAATTTAATCGCCAATCGTGACCCAAAATTTCACGTTTACGGGATACTTGGATTGATCACCTTTGGTTCGCGGCAATTTGCGGCCAGCAGTGGCGGCGGTAGCGCCACGACAATGGACCTTAACGCCGGAGGTTACTATTCGTGGTTTCTGAATTCATCGAGCACCGCGCTTCGGCTTGAAGGTTTTTTTGATTACCAACAAATAACGACGACGGTTAAACTAACCAACGTCAGTGGTTTCGGTAGCCGCGCGCTATTAATTTTTTATTTTTAGGCAAAAAAAAAGACCCGCTTTGGGCGGATCTTTTTACAAAGACAAAATGAAGAAAAAATTAATCTTTTAAGTTAATTTGATCAACGTCGTATCCCCATTTAGATAATGAAGAACGGTACAATGCTTTTACGTAAGCTTCGTTTTCTTCAGGAGTTAATCCCAAAGCTGCGCCCGAACGTTTTGTTAATTCACGTGCTGGGGCTTTGTTGCCTTCGCTGTATGATTTGAACGCTGATAAAGCTTCACGGAACTCAACGCCACCTGACATTGTCGTGAACGCACGGTTGTAATCAGATTCAGTAATTGCGCCACGCTCAGCAGACATAACGGCCATCGAGTTCAATGCAGAAGCTACGGCCATCGCCTTAGCTGGCTTTAATCCCAATGCTTCTAAATTCTTCGCGCCCGCTTTGATCAAACTTACGTTTGAAGCTGACTTAAGTGCTTTAGAATTTGTGTTGTTCGCTTGACCCGCATTTTTGTTGTTGATGGCTTGACCGTAATTAGTCGCGCCCGTTTCAGCCGAAAATAAAACTCCATTTTTTCCGAACCAGTATTGTTTTCCAGCTACGTCTTCCCAGAAAGCGCCCGTCACGCCAACACCAATTGTTGATCGAGTTCCCGCGATGTAACCAGCGAAATCGCTAGCGCGGTAGATTCTGTCACGGCCCGTGCTGTCTGTTTGTACGCGACCTAAATCATCGTAGACTTTAGCGTTACCGCTTGAATCAAATTTGACGTACCAAACATCATCAGATCCGTAACCTTGGGTATTATAAGATGGATCCATTGATACGGTCGCGCGCTGTCCGGTCGCTCGTACGAATGTGCAACCTGGCGTGACTTCAGAAGTCGTGCGACAAGCATCTCCGAAAACGGTCTCGTAAGGATAACGAACAACATCAGAAGATCCGCCATCGCCCGATCCGCCGCCGCCGCCGTAAGATGTTCCGCCGCCGCCACCGCCGCAGGCAGAAAGAATTGAGAGTGCTAAAGTCAAGCTAGCTCCAAGAGCTAATCTTTTAAATGTCATTTTTCCTCCAAGGAAATTGGTTAAATTTGTAAGCTGCACAAATACTTTTTGATACCGCTTGTTTGTGACGAGATCTTCTAAGCAAAAGTGGTGACCAACCTTTTGGCCCCTTTTGGTTGAATTGAGGGTCGTTTTGCGAATGAATTGGGTAATTTTTTCTTTGATGCTTAAAGAATAAATGTTTCGTGCG
>CAXSEH010000125.1:0-8674 GCA_964236345.1 uncultured Bdellovibrionales bacterium
AAACGTAACGTAGTTGTTTCGCGGCGTAAACTTTTAGACGCGCAAAAAATCGAAATCGAAGGCTTTTTCATGGAGAAAGCCAAAGTTGGCGACATCATGGAAGGTAAAGTGACCCGCATTGAAAAATTTGGTGCGTTCGTGACCTTAGATCAGGGCGTTGAGGGGCTTGTGCACATTTCCGAAATTGGATGGTCGCGCTTGCAAGATCCCGGTGAAGTTTTGCACGTCGGGCAAAGTGTATCGGTCAAACTGATCCGCTCTGAGGAAGTCGATGGCAAATTGAAATTATCTTTTTCAATCAAGCAGGCGGGCGGTGAAGGCGACCCTTGGACGATGGTTCCGCAAAAATTTCCAGTTGGTTCAACCCACAAGGGAACGGTCGAGAAGAAGCAAGTCTACGATTTGTTCGTCAACATCGGCCGCTGCGTTACTGGCTTACTTCCGAAATCTAAATGGCGCGATTCGATGGATGCGCAAAAATACGAGATGAAGAAAAAGGGCGACGTCATCGACGTGCAGGTCGATGAAATTTTATTCGAACAGAAAAAGATGTCCCTTGGTGTTCCCTCCGAAGTTGACGATCAAACCTGGAAGCAAGTGGCAACGAAGGCAGGCTTCGTGAACAACAGCGGACTTGGTGGTTTGGCCGATTTAATGAATAAAAAGAAATAGAACAGAAGTACAGTTAAGTGAAAAAGTTTTTGAAAGTTATGACGATCTTTGGCGCGGTTTTCGTGGTCGTCGTGGTCGCCGTTGCCTTTTACGTGTTTCAAAAATTACCCTCAGCTTCTGTGATCGGCGAAGCATTGAAGCCCGCACCGGCTACCGTTGCGGAACCTAGGACCCTTGAACAAGAAGTAGCTGAATCAAATGAAGTTGGCGAAATGGCCGTGGCGTCTGACGACGCAAGCATTGCTGACGATTCCGAAATTGAAAATAGCCAAATTAAAGAGGCGATGATCGCCGACATGATTTCACCACAAAAACCTTTAAGTGATTTTTGTTCTTCTTTAAAAAACGCGAAAAGTGGACCTTTCGAACAAGAAGAATTTGGCGAAGCTTTTGATCACAGCCTTGATGAAGACACCCGCGATCCGCGCATTCAAGCGGTGAAGCCGATGCTTCGTTACGTGATGCGACTTCCGAAAGTGACCGATCTAATCACCGAAGCCCAAGCCGCCGTCGGCCGCAATGATGAGGGTTTTCTAAAAAAGGCCGAATTTTATCAGAAAGCCTTTTCCGCCTTTACGGAAATGACGGCGCACAAATCAGATATTGAATCGGTGATGGACCGAAGTTATTTGTTACTTGGCTTAAATAACTTGATGGCCGCAAAACCCGACCTGCTGAAGGATTCACGAGTGCAGAATTATTGCGGCGGGATCGAATTATCTTTTAATCAAGCCCGGCCCGTAGACTTCGATAATGAAAAAAAAGAATTTTTAAATTTCTTGAGCGATCTAAAAGTAGAACCGAAAGAAATTGGTTTCAACCCCAACTACAAATCAAAAATTGATCTGAAATTTACCGCGCAGACTTTGACTTTCGAAGGCGGGTGGCTCAGCGACATCGTCAAAAACGATGTCGAGATGGAAGCCGACTTAAAAAAGAATAACTAACTTAAGATCGCCCTATTTAAATTCGAGACTCCAACTTTCTAAATTTCCTGAATCGCGCACCGCTAGATCTTGAATTCTTAGTTTGTAAATTCCGGCGGTGCTTATCGAACCTAAACTAGATGTGACTTCGTAACTTTTTACGATGTTATCCGCACTTCCCCCGGCGCGGGCATGGAGGGTAACGAGTTTACCGTCTGGTGCCGTTAACGTAATATTCAAATCGCCAATGTATGTGTGGCTGATATTCAAATTCACAAAAACTTTACGGCCCTTGGGCACCGAACCCACTTGAAGTTCGCTGACAATCCCGGCGATGACGTTGTCCGGAATGGCGACCTTTAAGTTGGAAGAAAATTTTTCGGGCCGTGACGTTGGAGGATCAACCGGCGTTGGATCGACGGGAACTGCCGGTAGAAAGGGACGTACGGACGAAATTTTAGTGACGTCTTCACCACGACATGTGCCTTCGGCACAAATTTTAGAAACCGTGCAGGTCCCGCGATTCACGAAATCTTGTTCTCCGCGTACCAGCACGCCTTCGATCAGTCCGGTACTAAGGTTAAAAACGCCCGAGCCCGAATTACCACCGTACGTATCAAGATTTGCAACGAAGTAACCAATGTTCGCGAGGCTACGGATGGTACCTCCGGTCGTCACCTTCGTCGGAAGCCCTACGGGGTGACCAATCACCACTAAAGAAGCCCCGGCATCCACGTCGCCGGCGGGCCTGACCGCGCGGGCTTGGTGACCGGTGACTTTCCGATCAAGTCTGATGATCGCGAAATCGGCGCCGGCATTTTCACGTAATGTTTTGATGACTTCGACGCAGCGGTAAACTTCGCCCGCGTTCACCGACTTCGTCGTTAGGCCTTGCGCCTTCACCGCGAAGCCGAAGACCATTGAGGTGGATTGGCAGTCACTTAGGTTTTCGATGCAATGGCCAGCCGTTAAAATGATGTCAGGACCAACTAAGGTTCCTGAACAGAAAGCCGCGGTGTCTTGCTCGCGAAATTTTTCGTCGCTACATAAATTCATGCTGCTTCCGTAATTTTGGGTTTTAATCGTCGTCATGCCATTCGAAGTTGTTAAATTCGAATTTTTAATGAGAGCCACGGTTGAATCGGCCATAACGCGGAGTCGGTCGTCGGTCAGTTGGTAAAGATCAAGCCTTCCGTCCGCTCCGTAGATCACGTTCGCCGTGACGTTTTGATTTTGCTCGGCGGGGGCGGGCGCATCGCTAAACTTTTCCGGGGCGCACGACACCAAAACGGACAAAACGGTTAATACTATAATCCAATAAGATAATGAATTCCTTTTCATAAATCCTCCAAACAGTAAGACACTGGCTTTTGATCCAGGGTTAAATGAATTGTGATAATAATTTTTTTCATCGGGCTAACCCTTTGCCTACGAGACCCGGGTAATGATCGACTTTCATTTAAACAATGTTGAAAATATTGATGAATCAAAAAACAAAGGAACGTGATGTATGCTCGGCAAAATAATTTTACCTTTATTGCTTTTTTCGACGATTGCGAGCGCCCAGTATGCGGGCCTCGGTAAGGATAGCGTTTCGGCCGACACGCTAAAAAAGTTTGCGCCGCCGGCACTAAACCCTGTCATGAGTAACAAACTTAAAAAAATGTTCGATATCTCATCGCCCGGTATGGGGATGCTGTCGCCCGATAAAAAAACTTTGTACTTTACTTGGCGCGTGACGGGTCAGTCGCACGTCTGGAAAATTGATGGCCCCAAAAGCTTCCCGGTTCAACTGACAAGCGGAAGTGATTCGGTCACGATTAGTGAAATTTCTTACGACGGAAAGTTTTTAATTTTATCAAAAGATGTAAACGGCGAAGAAAATCCGGGGCTGTTTAAACTCGACCTAAAAACCGGTTTGCTTGAAGAGCTTTTCCGCAAACCCAAAGTGCAGGCGCACTACAGCTTTATGACCGAAGATTCTAAATCTATTTATTTCACCGCAAACGATAAGAATCCTGACTCGTACACGGTCTATAAGTTGAACTTAGCGGATAAATCGATCGAGACGATTTATGAAGGCCAAGGTTACTGGTACGTTGCCGATCAAGACCAAAATGGCCGGCGACTTATCTTAGCTAAGCAAATTGGTTCCGTCCAAAATGAATTCTACGATTTCGCTCCAAAAACGAAGTCGCTAAAACCGATCATCGGCCAAAATGAAAAAGAAGAGTACGAAGTCACTTTTTCGGCCCAGAAAGACCAGTACTTGGTTTTAACCAACAAAATAGGAGATTTTAAAAAGCTCTACACCTTAAAGGGGTCAGACCTTAAACCATTAACTGAAGATCTGAAATTCGACGTGTCGGGTTATTCGATAGATCACCTGAAAAAAAGAATTTTATTCTCGATCAACCGCGATGGTTACACTGAACTTCGCGCATTGGACGCTAAGACTTATAAGCCCATTTCGCTACCTAAGTTTCCGGGCGTTGATCATCTGTTTAGCGGCAAGACGACGAATGATGGGCAAGTGACCATGCTGGGAATTATGACTTCGAAATCTCCACGTCTAAGTTATACCTACGAATGGAGCACGAAAAAACTAACCCAATGGGTACTTCCTTCGGCGCCCGAAGTTGATCTTAACCAGTTTGCAGTTTCCGAACTTTTAAGTTACGAAACCCGCGATAAGACCAAAATTCCCATGTTCGTGCGCTTCCCGCCAAACTGTAAACCAAGCCCCAACGCTAAACCTGGGTGCCCCGTCGTCGTTCATTTTCACGGTGGGCCTGAAGGGCAGAGCACGCCCGGGTTCAGCACGATGGCGCAGGCTTTCGTAAATGAAGGATTCATTTTTGCCGAACCCAACGTGCGCGGAAGCGAAGGCTACGGAAAAGCCTGGCTGAATTTAGATAACGGTCCCTTGCGCGAAAGTGTGATCACCGACATCGAAGACGCGTCGATTTGGATTAAGCAAAATTGGAAAAACCAAAACGGCGAATCCCCGAAGGTCGGAGTCATGGGCTGGAGCTACGGCGGTTATTCAACCCTGATCGCGATGAGCCGCTTCGCCGGCGCTTTTGAGGCTGGCGTGGCCCTCGTCGGCATGAGTAACTTAGTTTCCTTTTTAAATAACACGGCTCCGTACCGGCGCGCTTTGCGTATTTCCGAATACGGCGATCCCGTTAAAGACAAAGACGCCCTGATGAAACTATCCGCGATCACGTACGTCGACAAAGTGAAGGCTCCGTTGATGATTATTCAGGGCGCGAATGACCCGCGGGTGCCGGTTGGGGAGGCGCTGCAAATTCAAGAAACCCTGGCTAAGAAAAAATTAGGAAGCGAGCTCATTATTTTTGCGGACGAAGGGCATGGGTCATCGAAAAAAGAAAATCAGGTTTTAGAAATTGGTCACACCATCGAGTTCATGAAGAAGCATTTAAAATAATTTAGCCCGCTTTGATTTCATTCGTCTTTTAGAATCGGAATCAGGAAAATTAATAGGCGTGAAAGATTTTTAAATTTCACGCGGCAGTCTAGGCTGACTTCTCGGTAGGGGTGTTTGGAAGTTTGCTGATCGGTTTGAACGATGATTCGGAAAAGATCTTTTATCAAATGCAAAATTTCAATTTTTAATTTTTTACGTGAAATCGTTTCGGTGTAGTAACACACGCCGCACAGAACGCGTCGGCCAAGCGTCGCCGAAAACCCCACGTGGTGTTCGCCTTGGAGTGCCAGCGATCGACAGCTTCGGATATGCGACAATTCAAACAATAATTTTTCAAGGGCTAGCTTTGACTGGCGGGCTTGCTCTTCCGTCAGAATTTTATTTTTTTCATTCTGCTGAAACTGCAAATTAAATTTTTCACGCTGTTTCGAAAGCTTGCTTGCCATATATGTAAATTATATGTAAACCTGAAACCGGGCAAGGCCAAATTAGAGCGTCGAGTGATCTACGTTTTCGCAAAGATTCATGTTTTCGCGAGTGTAATTGCGATGCCGCGTGAATTCCGCTTCGCTGATGCGAAAACTCGCCGTGGAACAGCCTTGCTCGCTGATCATGTTTCGGATCGCGGTGGCTTCATTCACCGTCATTGAAAGGCCCCACAGCATTTTAACCGCCAGCCAGTTTCGAATGTAGGTGCAGGCGTAAGAAGTTTGGGGAGGCATATATTTGTCCGGAGCTTTATCAGACTTTTTCATGTTCTCGACACCCAGAACCGAAAGAAGGTGAAAGTCGTAACCCAAATAATTAGCGTAAAGGCAGCGTGCCTTGAAGCTCCACTTATGGGCCCCAGACATGTACGCATTCTTAAGTGGAACTAAATGATCGATTTGAATGTCGTTTGCCAAGTTAAACACTTTTGCGGTGTAAGGGTCTTTCCAGGCGCCGGCGCTGACGACGCAACGGTTGTTCTCTTTAAAGATGACATTTTTCGATGAATCACGAAGTAAGACTTTGGCGCGGGTATTGAGACAGGCTTCATCCTTGGGGTCGTTGATCCAACGACCGAACTGGCCGACCCGGTTATAGTTTTCGATTTCAAGATTGGCGCGGCGGGAATGCGACCGCCAATTCAGTAAAGAATAAAATCGCGCTTGAATAACTTGCGTTACGTTTTGCACGGTTTGAAAGATGGAAAGTGTTACGGAATTTTCATTTGAGGCTTCGATTTGAACAAACTGCGGTTCTAAAGATTCAGTAGATTGGCTAAGGATTTCATCGGCATAGGTCACATGAGCGAAAATAGTTATCAGGCAAAAAATGAATAACGCAATTCTCGAAATGACTTTCATAAGCCCCCTTATAAACTCTTTTAAATCGTACTCATGGCGGTCTAGTCGAGGCAACAGAATTTAAATACATGCTGAACTAGCAAGCATCTTTAGAGCTTTTATTCTAGTCCGTAGTTAATTAAGCTATAAATTCAATACCTTAGAGCGAAATCAAACGATTGATTAACTTTTCCAATGACATTTTGTTTCCCGTCCGGTAGCTTGGAATACCTATGTCGACAGAACATTCCCCAAAACCCGGAGCCAGAAAATGCATTCTTCAAGCGGCGGCGCAACTTTTTGCGCGCTTGGGACTTGATAAGTGCAGTACGCGTGAAATTGCGAAGGCATCTGATTCGAACATATCTTTAATTTCGTATTATTTTGGCGGTAAAGAAGGTCTTTATAAAGAAGTGATGCGTGATCACGCTAATGAAATTAAAGCCAGCGTACAAGCGACTTTGCAGAAAACTGAAGGGCTTCCCAAAACCAAAGAAGTATTTATCGATCAGGTCGGATTCATCATCGAAAATATGATCTGGTTTCGCGTTAACTATCCCGAGATGGCGAAAATTTTTGCCCGCGAAAAGTTAACGGGAATGGTTCACTCGAAAGAAATTCACGAAGAAATTTTTTATCCCATGATCTTAAAATTTATCGAGACCTTTAAAGAGGGCCAAAAAAAAGGTTACGTGAAAGCTGACATCAACCCCGCATTATTTTTCATTATGCTGTCTGAGGGCATATGGGGATTCTTTGAAATGGTCGATTGCAAAATGCGGTTAAGCCTTGATCTAGACAATTTGGCGCAAGACCGCACCGAAATTAAAAATCAATTAATGAAGTTATATTTAACAGGAGTTCTGACATGACGAAGTTTGTTTTTGCGACCTTGGTTTCGATAATCGTTTCGGCCCAGATGGCGGGTGCGATCACCCTAGAAGAATATTTGGCGCAGGTTCGCCAGAAAAATCGTATTTACACTTCCGTGGATTTGTCGGTTGAGGCATCGAATGCTAGGCGCGAAGCCGGTGACGTTTCCTTAAGCCCACGATTGACCGCAACTTACGGGATCGCCACCGATAAAACGGTCCCCAATACGACGGCGGCCGAGCGTAAGTCGACCGAATACAGTCTGGGGTTATCCAAACAATTTTCAACCGGTACCGCAGTTACCTTAACGGCCCGTTCGGGGCACAACCAGTACGCGGGTTTGTACGCTCCATTATCTTCTGATCCCACCCGGGGAACTGATTTTTCCACTAGCGGTTTAGGCATTACGATTCAACAGTCTTTATGGAAAGACTTTTTCGGGAATGGAACTCGCCTGCGCCACCAGCGTGAAGAAGCGGTTAATTCTTACGAAAATCTGCTGTTAGATTTAAACCGTCGTCGAATTTTGATCGAAGCGGAATCAAGCTTTTGGGATTACGCGATTGCGCTTGAAGATGTGAAGCTGAAACAAGAAAATTTAGACCGTTCAAAAAAATTAGATCGATGGACTTCCGGTCGGGTGAACAACGGAATCAGCGATCGCTCGGATCTGATGAACGTTAAAGCATTGATGTCTTTACGCGAACTTCAATTTCAAACTTCAAGTGATCAACTTAAAACCGAAGAAGTTAGATTCCGCCAGAATTTAGATCTGGCCGCAGGCGATCCGACACCGATTATTCAAGCAAGCCTTGGCGAAACCCGCACCGACATTCGACAAATGATGCAGCAAAAAAATATGATCGAAATCGAAGCCTACTTAGCTTCATTAGATGCAAAAAGCCGAAAACTAACTTCCGACGAACTGCGCGACAGCTTAAGACCTGACTTGGCCTTAGTCGGCGCGTACAACACCTCGGCGTACGATCCAACCGGCAATAATGCGACAAACGACATTTCAAAACCTGACTACGCCCGCACTTACGTGGGACTAAACTTTACTTGGATGTTTGATACCAGCGCGAAGCGGGCGCAGATTAACGCGTATGAAAAAGAAGCCTTAGCGGCTAAGTACACGTCCGAAAAAAAAGCGGTCGAGGGTCGAACCGCCTGGACCGAATTTTTGCGAAAATATACGGCCACTCAGGAGACCGTAAAGACTCTTGAAAAAATTGCGAACTACCAACGCCAGCGCGTGAAGGCCGAACAAGATAAGTTTTCTAAGGGCCGCACCATTACGACCAATGTCGTCACCGCAGAAACTGATTCAGCCGAAGCCGAAGTGACTTACTTGCGGGCGCAATCTGGACTTAAAAAATTAGAAGCATCTACCCTTTTATTTACGACGATCCAGGAGTAAGAAA
>CAXSEH010000126.1:0-8668 GCA_964236345.1 uncultured Bdellovibrionales bacterium
AAGAAATAGTGATACAAATTTTTTACTAAGCTTTTATGGTTATACAATTTTGCAATTGCTTGGGGGGCTTTTCGAACATTCATGTAAAGCCCCACTGCAGGTAGGCCATTGACGTAATCATATCCGGAAATGACCGCGTTCTTTAATCTTTTGAATGTCAGGAACGCTTCGTAAAAATCCGACATAGTAGGATGAACCGTCACCACGATCGAATCCAGATTCATGTAGCCCATCACGTATTCCCAAAAATATTTCAACAAAGGCAAAAACAAAGCCCCACGCTGCAATCGGAAACTGGCATCGATGGCTAGCGATGAGACTTCGGCGATGACCTCGTTACGATCAATAAATTCGGTCAAGTCGTAGGCCGTCTCCATCGGTAAACCGAAGGAACCTCGTCGCACGATCGAAATTGTTCCGACTACTTTTCCTTCGTGCAGCGCGATCAGCGTCGTCGTTGAAGGCAGCGCAAAATATTTTACGATTCGCATGCCCGAAATCTGCGGCTCCGAATAACCACATTCAAGGTAACTTTCGTGCAGGATGCGGTAAGCTTCGGCCAAATGCTCTTGGGTTCGCGCAATTTGAAACGTCAAATTTTGAATTGGGATTTGCGGGAATCTTAAATTGTTCACGCATAATCGCAAACCGCAATCGAGGTGGCAAATAGGATATCAAGCGCCGAACCAGCGGCAGTTTTCTTCGATCGGCCATAACGTACTTCTCCTAGGTCATCAGTATCGTTATCGGTATTGCGGCCGCGGTTTTGTATATGTTGTTTAGCGTCCCCGTCTCAGTATGAATCGATTAGATCGTCAATGGCAGCAGCCCCGACGGTCGACCTGTATTTTTTTCCCACGATAATAACAATAAATCGATAACTATGGCGCCATAAATCGGAAACAGATATAACGATCCTTCCCAAAAACATGAAGGATATATCATGAATTTCAAGTTGCAATTTCTCTTAGCGCTAGCTTCTTTAACAGTATTTACCTCAACATCTTTGAGTCAAACCGTCGAAGACTTCGATCGCGCCTTGATCACTAACGGTGTCTCTTGGAAATCAGGAACGTATACATACTATCCTAGCTTCTATACTGGATTCGCACCGCGGGTCGAAGATCCTAACCGTATTCATTTTCATCTAAGTCGGGGAAACCAAATTCGGCTTTCAACGCAACTTGACGAATACACCGTGTTGACTTACTTTTATAACTTACTTAAGCGAGAAACTTTAATTGACCAAGCCGTTGCGGCAGGCCTGATTAAGCTCGAACAACAAAATCAGACAAACCTATTCCGTGCGGTGCTGAACTCAGAGCATTTTCAAATTCGCAAGGTAGCCGATCAAGCGTCTAATAAGGCCCTTTCTCGCGAACAATTGTACGAACAAAGTTTAACGGCGATGGAACAATTAAATCCAGGTCGTATTTTCCACATCCGACTAAATCTGACCGCGGCCATTCAACGTTGGCAGAACACGGCCGACGCATTCAAGACCGCTTCTGGCAATACGGCCCTTGCGGAATACATGGCAAAAAACCCACAAAAAACAATTACGCTACTGAACGACCTCGTGTGGGGCCGCATCAACGCCGTTAGTTTAAATCCCGCCCTAGTTACAAAAATGGCCGACACTTTAAATTCTTCACCCTCATTATTTGAGTCGAAGGCCCTAGAACTTTTTTCAGTTGCCACCGAAGGTCGCTACAACTTTAAAGTTTTACGTAACGGAACCTTGCAGCCAAGCATTTATCAAAATGCGAACGGCGAAACTTTATTAGAGTATCCCGAATTGACTGCCATTTATCCTAACGGCTCGGTTAAAGACTACACGAGCGACCGCGATGGTAATAAAATCCCAATCATTCGGGAAACCGGGGTCATGAATTTTATTTCGCGCGACACTCACGATGTCGATCATATTCGGGTTGAACCTTTTTACGGCTACATTCCGAAAATGGATTATACGCCAACGGGTAACGGTATTCATAATCCAGCGGTTCGCACCTCATTGCACAGTTCAGTTTACAAATCATTATATAAAGATTTGAACATTCCTGAAAAAGATAACACCCTTTGGATCGTTTCGCGTGGGGGAGTATCCCACGGATGTACCCGAATGGCTGCGGGTCACGTTCTTGAAGTTCGCGAAATATTCCCTTCTAGCAACGAGCGCATGAAAAAGCTTAGATACTTTGGAAATGCTTCACAAGACTACGATCTTTACGACATCACCGGTTCGGGCGAATTGCAGATAATGGGCGTGCAGTACTATCTAGCCTACGACATTGCCGCTGATTCTGGCGAAGGTTACCGCGAAGGGGCCGGACTGATTCCCTCTTCACTTAACCGCGCAGCCTTTTACGAAGTCCTGTATGGACAAAAACAATTTCGCATTGAAAACAACACCTACGTTTTCGTTAATCCTTATATTAGCCAGTTCGTCATGGACAAAAAAGGTAAAGATCGTGGTCAGGCTTTCAGTGTCAAAATTGCGGGCGAATACAACCTTTACGAGCAGGCTTACCAAAAAGACAAGTTACAATTCTTCTCGATGTCGAGTTCGCAAATGTCTTCTTTAAGCGAATCAAATGATTTCAAAAGCACGGGTAAGCAGTTAGTCAGACTTTTTGGACGAGCAAATGGCTGTGGACCTTTTAAGGCCGAGTTTCCGCTTTGTAACGAAGACCAATTCGAAAAAGAGTTTGCAGCTTTAATTCCGCAAATTACTAAAGTTAAATAGGACTCCAATGAAATCATTTTTGATTATTCTTTTCGTGTTCATTTCGCAAATCACCTACGCGCAGGGGTTAATCCACGGTATCATCGACCCGCAACGTGACGAAAAAATAAAATCCCTTTTTGGCGAGATCAAAAAACTATCTAAAGGAGCGCTCGACCTAAACGCTTATCAGGCCCCGCTCGGCCGAAGCATCGTCATGCAAAACGGCGTAGTCCTTAGTCCACCTGCGGACAATCTATTAACGGTGGCTTTTCGCAATCCGAAAGCCAAAGAGTTGGCGGCTTTGGATTTCTACGTTGGAAATCGTTATGGTTCTAATTATTGGGAATTAAATAACCGATTTAATTCAACGCCCGAGCAACAGGCGGCCGTTGCTTTTAATTTTGATCACGCGACATTATTGACCCATCCAGAAGGTTTGCTCTTTGCATTTTCGATGGCGAAGCACCAAGTGCTTGAGCTTTTTTACATGCAGAAAAGTCCGACTTCTAACTTGACCAAAAGTTATAACCAGCGCGGCGTCGCCGACGGCGAGCATGAATTAAAATACTACCGCCTTTTTGCCGACTACTTGGCACGTACGCTTCAGTCCCCGAGCGAATATTTGTTGCTGGTCGATTTTCAAAAACAATCCCATCTGATTCCGGGGAAAAAAACGACTTCACTTTCAGAGATTCGTTCTTTAGTTTCCGATATTTCTTTAAAATTCGACACCTACATTCCCCCCGCGGCCGCCGCGACATTTCGGTCGCTGCGAAATAGTATTCATAACGGAATGAATAAGGCCATCTTAGCGTCGCTAACTGATTTTCAAAAGTTAAACGCATCCCTCATTGCGCCCGAAGATTTGGTTACCTTTGAAAGTCTGAAGACCATGATCACCGCGTACTACGCGGTCGATAAAGAAACCATGGCCATCTTAGCTCCAAAAGTAAAAACGGAACTTCCCGACTTTGCATCCCTTCTTAAGGCCCTTCTTCCGAACGGTAATCGTCTTGAAACTTTACTCGAACTTTCGCAAACCGCCGTGCTGGCTCGCCAGAAATTTTATGTTACACGAAATATTGACCTGACCCACTTGATTATCAGAATTCAGGATTTCATCGATGCCGAACAAGGAAATCAAAATCTAACGCAACTACAGGACCTTTTATTAAAAGCGCAGATACTTTCGAATGTTAGTTTTGCGACGGGATTCATCGGCGAAAGTCGTCACGAGCAAATCATGGAACGGCTAAAAGCCAGTCCCGAAGCCGCTTTGGTTTTATTGTCACAAACCTTAACAGAAGGCGTAAGCGCTTACGAGGCAGCTTATGAGCCCGCCCTAAAAGACTGGAAACTTGTTTCCACTTCGGTCACTTCGTTCGTTGATGAAGGCATTCGCTCTTCCACTTTGATCGGACTAGATTCGACCCTCACGCAGCTTAAAACGTTTTTTCCAAATTCCGGAAAAGTTTCAAAAGACTTTTCGATTGAAAATAATGGTGTGGGTTACGGGTACCTTACATTTATACCGCGGGCCCAAACGGACGCTTTGGTCAGCACTTTAACCTACAAAATGATTCCGGTATTTGAATCGCTTCCGCTAGATCTTGGCGTCGTGGCGGGCGTAATTACGCAAGAACCGCAGACTCCGCTGTCGCACGTTAACATTAAAAGTAAAAATCGCGGTACGCCTAACGTTTTCATCAAGAATGCCTCGGAAGATCCACGGGTAAAAAATCTTTTGGCAAAAAAGGCTTTGGTCCGTCTTGAATTAAAAGATGGGGTTATGACATTGCGTGAAGCAAAACTTCCTGAAGCCGAAGCCTTTTGGAGCGCGCAGTCTGATAAAAAGCCAGCCATCGTACTTCGCGCTGATTTAAAAGAAAAAAGAATTCGAACATCTGAACAAATTGGATTTAACGACGTTATCAGCGTAGGGGCGAAAGCCGCTAACTACTGCGAATCGACGCACTTTCTACCCGAAGCGTTTCGTCCAGCCTTTGCGGTCCCCTTTTATTACTACCGTGAATTCATCAATGCGAATAAATTTAACGAACAGTTTACAATTGCGCAGTACATTGCGGCACTGCTTGCGGATCCCCGAGTTAAAACGGACCGCCAATTTCTGGTAGATTCTTTAGCCGCTTTGCAAAAACGCATGAATGCCGACGATATGGTGGTCAATACCGACTTGGTTTCGGGGATTAAAGCCTTATCCGACAAAATGTATCCGGAACAAAAGATGCGACTTCGAAGTTCTACAAACTCTGAAGATATGCCCCAATTTACCGGTGCGGGACTATACGACTCTGACTCTTACGATCCAAAGAAGCCCCAAAAAACGATTCAAAAAGCGTTGAAGATGGTTTGGTCTTCGGTGTGGAATCTTCGCGCCTTTGACGAGCGGGAACTCTTTAAAATTAATCACCTTGACGTTTCGATGGCCATTTTAGCCAGTCCTGCATATCCCGACGAAGTGGCGAATGGTGTCGGCGTTAGTCGTAACATCATTGATCCGCAACTGGGTCCCGGCGTTTACCTGAATATCCAAAAAGGGTCAGAGGCGGTTACGAATCCAAATCCGGACATTACTCCCGACCAGATTTTAGTTTTACTGAAGCCCGATGCAAAGGCTAAAACGAAGTACACCCTAAAATATCTTAAAATTTCGAGCGTGACGAAAACGGAACCCGTTTTACCTTACGCCGAGGTCGAAAAGATTGTCGATTATTTGTTGGTTCTACAAGATCATTTTAAGAAGATTTACCATCCTAAAAATGACAACCCAAATTTTGCGTTGGACGTAGAATTTAAAGTGGATACGCAAGAAGGCTCACGCAAGGTTCATTACAAGCAAGCGCGACCTTTCGTCGGCCAGTAATCAAAAGTCGACTTTAGGAAAGCCCATTTTAAGGGGCGTAAAGTTAAGGCTTAGTTTTTTAAGCTCAAGTTGGTAAAGCAAATCGACTTTTTTATCCTTACAGGAAGCGGCGGCGGCAGGATCAAACGCCACCGCTGTCACCGCTTCTTTTTTAGTTTCAACATTCATCGCGCACGGAACCCCGCCGAACTGAACGGTGTTTTTAAATTTTTGTACTTGATTAGGATCGATGATCATTTGTGACGAACTTAAAATTTCGCTCGAATTGGTATTAGCCATCAATACATCGTAAAAAAGCGGAAGGTCGGCCTTCGATACGAAGTAACGTTTACCGACGGGGCCCGAAATGGCACAAAGGCCTGCGCTATTCGTGCCGTGAACGATAATGTCCGAAGCTAATTTTGCTCCCATAACATCCATTTTAAAAACGCAGCTATAAAATTCACAGCCATTCATCTTTATTTGCAGATCTTTATTACAGAACAGAGCGGACAGGTGCAACTTGTTGAAAGCATTTTCGGCATAGACCATCGGGATTGCTTTTTTTCGGTTTTCTAAAAACTCGGTCTCGATTTTCTTCCAGTCAAATGACTCTTCGCTTATCCGAATCGGATTTGCTTTTCCCATTTTAACTTCAATGTCTGCGATTGATTTGGCGTCGGCTTCTAGACGTAGCTTTCGTTTATTTTTTGTAGCCTCGCCGTCGTATTCAAAATTAAAAACCACCGGCTCTGGCGAGGCCATAAATTGATCGTAGCTTAACGTGGCCGTGCACTTTTCAATACCTCGGCAAACTCCGGCCACCTTAAACGTCATCTGCAAGGGGCCTGATTTTGGCATCTTCGGAATTTTGGTGGCCATGGTTTGTAAAAGGCCGCCGCGAACGTTCACTTGGTTCGTGCTGTGATTGCTACCGGCTGACTGTTTGCAGTCCGCATCGGAACAGTTAAACTTCATGTCATAGGATAGCGTATAGGAATCAACGGGAAGCGGCTCTTGAGTGACCCGATCCAGAAATTGAATGTTTTTAACAGGAATTTCAAAGAAGTCAGTACTTTGCGCGATGGCAAAAAGGGAAATAAGACTAAGCGCTGCCGGGATCAAATATCTAAAATGCAATTTGTCTCCCTACCCCAGCGTTAATTTTAAATTATTTTGTAACGTTCTAAACCCAAGAAAAATGTTTTAAAAACCGTCGTAATAATAACGATGGTCGGAATCGCAAAAATTAGTCCCGCAAATCCGAACATCATAGATCCACCAAAAACCCCAAGGATCACGACCAACGGATGAAGATTAACCGCTTTTCCAACCACTAATGGCTGAAAGACCGCATTGTCTAAAAGGTGAACCACCATGACCACCGCGACGACGGCCAACATTAAGTTATCAACGGTCACAAACGGAATCAGCGGGTGAGCATTTTCTACGATTAAGGAATAGCCCGCACTTAAGATGCACGCAATCGCGGTTCCTAAAAACGGAATTGCGTTCGTTAATCCGCCGATGGTTCCGATCAAAAAGGCGACCTGAAAATCAAACCCGCAAAGGTAAAATCCGATGGTCAGCGAAATTCCCACCAAAGCGCATTCAATTAAGGTTCCGCGTATGTACCTTCCCAGCGCCTCATCAACGCTTCGAATAACTGAAAAGGCCAATTCGAAATAACGATTTGGAACTAAACGCATGGTGAAGTGCATAATTTCACCTCGATCCAGCAAAAAGAAAATAAAAACCAGCGGAAAGATAATCCAACTTGATGCAGTTTTCATCGCGATCGCTAAGAATCCCGATGCTTTCTTTGGGTCAGACTTTTGCGCTAAAAACTGATCGTCTTTAGAATCGCCGACGATCTGAATTCTTTTTTCATCTTCATTTTGTTCTTTAAGATTATCCGCGTAATAACGAAGGTAGGTTTGATTCTTTTCGCTGCCACGAAAAAGCAAATCTTCTTTCTCGTTCAAGCTGAGGTGGTGCGTAATTTGGTTCTTAACGGGCGCAAGTTCTGAGCCGATATTATCGAAGATAAAATTTCCTTTACCGTTGTCGTTAAGTCCCATCCAAGATTTATAACGTTCGTTAAAGCGGTATTGCAGCCGCACTTTTAGAACAACCTTTTCTTGATCGGTTGGAATGGTATTAATCACCAAAATGGTAAGCCCGTAAAGTGCTACCGAGGTAAGACCTAACACGACCGCAAGTTTAACGTATTTCGTCCAGTGCGAAGACTGAAACTTCTTAGTTAGCGGCTTAAAAAGGTAAGCTAAAAAAGCCCCCATGATAAACGGAAGGATAAGTGAGTGAAGTCCGTATAAGATTCCCCCGACGCTAACCAACACCAAGATCGTTGAAATACTGTAGACGAACCAACGCCGAATTTTTCGACCCTGATTTTGTTCAAGAATGGTATTCATGCGACTGAGCTTAACTTTTTGTCGAAAAATTCATTCGTCGCTTTTAGTCTTCGTCCAATAACCCCGGCTAAGGATTTAAATATTTGCGTCGTAATCTCGGGATTTTTTTCGGCTAATTTTTCCAGATCCTTTTGAAAAAGCGCGAAAACCTTGGTGGGAACCAGGGCGCGCGCCGAAGCCGATCGCGGATCTTCACTTAACAGTGCAAGTTCTCCGAAAAAGGCGGCCTTTGTCAGAACCGCGATTTGCGAGGGTTCGTCATGAACGGCCGGTACTTCAATTGATACTTCGCCAGATTGAATGATAAACAGGGCCGCACCCGGTTGGCCAATTTCAAAAATATATTCGTTCGCTAAGTAATCTCTTTCGTAAACAAATTTGGCAACTAACGCTAACTGCTTTTTACTGAGGGCTTCAAAGAAAGGATTTTTTTTCAGAAAGTAGGCCTTGTCCAAATCTAACAAGTTGCGGTCAACGCTTCGAACCTTACCCCAAAGGATTCGTAACAAAGTTCTTTGATCTTCGTGGGTTGCATCAGCTTTTTTCATCATGCCAACTCATCGGGAAACGCAAACGGAATCATTAGAATTTTTGTTTGACCGGGGGCCTCAAATTGAGACATCGTGGAGTGATCATAAT
>CAXSEH010000127.1:0-8653 GCA_964236345.1 uncultured Bdellovibrionales bacterium
GGCGTTACTCGGCCTTAAGCAACGTGGGTTTGGTTCCGGCCTACCTCATGGGCCTTGATGTAAAGGCCCTAGCGCGCGGGTCTCGTAAAGCGCTCGAACAAAAAGATCTTTTACAAAACTTGGTTGCGGCCTCGCTGTCTAGTTTCGGTCGCGACGAATGGATTACGGTGTTGTGGAGTTACAGCTCACGACTTAGAAATTTGGGCCTGTGGTGGCAGCAGCTGTGGGCGGAATCGCTTGCGAAGGTCAGTGACCTTGAAGGCAAACCCGCCCTGCGCGTGAGCACGCCCCTTTCCCTTGTGGGCGCGACCGATCAGCACAGCGTTTTACAACAAGTCAGCGAAGGTCATAAAGACAAGTTCGTCATTTTTTTAAGATCGGAAGCTGCCGAAGCGGGAAGCCATAAACTTGCGAAAACGCAGCTTGCGGCCACGCAAGTTTTACAAGGTTTGCGCCTAGGCGATCTGCTTCAAGCAGAGGCCGTGGCCACTCAGAAAAGCTTGACCGAAGTTGGCGTATCGAACATGACTCTTCAAGTGGGCGCACTCAACGAAGAAACTTTAGGCGAGCTTTTGATGTTCATGCAGGTTTCGGTGTTGGCCCTGGGCCATGCGCTGAATTTAAATCCGCTGAACCAACCGGGCGTCGAGCGTGGGAAAGTTCTTTGTAAACAAATTTTATCGGAGCAAAGAAATACATGATTCGAATTCTAGCCGTCTTTGTTTTTACCTTTGCCGCATTTTTTGGAGTTCGAAGTCACGCGAAGATGATGTCGCTTTCGGGCGTCAAGATGCAACCGGCGTCCACGTGGTTGCAAGGCGAGGCAGATATCGCAAAAATTCTACTGCTAAAAAATATCTCTCCCGCCTATTCCGTTCGCGGCACGGTTGTGGCTTCGCCCCAAACGGAAGGGCCTAATTATTTTCGCCACTGGGTGCGCGATGCTGCATTAACGATGGATGTTGTTTTTCAATTGGCCGAAAAGGAAAAAGCCCTTACAAACCTTTCCGTTCCGAAAAGTTATTACGATCAATTGTTGAAAGATTACGCTCAGCTCGCGCGCCGTGAGCAGGAATCGGCTTACATCGGCGAGCCGATCTTTGAAGTCGACGGAAACGTATTCTTGGGCCCGTGGGGACGACCGCAAAATGACGGACCCGCGTTGCGCGCGACGGTTTTGATCAAGTGGGCGAATGAACTTTTGGATCAGGGAAATCTAGATTACGTCCTTGAAAAATTGTACGCGGCCAACCTTCCGGCGATGACCGTCATCAAAACGGATTTAGAATACGTTGCGTGGCACTGGTCCGATTCCACATTTGATCTATGGGAAGAAGTTAAAGCGCAACACTTTTACACGAAGATGGTGCAAAGAAAATCATTGCTGTTGGGTGCGAAGCTGGCTCGTCGTTTAAATGATCCCGGGGCAGCGCAGTGGTATGAGCTTCAAGCACGTGCCATCGAGAATTCGATAGTCCAACATGCTAAAGATCAAGACTGGGTGGGCGCAAGCCTAAATTATTCGGAAGGCCTAAGTTCAAAAATATCAAATCTTGATATCGCAGTCATTTTAGGAGTTCTGCACGGTAGCTATGACCAATTTTTTAGTCCCGAAGAACTTTCGGTTCAAAATACCTTTTATAAATTAGTTGAAGCCTTCGCGGCCATTTACCCCGTCAATCATAAAACGAGTTCGATGGCTTCGGCCCTTGGGCGGTACCCGGAAGATCTCTATGCCGGAACGAATTTCGATGGCGGTAATCCATGGGTGCTTTCAACATTAGCAGGCGCCGAGTATTGCTACCGTTTAGCGAGTGCGGCGGCCGCGACCAACTTGAAAATCGCGCAAAATTGGATGCAAAGTGGAGACGCGTTCATTCAGCGCGTGCAATACCACGCGAATCCGGATGGAACTTTGTCTGAGCAAATCGATCGCAATAGCGGTTCGATGACCTCGGCCAGTAATCTAACTTGGAATTACTCGGCGGTGTTGACGACTTTCTGGGCTCGTCAACAAAGTGAAAAAATAATTCAAACTTTTACAAAAAGGAAAAAATAAAATGAGCAAATTCTTAATTTTGATCTGGGCGTCACTTTCGGTCGCTACTGCTTTCGGTGCCGCACCGATGAAGATCGGTCTTGTTCTTTCAACCTTACAGGAAGAGCGTTATCAAAAAGATCAAAAATATTTTATCGAAGAAGCTAAAAAACTAGGTTTCGAACCCATCGTGGTTTCGGCCGATAATAATTCGCAAACCCAATCGGCCAAAGTTGAAAATTTATTATCTCAAGGCGTAAAGGCTTTAGTGATCCAACCGGTGAATTCGGAATCGGCGGCCAATCTGGTGAAATCAGCCCATGACGATAAAGTTCCCGTGGTGGCTTACGATCGTATGATTTCTAATGCCGCCGTTGATTTCTACGTGACGCAAGATTCTTTTCAGGTCGGAGTGCTACAGGCCGAAGCCGCCGTTAAAGCGACGGGCGAAAAAGGAAACTACGTGATCTTAATGGGCCAAGCCGGTCACTCGGTTGCGAATGAGATCACGCGTGGAAACGAAAGTGTTTTAAAAAAATACCCAAACATCAAAATCGTGATGAAAAAAAATCATGAAGGTTGGAGTTCTTCGGCGGCGATGGCCACGGTTGAAAATGCCTTAACGCAAAATAAAAATAACGTGCAGGCCATCTTAGCGAACAATTCCGGAATGGCGCGCGGCGCGGTTCAGGCGTTAGGCGAACAAAAATTAACCGGCAAGGTTTTCGTGGCCGGGGCCGATGCTGATTTATCAGCGATCAAAGATATCGTTGCGGGTAAACAGCAATTTGAAGTTTTAAAAGACATTGCACCCTTGGCGCAAAAAGCCGCGCAGGTGGCGTTTGAATTAGCGCAAGGTAAAATTCCGGCCTCAACCGAAACGGTCAAAAGCGGAACGTTTACGGTGAAGGTTGCGGCGACCCCAGTTTACGGAATCACGAAAGATAATTTGGAAGAGCGTATTTACAAAACGAACTTTCATTCTAAATCGGACGTCCTGGGAAAATAGTTTGATAGCCACAGCTAAGCCTCTTATTGAGCTTTCCGCCATTTCAAAAAGTTTCGGTCCCGTGCGGGCCCTAACCGCGGTCGACCTTCATCTGCAAGCGGGCGAGATATTGGCTTTGGTGGGTGAAAACGGCGCGGGAAAATCAACCCTGATGAAAGTCTTAAGCGGCGTGTACGGTCGCGGAGAATACGAAGGCACCATCCACGTCGACGGTCAGCTTCAATCGTTTCAAACGACGGTGGATTCGGAAAAAGCGGGCATCGCCTTGATTCACCAAGAACTATCAACGTTTCCGCATTTGACGGTGGCCGAAAATTTAATGGTCGGGCATTGGCCCGTTTCCAAAAATCCGTTTTTAGCGAAACTTGGCGCCGTGGATACTTCAGCGATTGTTGCATCCGCGAATTTATGGCTCGGTAAACTGGGCGCAGATTTTAACGCCACCGACCTGATGTCGACCTTAAGTACCGGGCAGCAGCAGCTTGTCGAAATCGCGAAGGCCCTTTCGCGGCAATCAAAAATTCTTATTCTAGATGAACCGACTTCATCGCTATCGGCGCGCGAAGCTGATCAACTTTTTGCGCGGCTTAAAGAACTTCGCGTAGCTGGCTGCGGATTGATTTATATTTCTCACCGCATGGAAGAAATATTTTCGTTGTGCGACCGAGTTACGGTGCTACGCGATGGTAAAAGTGTTTTTACGGGCGAAGTCAAAGATGTAAATCCCGCAACTTTAGTAAAACACATGGTCGGGCGCACCATCGAAAATTTCTATCCTCCCAGCCTGAATGTAAAAACCAACGTTGAAAGTTTAGCGGTCAAAAATTTTACGGCGAATCGTCGCCATTCAAACCGTCATTACGGTCCGATTAGTTTTAACGTGACCGAGGGTGAAATTCTTGGCTTTGCCGGACTACTCGGCGCGGGACGTAGCGAAATTCTGCAAGCCCTTTGCGGTGACGAAGCCTACATGACTCAGGGCGAAGTTATC
Source organism: uncultured Bdellovibrionales bacterium (assembly GCA_964236345.1). Taxonomy (GTDB): domain Bacteria; phylum Bdellovibrionota; class Bdellovibrionia; order Bdellovibrionales; family Bdellovibrionaceae; genus Pseudobdellovibrio. Next base: position 4,039 of record CAXSEH010000127.1, read on the forward strand.
CTTTGCGGAAAAATTGTTGACCGCAAAACGTTGCAACGATCTTTTCACGCCGGCCTTGGGCTTGTACCGGAAGATCGCAAGAACCAAAGTCTACTTCCGTCAAGAACGCTCGTCGAAAATACGGGGCTTCTTCGATTATCCCAAACTTCGAAATTAAGTTGGGTCCCGGTCGACGAAGAAACCGAACGAACGAAGAAGGATCTAAAAGTTCTCAATACGAAATTCGGTACCGTCGAACAAACAATCACTGAGCTCAGTGGCGGGAATCAGCAAAAAGTTATTTTTGCGCGCATTCTGCAGAATAACCCAAAAATATTAATATTAGATGAACCTACCCGCGGCGTTGATGTTGGGGCTAAGTTTGAAATTTACCAGTTGATGCGCGAATGGACCAAGCAAGGAAGATCAATCTTGATGATCAGCTCTGACCTACCCGAATTAATGGCCATGAGCGATCGCATCTTGGTCCTGAGCGAAGGCCGGGTGCGCGGGGAATTAGCTCGCGAGAAATTTGATCAAGAGAAAATTATGCACTGGGCCTTAGAAAGAGATTCGGAAAAGGAGTCTACGTGATGAAACAATTTCTGCGGCAAAACGGAGCGTGGCTCGGTTTTTTGGTTTTAGCGATTGTCCTAACTATCTGGACGGGTGGAGATTTTTTATCGCCGCGCAATCTAACAAACTTAATTCGCCAGGCTTCGCTAAACGGAATTTTAGCGGCCGGAATGACCGTTATCATTTTAACCGGCGGGATTGATCTTTCGGTTGGAAGCATGGTCGCCCTTTGCGGGGTCGTGGTTGGCCTTTCGCAAGTGAATATGGGCCTTGGTGCCCAGGGCGATTTGGGTTTGTGGGGTTCAGCCTTGATCGCGGTTATCATCGGTTTGATTTTAGGCTTAGTTAACGGTGTACTAATCGCGACGTTAAGGCTTGCGCCTTTCGTGATTACACTGGGGATGATGGTTATCGCGCGGGGCTTAGCCATGATTTTATCCGGCGGTTCCAGTATTTCACCGATGGGTGAAGGCTTAAATAACTTAGCTGGAGGATATTTTTCCGAAACGCCAAGTTTTATATTTTTAGTACTAGTTGCGGCTGCGGCCTTATGGGCCTTACGAAAAAAGTTTCGCGCGTTTCAAAATTTTGTCTTTCCGGTGTTAGCTTTTGTTTTATTTGCGCAAAGTTTCGTTCGGTATAAAGGTTTTCCGTATCTCGCGGTTTTTCTGTTTGCGACCGTTGGTTTTGTCTGGTTAATTTTGAACCGTACGGTTTTAGGTCGTAACCTTTACGCGGTTGGTTCGAACGAAAAGGGCGCCTACTGGGCCGGCGTTTCGATTCGCACCGTGAAAATTTCGGCCTACGCTTTAATGGGCCTGCTTTCAGGCCTTGCGGCCTTTTTACTTTCGGGGCGATTGAACGGGGCCGATCCGAACGCGGGTCAACTGTTCGAGCTGGACGCGATCGCCGCGGTCGTCATCGGTGGCGTGAGCTTAAAGGGCGGGGCGGGTAGTGTCCTAGGAAGTTTGATCGGCGCCTTAACGATGGCGACGCTTAATAATGGAATGGATTTACTAGGCGTTTCTAGTTTTTACCAAATGGTTTTAAAAGGCATTATTATTATCTTGGCGGTTTCGCTGGATCGTTCGCAGCGGGAAGCATAAGGCTTGCGGCGCCGATGATGCCGGCTTTGCCTTCAAGTGCCGAAGGTAAAAGCCGCACGTCTTTTTTTAAAGTTTGAAATCCTTGTTGCGAAAGTTTTGTTTTAAGTTCGGACAAGATATTTCCACCACCCGTTGTGAAAAGGCCCCCAGAAAAAATCACCGCTTCGGGATTAAAAATATTCACCAAGGTTCCCACTCCGGTTGAAAGATCCGAGATGTATTCGGCGATGCAACGTTTCGCATCTTCGTTCGTTTCGGCCATCGTCAAGATCTCGCGTGCCGAAAAAAACTTTCCCAGCATTTGTTCGGCCCGCCGCTCAAGGGCCTTAGCCGACGCGTACTGTTCAAAGCAACCGCGCCCTCCGCAGGAACAGGGTAGACCTTCAGGATGTAAACACAGGTGGCCAATTTCGCCCGCAACATTTGCCTTGCCGCGAACAAGTTTTCCGTCCGCAAAAATGGCTCCGCCAATGCCGGTTCCGAAAGTCAGTAAAATAAATTCTTTTAAGTCCTTTGCCACACCGAATTTTTTTTCGGCAAGGCCCGCGCATTTGGCATCATTTTCGATCCGGGCGGGCACTTTAAGCCGCGTTTCAAGCTCTTGCTGCAATGGAAAATCTTTAAAACCCATAATGTTTGGAGTTTGCAAGACGACGCCGAGATGATGATCAACGGCCCCCGGCCAACCCAATCCCAATCCCGAAATCTTTTCCGAAATTTGCGACTGCACTTTCACGAATAGCGATTCAATCATCTCGAGCAAAGGGCCCGGCGTCTTCGCTTGCGGCGTAGGCTCACGAAAACTCAAAAGCAATTCACCTTTATCATCCACGGCCCCAACCCGAAGGTTCGTCCCGCCAACATCAATTCCCATAGCGATCATCCCCCATTCGTACCAGAGATCCGGAAGAAGTGCCAGGCCCTGTTTCTGCCAAAAGGTGCCAGGCCTTTTTTCTGCGAAAAGGTGCCAGGCACTTTCGGGAAAGTCCGGCGAGGTGCATAGTTCCTTCCGTAAAGCTTTTAAGAGTTTTGGCAGAACAAAAAGCGTCACCCTGTTAGAATCTTGTCATCTATTTTTTTTGCATCGAAAATGCTATTTTAAGGATCTATTTAACTTAATAAAGGGATGCCTTATGAAAAAAATGTTACTTGCGGTATTTGTTTCTTTGATTTCAGTTTCTGCATTTGCGAATTTAAGTGAGTGTACCGGGTTGATGAAGGCCTATACTTGTACCTATGGTGGTCAGGCGATGGCCATGACTCTAACCCAAATCAATGATTCTACCTTTTCGATGACTCTGCAGGATCAAACAGTTCCATACCAAGTTGACGGAATTTCCCACAAGGCGGCAACTGACGATTCAATGGAAGTCGGATCTTGTACGGCTGCGGGCGGTATCGTTATCAACAGTTCATTTAAGGAAGAAACGCAAACTTTATCATTCGTTCCGACCGCGACTGGCATTGACTACGGCATCCAAAAGCCTGAAGGCAAGCTGACGCTTTCTTGCGTCGCAAACTAAATTTTCTAAAAAAATTCTGAGAGGGAGCTAGGAGGAAATCCTAACTCCCTTCTTTGTTTTTAGGATCTCACGCAGTCAACGAAGTATTTCTTCACCCCGTCCTTCATTTCTGTCACGAGGCCGTGCACGTCGGTTTCAAAGCCGGGAAAGTTTAAACTCATCTCGCGCGCGAATTTTAAGTAGTTCACAATCGAAGCGTTAAACCTTTCGCCGGGCACCAAAAGCGGAATTCCTGGAGGGTAGGGCGTCAGTAACACCGCCGTGACCTTTCCTTCGAGCTGATCTATTTCCACGCGGTCGATTTCTTCGTGGGCCATTTTCGCGAAAGCTTCATTCGGCATCATCGCCGGTTGCATGTCCGAGAGATACATCTCAGTCGTCATGCGGGCGACGTCGGCTTTTTTATAAGCTTCGTGAATTTTTTGACACAAGTCCTTCAGCCCCATGCGCTCGTAGCGCGGGTGGGCCGCTACAAACTGCGGAAGAATTTTCCACATCGGTTGATTTTTATCGTAGTCGTCTTTGAACTGTTGAAGGCCCGACAGTAACGTATTCCAGCGGCCTTTCGTGATGCCGATCGTGAACATGACGAAGAATGAATACAAGCCGCACTTTTCGACGACGACTCCGTGCTCGGCTAAATATTTTGTGACGAGACTTGCGGGAATGCCGGTCTCCGCGAACGCGCCGTCTATACCAAGGCCCGGGGTTACGATGGTGGCCTTAAGCGGGTCAAGCATGTTAAAATCTTCGGTGATCGCGCCAAACCCATGCCAAGCTTCATTTGGTTTTAGAACCCAATTTTCGCGCGAGCCAATCCCTTCCTCGACGATTGTGTCGGGGCCCCAAACTTTAAACCACCAGTCTGATTCGAACTCATCATCAACTTTTTTCATCGCGCGGCGAAAGTCCATCGACTCGGTGATGCTTTCTTCGACGAGGGCCGTCCCCCCAGGGGCTTCCATCATCGCGGCCGCCACGTCGCACGACGCGATGATCGCGTACTGCGGGCTGGTTGAGGTGTGCATTAGGAACGCTTCGTTGAAAATACTTTGATTCAATTTTTTGTTTTCGCTTTCACTCACTAAAATTTGCGAAGCTTGGCTGAGGCCCGCAAGCATCTTGTGCGTCGACTGCGTCGCAAAAATCATCGAGTCTTTCGTGCGCGGCCGGTCCTTTCCGATCGCGTGCATATTTTTGTAGAAATCGTGGAAGCCCGCGTGCGGGATCCAGGCTTCGTCGAAATGAAGCGTGTCGATCTTGCCATCAAGCATTGTTTTAATTTTTTCCACGTTGTAGCTGACGCCATCGTAAGTGCTTTGGGTTAGCGTCAGTAAGCGCGGTTTTTTTGTTTTATCTTTGATGAACGGGTTCGCGTTGATTTTTTTCTGGATATTCTCCATTAAAAATTCGCTCTCGGGGATGGGCCCG
>CAXSEH010000128.1:0-8613 GCA_964236345.1 uncultured Bdellovibrionales bacterium
TGGTACTGTCGTTTTCTTATACAACTCATCGGATCAAATTGAGATAACATGAGGGTCAGCATATCGATTTGAGATTTTCTAGACTTATGACCGCGTGAGCAAAGAATTACCGGACCAAAGATATATGGTTTTGAGTCTACATTATGTCGATGGGTTCACATGAAAATTATTTTTCTTCTTCCAGCCATGTTGATTTTGAGTTCGTGCATGAGCCTAGAAATTAAAGATCAGACCGATTCATGTACGGAACAAAGGCTACCGAGTTCAGAAAAATTACGTTGCATTAGTCTTGTCGAATCAAATTCACTTAAGAGCATCACCGAAAAATCAAACCGAGCAAACGCCGGACTAACTCAAACAACACTTACAAATTTTCTTGGCGCTAAAGTTAAAGTTGGCCCAGAATCTATAACGCCCGACCCGCAACAAATTGTATCTTTCTATTCGGACCGTAACAGCGATGGTACTCCGAATCGTGGAGGGGTGATGGTGCAAGGTACGCCAACAGAAATCATCTTCGATCATCAACAAAAACCGGCTTACATCATTTTTGCCCAACAGCCAGTTAGACTTTTAGAGTTTATTTCATCCACGGACCGAGAATCTACCAAGGGAATTAAAAGCCAAGGATATAGTCGCCACCCCGAGGGCTTTAGCAGCCCGGTAGGATTACTTAAAGGTTGGAAACTACCGATGGCAGAATATTCCGTCCGCGAATTAAAAAGTCTTTTTGAAGCCATGACCGTTGAAGGGATAACGACTTTAGAATTTCAAAGCGGTGTCATCGTAAAAGGCGAAATCGAAAATTATACCGAAAACGTTTCAGGAAATTTCGGAAGCCCGACCGTCATCACCTTTAAAAAGGGAACTTGCCGAGTAACTTACGGCGAGCGCCTTTTATTTTCTCCCAAGTGGGGAACCTACGACATGCTTTTAGGCCACATGATCACGGAAACAAATGTCAGGGCGGATAACCCGACCTTTAATGCAGACTTAGACAAGAAGGACTGATTTATGAAGTTATTTTTAGCAACGCTTACCCTATTTATCTTCAACATGGCTTTCAGCGCAGAGCCAATTTGTCGGTCTTCCAATGCAGCCGCAATAGATACTTTGAAAAAATGTAAGCAGGTCCTATTTTCCTTAGCCGGCTCTGCTGGCGGTGGAAGCGATAAAATGATTCGCGATGTTTCTAGCGAAATGGCGCAATTCGGAAGTGTCTCGGTCGTAGAAAACTTACCCGCGGCTAATGGCCACACGGCAACTCAAACAATGGTCGCGAACGAAGATCCTTGTCGATTTCTTGTGACTTCGAATTCCAACATCAGTTTAAATACTTTAAATCCAAATTTGAAACCCAGAGTTGACTTAGCCAAATCGTTCGCCGCGGTTAGTTTGATGTCGACCGCGCCATTTGTTTTAGCGGTTAACAATAAATATAAGGGAATGGAAATTAAGGATTTGAAATCGTTAAACGAAAGCCAAAAACTCTACGGCTTAGACTTCGCAAGTTCAGGTGTCGGAAGCATTAGTCATCTGCTTTCCGCGAATTTGGAAGCAGAAGTCTTGACGAATGGTCATTCGGAAAACTTGGACTTAACGGCAGACAGCGCCAAAAAGTTTGATGTTCATATCCCTTATGTCGGTTCATCTGCTGCCTCTCTTGGTTTATTGCGTGGCGAAGTCGCTTATCTATTTGAAAGTCCCACGACGATTGCCAAAACTTTTCAAACGAAACAAAAAGATATTGTCATCATAGGTCATACCGGCGAAAAACCGCTTAACGTATTAGGTTTAAAAGAACCGATCCAACCTTTAAAAAGTATTGATATGAAGCTTCGTAACATGGTCGCACTTCCCTACAATCGGAATTTTAGCGACTAAAGCCCTTCCACAAAAAAATGCAAATGCGTTGGAACAAGTGGTTTCTTGCATCGTTTCGAACCCAGCATTTGTAGCAAAAACCGAAGCTATTGGTTATACGATCAGCGACGGTAAAGCCGCCTCACTTGAAAAGGCGATGTCCCAGTACAAAGCGGGAAATGCTTCAGCAAAAACCTTTGAAGTTGCAACCAGAATGGAAACTGCGCAGGCGGCTTCCGGTCAGATTCACGCTCCCTCAGTGACCGGTAAGGCTCAGCCCCGCCCAATAATTAACCAAATCTTGCCCCAAAGCGCCTTTACTCGCAGGTTGTGAGCGGGTAATCTTCGCGCTATGGAAATCAGAGACCCCATTCACGGTTCTATTCAGCTTAATGATGGCGAAGTGGCCATCATCGAATCGGTCGAATTTCAACGCTTGCGAGAAATCAAACAGCTTGGCTTTTCCGAATTTAGTTTCCCGGGTGCTACCCATAACCGTTTTTTACATTCGATCGGCGTTAGCCACGTCGCTGGTGAAATCTTTGACAGCATTTTCCGCGCGTACCCGTTTTCAAAACAAGCCGTAAAAATACGGTTACGCCAAGTTACAAAATTAGCGGCGTTATTACACGACATCGGTCACGGTCCGTTAAGTCACACGACGGAACAAGTGATGCCGCAGTTGAAAAAATTAAATATTAAAATATACGACGAGCAAAAAGTTGATCAAACTCGTCAGGCCAATCACGAAGACTACACCATAAAATTTGTGACCGACTCGGGAATCGCCGAACTGATTCAAACGCATTTCCCGGAAATACCACCCGCTTACGTTGCTTGCCTGATCGATAAAAACTTAACCTGCGATGAAACTTATTTTACCGACGGAGCCGTCAATTTTCGACCACTGCTTAGCCAAATTGTCAGTTCGGAACTTGATGCCGACAGAATGGATTATTTAGAAAGAGATTCTTATTTTTGCGGGATCAACTACGGAAAAATTGATAAGGATTGGCTTCAGCAAAACTTAACGTTGCACATCGTTGAAGGAAAAGCGTTCTTAGCTTTGAATCGCCGCGCCCTATATGCCTTTGATGATTTTTTGATTTCACGTCACCACATGCATTTGATGGTTTACTTCCATCATAAAAGTATCGTGTACGAAGAAATGCTGAATCGATATTTAATGTCGCCTGATTGTAAATTTATTTTACCGGCGGATTCAAACGAATACATTAGTTACACTGATTACAAACTTTACGAACACCTCGATGCCGTCAATAACCCTTGGGCGCAAAGAATCGCAGAACGCCGCCCTTACAAGGTAGCGATCGAATTGCACAACCAAGACCCAGTTCGCATCGAAAACATCCGCCAAATATTTGCGAAGCACAATATCGATAGCATTTACGCAAGCTCAAAAGTCAGACTTTCGAAGTACCACTCCGGAAATCCAGAAGATCGCATGAATATTTTTGTGGTTGATCAATACGATCGTTGGGATGTGCCCTCTCCGGTTGATCAAGCAACGCAAATTTTTCAAAAATACGAGGGCGCACGCGTGATCGATCGCTTCTACGTCGCCCCTGAAAAATACGAACTGGCCAAAAAACTTTTTAATGAAGAAAAATATTAATTACTTAGACCTAAACTCGTTCGATCACCATCGCGATTCCTTGACCGCCGCCAATGCAGGCCGAGCCAAGGGCGTACTTTCCGCCCCGACGGTGTAACTCGTAAACTAGATGGTTCATAATTCGGGTGCCCGATGCTCCTAACATGCCCAACGGCAATTGCGCCACCGTTCACGTTCGTTTTCGATGGATCAAGCTTTAATTCCTTTTCGACCGATAGGTACTGAGCCGCAAAGGCTTCATTTACTTCGACTAAATCCATTTGATCTAATTTTAAAGAAGCCTTTTCTAAGGCCATGCGAGCCGCCGGAGCGGGACCGATACCCATTATTTTGGGATCGCAGCCCACGGCCGCCCAAGAAATTATCCTCGCCAATGGTTTAAATCCCCGAGCCTTCGCAAAACTTTCGCTGGCTAGCAGCGAGCAGGCGGCACCATCAACGATTCCCGATGCGGTCGCGGCGGTAACTAGTCCGTCTTTTTTAAAAAGCGCCTTCAGGCCCGAGATTTTATCAAGTCCGACTTCGGGTTTTGGATGCTCGTCTTTGTCGATCGTAACTTCACCCTTTTTAGTTTTCACGGTGAGCGGCGCGATTTCTGCCGCGAAGTCGCCCCGATCTAGGGCCGCTTTAAATTTTTGTTGGGTTTTTAACGAGTACTCGTCGCACTGCGCCCGCGTGATTCCATATTTCTCTCCTAAATTTTCGGCGGTGATGGCCATCGGGATACCGGCGTAAGCGTCTGTTAGTGCCGCGGTCATGTAATCTTCCAGTTCGAAATTTCCCATGCGGAGGCCATCAAATCGGGCCTTGCGAACGACGTAAGGGATTTGCGACATTTGCTCGACCCCTCCGGCTAAAATACATTGGGCGTCGCCCATCATAATCATTTGGGCGGCGTCGATCCAAGACTGGAAGCCCGAGCCGCAGAGTCGATTTAAAATATACGCACCAACATTTTCTGGAATACCCATTTTCAGGCCAACATGACGAGCTAAGTAAGCTGCATCGGCTCCGCTTTGAACGACGTTACCGATGATGACGTGGTGAACATCTTCGGGCTTAGCCTGGGCCGCTTGCAAGGTTGAGTTTCCGGCGACAACGGTTAAGTCGGTTGCTGAAACATCTTTAAGACCGCCACCGAAAGCCCCGAACGCCGTTCGCTTCCCTGAAATAAATACTATTTTTTCCATATTCAATCCCTTTTCTTATGATGTTTGCTAGGTTAGAAATAAATAACACATGTCGCAACCTAAAAGGTGATTCATGAAGATACTGGTCATTGGCTCAGGCGGGCGAGAGCACTCGCTGGTTAAACATTTCGCGGAATGTCCGTGCGTCACAAAAGTTTTCGTAACTATGGGGAACGTGGGGATGAAACCTCAAGCTGACCTTATCGTAATGAACATTAAAGACCACCGCCAAGTCGTACAGTTCTGCCAAATTCAAAAAATTGATTTTGTTTTTATCGGTCCGGAAGAACCGTTAGTGGATGGCTTGGCTGACACCTTAAGAAATAATCAAATTAAAGTGGTTGGTCCTTCCAAAATGGCAGCGCAACTTGAAGGTTCAAAAATTTTTGCTAAACAGTTTATGCAAAATGGAAATGTGGCGACGGCCGAAGCCACCGTCGTTTCAACGGTCGAAGAAACTTTAGCGGCGGCGGCCACGCACAAAGCACCTTTCGTTTTAAAAGCGGATGGCTTAGCGGCCGGCAAAGGGGTCTTCATCTGCGCGGATTTAGCAGAATTAAAAACCGCGGCCCAGGATTTATTCGTTCATAAAAAATTAGGTTCTGCTGGTGAAAAGGCGTTGTTAGAAAAAAATCTTCCGGGCTACGAGCTTAGCTTTCTTCTTTTGACGAACGGTTTTTCTTTTCAGGCATTACCGCTTGCTCAAGACCACAAGCGGTTATTGGACGACCAGCGGGGACCAAATACGGGCGGTATGGGTACGGTTGCTCCCTTGAATATTCCAAAATTACTTTATTCCAAAATCATCGATCGCATTGTTAAACCATCCATTGAACAAATGAAAAAAGAGAAAATGGTTTTCCGCGGAATTCTTTTTATTGGCGTGATGGTCGTTGAAAACGAACCTTATGCCTTAGAATATAATGTTCGCTTCGGCGATCCGGAAACGCAGGTTATTTTACCTTTAATCGAAAATGATTTGGCCCGTTTATTTTCGAGGCTGGCGAATGGCGAGTTAGATCAAGTTAAAACGAAAGACCTAGCGGCATTTTGTATCGTCAACGCGGCTCCAGGGTACCCCGATCAACCAGAAAAAAACATTGCGATCGAGCTACCTCAGAATCAGTCCGACGCCTACATCCTGCATGCAGGAACGCGAGAGTTCAACGGACAGCTTGTATCGAATGGTGGCCGGGTTTTAAACGTGGTTGCAGTGGACACGGATTTTAAAAAGGCGAAACTAAAGGCCTACGGATTAAATGAAAAAATAAAATTTCAAGGCCGACAATTTCGAACTGATTTAGGAAATTACCAATTCCACATTAATGATACTTGAGACTTGTTTTCTCCGGATTGAATGGAATGGGAAACAAGTAAGTCTTGATGTTCAGAGATGTTTTCAACGACCTCCGCTTCCGTCTTTGCCGCGCGGGCATCGTAATTCAGGCCGGCCCGAACCCAACCCTTGTATTCAATTTTCGCAAGCGCTTGCATAGCTAAAAGCTTGATACTAATTTTGTGTTCGGTTTTTTGATCGGCCGACATTCCTAAGTTCATTTCAGTTTTTAAATTTTTATCAATGCTGTCGGCCGCTTTACCAATAGCCGAATCTTTTACGGATGACTTTTCCCACCATAATGAAAATGAGTTATCTACCATTTGGGAAATAACTGAGGCACTTGATTCTCCGCTACCAACCTTTTTAGGTAATATGCGCTGAGAATTTTCTGCGGAAAGCAATGGCTCTGAAATATCTGAGGGAAGGATAAGACGCTTTGTTTCGCTGATATCGACCCGCGCTACGCAAGTCGAACTTAAAACCAAAGTTAAAGCGGCGGTAAATAAAAAACAGATTGCGTTCATCATGTTGTATTAGTTATTCAACTCTCAGGCCAAAAAAATTCGTTCGTGCTCGTCGACGCCGTATCAAATCAAGATGCGGTGTTCGAAAACCTAACGGTCAACGAAGGTATTAGTGACACCCGTCTCAGCTTGAGATGCATAGGCTTAAGCTATTCGTCATCCAAAATGTAGTTCATCGGGTTTACGGGAACCCCATTAACACGAACTTCGTAATGAAGGTGGGGCCCCGTTGAACGCCCGGTCGTTCCCGAAGCCGAAATGACGTCGTACTTTGAAACTTTTTGCCCGACCTGAACGTAAAGCTGCGAATTATGCGCGAAGCGGGTCAAGACGCCGTAGCCATGATCAATCGAAACAAGCTTCCCGTACATCTCATCCCAACCGGCAAAGCTAACCACGCCATCCGCAGGAGCCCGAACCGGCGTTCCCGGTGGCACGGTCATATCGACGCCCGCATGCATTTTCTGTTTCCCGTTAATGGGATCGATTCGGTAACCAAAACGCGAACCAATGGGACCGCGCGCGGGCTTAATATTAGGCGTCGATGCCAGCAAACTTTGCCGGTCCGATAGCATCTCCCAAAGCTCGATGACGGACTGTTCTTTAAGCGCCGAATCTTTCACCGCTTCATCAATGCGAATGACTAAAGTTGAGTAATTGGCCAAAGACTTTTCGGCGGCCAGTTCACCCTTCAAAGTGTTCACGGGATTATCACCCATCACGTAGGCTTCGTCTTGAATGAATTCTTCGTTCGTCATACGCTCGCCCGGCTTTTGTTGCGACGCCGTTTCGGTGGTGTTGATTTGCGTTGGAAAGCTTAAACGTTCCGAGCGATCTTTCATTTGAGTGTCGGTGATTAATTTTAATTTGTTGGTCATCAGACCGACGCGATCAAGTCCCGATTGAAGCGCATCAAGCTTGCCTTCAACAACCTGAAATTGTTTTTGCAGGTTGATATTTTCAATTTTCAGTTTTTTATTTTCAATTGATTGTGCCAACAAACCGAAATAATCAATCAATCCCGCGAACAAGGAAATGACGACCACCGCGATGATAAAGGCGGAAATCTTAAAGTAGCTTAGCGGTAAAGTAATTTTTTTAGTTTGATTTTCATCGTTCGTAACTAGGTAAAGCGTAATTGATTTGCGAGGTTGGTTCATAAAGATTACGTGTCCTGAAACTGAACAATCAGTACGGTCACGTTATCATCTCCACCATGGTCCAATGCTTTTTCGATCATAACCTGGGTCATTTTGTCGATGCTTGTGTGGTTAAGTAACGACGTAAGATCTTCATCAGTAACCATTCCGCTAAGGCCGTCTGAACAAAAAATAAAAGTGTCACCCGACGAAACTTCGCGTTCTAAAATATCCGGAAAAACATCGCGCTCGAAGCCAACGCTTCGGGTAATTACGTTTTTTCCAAGTTGTTTCTTAGCCTGTTCTTCCGTCATCATTCCGAGTCTAACCTGTTCGTTAATCAATGAATGGTCTTCGGTCAGTTGCCATAGGTAAGGTTTACGAAAAAGATAACAGCGGCTATCGCCAACGTTCGCGACCCACAATTTTGTGTCACGATAATAGCCCATCACCATCGTCGTTCCCATTCCATTTAGTCGCGATTCTTGAGTAGCCCGATCGAAAATTCGGTGACTTGCTTCTTCGTAAGCTTGGTACACAACTTCTTTGGGCTTGAACTGACTTGCTTTGGGGTGACCCACAACTTCGCGCACAGTTTCAACCGCTAAGGCCGACGCGACTTCTCCACCGGTATGTCCACCGACGCCATCCGCGACAATGAATAATCCAAGACGATCATCGATCAAGAAAGAATCTTGATTGGATTCACGTTTTTTGCCTTTGTCTGTCAAACACCACGATTGAAATCTCATTCAGAAACATTGTCGCTGGGCCCCAGTGAAGAGTCAAACTAGACTTGCGTCCAAATCTGCTTTTCGTCGCTAAAACGACTCACCGATTGCTTAATTAAGGGTGTCTAACCTCCGATAGTCTAGGAAAGGTTCACTAGAAAACCTGAGGGCTCAATGAAAAGTACCACTCC
>CAXSEH010000129.1:0-8509 GCA_964236345.1 uncultured Bdellovibrionales bacterium
CCAAAGAAGATATGCAAATCGACGTCGGCAAATTTAGCGGCGGATGGAAAATGCGAATCAGCTTAGCGAAGATTCTTTTATTATTACCAGACGTTTTATTGATGGATGAGCCGACGAATCACTTAGACGTCGAATCGATCGTTTGGCTCGAAGAGTGGCTGAAGTCCTTTAAGGGCTCGGTCTTGATGACCTCCCATGACCGCGAATTCATGAATCGCCTTGTGACAAAAGTCATCGAAGTTTCTAATCGCGCCATCACAACCTACGGTGGCAATTACGATTTCTACGACCGTGAAAAAGCGATTCGTCGCGAACAACTGATTGCGGCCGCCGGGCGCCAAGACGATATGCTTGCAAAAGAAGAAGAATTTATCGCACGGTTCGCCGCGCGCGCTTCACATGCGGCCCAAGTGCAATCGCGGGTTAAAAAATTAGAAAAAATTGATCGCATCGAGATTCCGATCGAAGACAAGGTCATGAACTTTGAGTGGCCGACCCCTCCGCGGGGTGGGGATGAGGTCGTCAAATTTACGGGCCTCGGAAAGATTTGGAAATTAGATGACGGGCGCGAGAAAAATGTTTTCTCGGGTGCGCAAGGTTTAGTGAAACGCCAGGACCGCGTCGCCGTCGTTGGCGTCAATGGCGCCGGAAAATCAACCTTACTTAAAATTATTACCGGACAAGCCGATCCCAGTGTAGGCACCTGCCAAATGGGCCCCAGCATTCAGTTTGGTTACTTCTCGCAGAATTCTTTAGACGTCCTAGATCCCAAAAAAACGATTTTGCAGGAAGTGGAAACCCGAGTCCCCAATGCGACTTTAGGTTCTATTCGAAATTTACTTGGATCTTTTTTATTTTCTGGAGAAGAAGTCGAAAAAAAGATTTCGGTTTTATCGGGCGGAGAGAAATCACGCGTGCTTTTAGCGTGCATCCTATCGCATCCGGTAAATTTCTTAGTTTTGGATGAGCCAACGAATCACCTCGACATCAAATCGCGTGAAGTTTTACTCAACGCGATTAAAACATTTCCGGGAACCGTGATGATGGTTTCCCATGATCGTTATTTTCTAAAAGAAATTACCAGCCGGGTTTTTGAAATCGATAAAAACCATCTCATGGCCTATGATATGAATTACACCGAATACTTAGACTTCAAAAAATCCAGAACTTTATAACGGCGAAGTCGCTACTTCATCATCGCGGCTAATTCTTTAAACGCCATGGCCTCGGCCCCGCTTGAATTGCTTTCAACGATGGGGACTCCCGCTTCGGAACCTAAGGAGACCGACGGATTAAAAGGAACTTCGGTTAATTTTAAAAGCTTTTTCGAATCAAGGTAAGCATCCAGTTCGCCTTTTGGAAATAACTGGATGCGTTCACCATTCACAGGATTTAACATAAAAGACATATTTTCGACGACGCCGGCAATTTTTACTCCGGTACGTTCGAACATGTCGATCGCCTTCTTTGCATCAATCAAAGAGATGTTTTGCGGAGTCGTGACGATAACCGCCGAGTGAACGGGGACTTTTTGAACAAGCGATAATTGAACATCGCCCGTGCCCGGCGGAAGATCGATCACCAAATAATCCAGATCCCCCCACTGAACATCTCGAAAAAACTGATCCATCGCCTTAAAAAGCATGGGCCCACGCCACACGATGGCCGAACCTTCTTCGACTAAAAAACCGATGCTCATCATTTTAACATTATAGCGAGTGACGGGCGTGATTTTATTGCCTTCCGACACGACCGGCTTTTGATTCAAAGCTCCCATCATGCGTGGAAGGCTGGGTCCGTAAATATCGGCATCTAATAAACCGACCGTTCCGTATTCGCGCAAGGCCAATGCTAAATTCGTGGCGACCGTGCTTTTACCCACTCCGCCTTTGCCTGAAGCCACCGCGATAATTTTTCGGACTCCGGGGATCGTGGTTTGCTGATTGAACGGATTGTTCGGATTGTTCGTGGGCGGGGTCTGCGGATTTGTCGTCATAATTGGACCTCTTTACTTTACAAAGATAAGACTTCTTTTCATAATGAATTTATCGTGAATAGCCAACAGCTTTTGTACATCAATCTCGGAATAGGCCTTTTCTTTGTGCTTTATTTCTTTTTGTTCCGCACTAAACCGCCGCCACCGGCCAGGCTAAACTTGCGTGCGCCATCGAGCGAAAGCCCGCAGCCCATTGAACTGAACGCCGAACGCGAGGCGCAGGTTGTTCACGTCACGGATGAATTGCCCCAGCCGGGTCAAGTGATCTATCCGGTCGATCGGCCGCTGATTCCCGTTGCTCCCGCAAAAAAAACCGAAATTTTTTTTATTTATAACGCACACGAGTGGGAGTCCCATGAAGTTCTGGGAGTCTCGCCCGGAGCCACTTTACAACAGGTGACCGAGCGCTATCAGGTTTTAATCAAAACTTCGGATGCAAGTTCGTTCGAATTTTACGAAGCCGCATTTAGAGCCATCTTAAAACGGAAAGGTACGTTATGATGAAACCAAAACTTTCATCGGTGATTGGTTCAACTTTTGCCGCGTTATTTTATCCTCAAATCGTGCTTCTTATGTTCATTCCTCTTTTTGTTTCGATCGCGACCGTTGGTATTTGCCTCTGGTTAACCTGGGATTTTTGGCTTTCCTATTTTGTCAGTGGAAATTTAGCACTTCAAGGGTTTGGATCTGGCTTTCACAACATACGCCTACCTATGCACAATTTTTTTTGCATATGATCAGCGCGGTTGCTCCCTGGTTGCTTTTTTTTATTTTATTCGTGTTTTCTTTTCCGATTATCATTATGTTGAATCTGGCTTTGGTTTCAATATTGGCCAGTAATTACCTGGTTCAATTTATCGCGCGCCGTGAATATCCAGATTTGATCGTGCGTGGGCGCCCTCGCTTTGCCCGCGGCTTTAAAAATACTTTAGTTAGTTCGGCCTTGTTTCTTATTTTTTGGATCGCCACCGTTCCGCTATGGTTGGTTCCCGGCGTTGCTTTAGTGCTGCCCGTGATGCTAACGGCGTGGTTCAACCGCCGCGTTTGTGCGTTCGACGCGTTGACTGAATTCACGACCGACGATGAACTTAACGCGCTTCTTCAAATGAATTCGGGACAAGGTTTCGTGCTCGGTTTATTCACCGCACTTCTGAATTACGTACCGATGGCTTTTTTAATTTCGCCCGTTTTGACGATGGTGGCCTTCATCCACCTGAACTTAACATCGCTGCAGTCTGCCCGAAGCGGTCTGGGCGACGGGGAAAGTGTCGCAATCTTAACCACAAGTTCCATTCAGTAGCCCCAGGTTTTGATGACCCTGTATGGCAAATCCAATGGAGTTTTGCCGTTTCGCACATAAAAATGATATCTTTGACAATCAAAAGGGAGCTTTTTTATGCCGGCCACTTCCATTCGCCACTTGAAAGATTTAAATACGCTAGTCAGCCTTTCAAAACGTCGCGGTTTTGTTTTTCAAAGTTCGGAAATCTACGGCGGCTTAGGAAGTTGTTGGGATTATGGGCCGCTCGGTTCATTGATGAAAATGAACGTTAAGCGTGCCTGGTGGAACGCGATGACGCGCAGATCCGACGTCGTGGGGCTTGATGCGGCGATCTTGATGCATCCGACAGTTTGGAAGGCGTCCGGACACGTGGATGGTTTTTCAGATCCGCTGGTTGATTGTAAAGACTGTAAAACTCGCTTTCGTGCGGACAACACGGAATCGTACTTAACTAAAAAGCAGTGCCCAAACTGTGGTTCTAAAAATTTATCGGAAGAGCGAAATTTCAATCTCATGTTTAAGACGCACATGGGCCCCCTTGAAGACACCAGCGCCTTAATTTATTTAAGACCCGAAACGGCGCAGGGACATTTTGTGAATTTTCAAAACTGTCAGCAAAGTTCAAGAAACAAAATACCATTCGGAATCGCCGCGATTGGAAAATCATTTCGAAATGAAATCACGCCCGGCAATTTTATTTTTCGCACGCGCGAATTTGAGCAGATGGAAATGCAGTATTTCGTGAAGCCCGGAACGGACGATAAATACTTCGCCGAATGGAAAGAGCGTCGCTGGAATTTCTATTTGAAATTCGGTATCAAAAAAGAAAATTTAAAATTTAAAGATCACGATAAGCTGGCCCATTACGCGCGCGCGGCCGTTGATGTTGAGTACAATTTTCCGATGGGTTTTTCCGAACTTGAAGGAATTCACAATCGTTCGGACTTTGATTTAACTCAACACGCAAAATTCTCAGGAAAAAACTTAGAGTACTTTGACGAAGCCAACAAAGAAAAATTTATTCCTTACGTGATCGAAACGGCCGTTGGTTGTGACCGATTATTTTTAGCCTTCATGTGCGACGCCTACCGCGAAGAGGTCACCGTTGAAACGGACGAAGCTGGAAAAACTAGCGAAGACGTGCGTGTGGTTTTAGGTCTGCATCCCGAGATCGCACCGATCAAGGTCTGCGTTTTACCGCTATCGAAAAAAGAAGAACTGACCGGGCCGGCAATGAAATTACGTGATCAATTGGCCGAAGATTTTGACGTCTCGTACGACGAAACTGCGTCGATCGGTAAGCGTTACCGACGGCAAGACGAAATCGGTACGCCTTTCTGCGTGACGGTCGACTTTGAAACTGCCAACGACCAGGCAGTCACCGTTCGCCATCGCGACAAGATGACCCAAGAACGCGTCGCCATGACGCAGTTAAATTCTTACGTCGCATCAAAATTAAAAAGCTATAACGACTAATTGGTCCAATCAACAAAAGGAAACTTTATGATGGAGACTTCCCCAGACTTAAAATCCCCAGAAAAATTTGTTTATTTCTTCGCGGCCGGAGAGGCCGAAGGGAACGCGTCGATGAAAAATCGCCTTGGCGGAAAGGGTGCTAACCTTGCGGAAATGACCGCGATTGGTTTGCCGGTTCCTCCGGGTTTTACGATCTCGACCGACATCTGTACACATTTTTATAAAGAGGGCGGAAAGTTACCAGAGTGGGTTCGCCCGAAAGTTCTAGAAGCTTTACAAAAAGTCGAAAATAAAATTGGAAAAAAATTTGGCGATGTTAAAAATCCATTGCTCGTCAGTGTTCGATCAGGTGCTCGGGCTTCAATGCCCGGAATGATGGACACAATTTTGAATTTGGGTCTTAACGATCAAACTGTTGAAGGCTTAGCGCAGTCATCTAATAACCCACGCTTCGCTTGGGATTCGTACCGTCGCTTCATTCAGATGTATTCGGACGTCGTCATGGGAATGAATTCATCACTTTTAGAAGTGACCTTGGAAGACATGAAAGCGGAAAAAGGAATTCAGAACGATACCGAACTTTCGACCGATGATTTAAAAAAATTAGTTAAAAAATTCAAAGACATGGTTTCGCAAATGACCGGCCAAAGTTTTCCGAACGACCCTTACGAACAGTTATGGGGTTCGATCTCGGCCGTTTTTAGAAGCTGGAACACGGCGCGCGCCATCACGTACCGCGATCTTCACGGAATTCCGGCCGAGTGGGGAACCGCCGTCAACGTGCAATCGATGGTTTTCGGAAATTTGGGCGACGATTCGGCAACGGGAGTTGCCTTCACGCGCAACCCTAGCACGGGCGAAAGAAAATTTTACGGCGAATTTTTAGTGAATGCCCAAGGAGAAGATGTAGTTGCGGGTATTCGCACTCCGCAGACCATTTCCATTTTAAAGGAAGTGATGCCCGAGCCTTATAAGGATTTAGAAACCATCTACAACAAACTTGAAACTTATTTCAAAGATATGCAGGACATCGAATTCACAATTGAAAAAAATAAACTGTGGATGCTGCAAACGCGAAACGGGAAGCGAACGGCGAAGGCCGCCTTACAAATCGCGTGCGATATGATCGACGAAAAAATGATCGGCGAGGAAGAAGCCCTTCTTCGAATCGATCCGTCGTCGTTGGACCAACTGTTACACCCGACCCTTGATCCCAAGGCGCAAAAAACTGAATTAGCTAAAGGCCTACCGGCTAGCCCTGGCGGCGTGTGCGGACAAATCGTATTCACTCCTGAAGATGCGGTCTTGATGAAAGAAAAAGGTCACAAAGTGATCTTGGTACGAGTCGAAACCTCGCCCGAGGATATCGCGGGAATGATTGCGGCCCAAGGAATTCTAACTTCACGGGGAGGGATGACTTCGCATGCGGCCGTCGTCGCCCGCGGAATGGGAAAATGTTGCGTGGCCGGGTGTTCGGATATTGAAGTCAATTACCAAAGCGAAACTTTCAAAGCTAAGGGTTACATTCTTAAAAAAGGTGATTTGATCACGCTTGATGGAAGCACCGGCGAAGTATTTTTGGGTGAAGTTAAAACCATCGAGCCAAAGCTCGACGGTACATTTAATCGCCTGATGGAAATGGCCGACAAAGTTCGCCGAATGCAAGTGCGCGCGAATGCCGACACGCCGAAAGATGCGAAAACCGCGCGCGAATTTGGCGCTGAAGGAATCGGGCTTTGCCGCACCGAACATATGTTTTTCGGGGCCGATCGCATCGACGCGGTTCGCGAAATGATCATTGCGGACACGCGACCGGAGCGTGAAAAAGCCTTAACGAAGTTATTACCGATGCAGCGGGACGACTTCTATCAATTATTTAAAATCATGGATGGCTTCCCGGTGACGATTCGGTTATTAGATCCGCCACTGCACGAGTTTGTCCCGCACACGGATAATGAAATTAACGAGTTGGCAAAGCGTATCAACGGGGACGCCGCGCGATTGAAAAGTAAAATTTCATCGCTACATGAATTTAACCCTATGCTAGGTCACCGGGGATGTCGTTTGGCCATCACGTTTCCCGAGATTTACCAAATGCAGTCGCGCGCCATTGCCGAAGCCGCGGCCCAGATGGTGAAAGAGGGTTCGAAACTGATTCCAGAAATTATGATTCCCCTGGTTGCGACCGCGAAAGAGCTTGAGATTTTACGGGCGCAGACGATTGAAGTTGTCGAAAAAGTTCAAAAAGAAAAAGGCGTTAAATTCGAATACCTCGTCGGAACCATGATCGAACTTCCACGCGCGGCGGTAACGGCCCACGAAATTGCGAAACACGCAGATTTTTTCAGCTTCGGCACCAATGATTTAACCCAAACTACCTTGGGCCTTTCGCGTGATGATTCGAGTCGTTTTTTAGGAAGCTACGTTTCGCAAGGAATTTTCGCGAAAGATCCATTCGTTAGCATTGACCAAATCGGGGTGGGAACCTTGGTGAAAACCGGAGTCGACTTAGGACGACAAACCAAGGGAAACCTAAAAGTTGGCGTATGCGGCGAACATGGAGGCGATCCTGACTCGATCGAATTCTTTGAAAATGTTAACCTTGATTACGTCAGTTGTTCGCCCTTCAGGGTCCCCATCGCAAGACTTGCGGCCGCCAGGGCTTCGCTTCTAAGAAAGAAAAAAAATGATAAATAGCTTGGCTTCAAAGTTGAATACTTAAGATGACCAAAGAGGTCTGTATGAAATTATCTATTTTAGCCCTGTTAGCTACGACCCTATTGCTTGCCGGTTGCCAAAAGGGTTCGCCAAGATCAGTGTCGGCTAAGTTGGGTGCCGCCGGTGACTCCAAAGCGTCAGACCCTGACCAAATTATTGACGCCCTTATTAAGGAAGATAATAGCAAAGCGACGTGCCTTGCGCCTTTTTTAGAAACCCATACTTCCCTTAAAAATGTGCGAAAAGATGCGCTACAGTTTATCGCCGACCACAAAGAGCAATTAAATGCGGAAGAACAGAAAAAAGCCGCTGACATGTCTTACGAGATTCAAAACAAAACGATGCTGCTGGTGACCGAGTTAGTAAATATGAAGGTCGCGTCTTGCGGCACAACGGACCCCGTTCGATTGATTGATCTTAAAGACGATTCAAACACGGTCATCATTAAGCTGGCCGAAAAAAGCGGTAAAGAAACAAAAGAATCTGAACTCGCAAGGAAAGAAAAGAAACGCAAAACTGAAAAACTGGCCGACACGAAATCCTTGGTCAATCAGAAGTTTAAACTTTCAAAAGACTTAGCCGCGAACCTTAATGAAGACGGAAAAGCCCGGTTTGTATTTTTCATGGATGGAATTATTAGTTCATCAAAACAAAAATTCGAAGAAGCCCTTTCGCAAACGGATAAAGTTGTTTGTTCTATGCAAGACGCTCCGAAGGCAAATCTACTTGAAGGTGCGGAATTTTCGGTTCTCGATCTTGAATCCCGCTCAACCGAAAAAAAAGCGGCGTCACCTGGTAGCGAAGAAACGGTTAAATCCACAACTATGCTTATACGCGTTAGCGCGGCCGAGCAGTTGTTTTCTTTTTCGTGTCGTTTATCGGGCAATATGATGCAAGAGACGGCCACGAAGCAATTCAAGATGGCTTTCAAAGATTTGCTGAAATAGCCGTTCATTGCGTAAAAAAACACCAGGCGATTCCGCTTTGTTTTATTGACACATCAGCTCCACATTCTAGAATAAATTCATACAGCTAGG
>CAXSEH010000130.1:0-8451 GCA_964236345.1 uncultured Bdellovibrionales bacterium
TTTTCGGTCTTTAAAGTCGTAGTTCGCGCTTAAGTTTCCGGCGAAATTATGGCGAAGACCCAATACGTGACCCAGTTCGTGCGCGATCACTTCGTAGACGTAGTCGCGCATGGCTTTATCCATGGCTTCGGGCGTCGTCGCCACCTCATCGATTTGCTGCACATCTTGCAAAACGTCGCGGGCACAAAGGCGCGCGTTTTTAAAACCTTTTAGACCCACGCCGCGCGAACCATTCATCAAACGGATGCGCTTCGCAACGTTTCCCTGCGTGAAGGCCGAAGGAATGAAAATTTGCGCACTGGTCACTTCGCCCGAACGGGGATCAACGTGGGCGTCGGCAAACGCATAACCGGCTGAATCCCAATCGACCCACTGAATAATATTTTGATCAAAGTGTGGCGCCGTGACGTTCTTATCTTCTAACTGAGTCACCTGAATTTTATCTTGGCCTAAAACCATGTTCCAATACAGTAAAGCATTTTTGACAAGAGCCCGGTATTTTTCCGGCGTGTTTGCCGAAACCGCAAATTGAATTGTTTTCTTTTCGTTCCACTTCATCGCGTAAACGCGAGTCGAACCGTCTTTCAGTAAAAGTGGATTCGCTTCAAAGTAGCCGACTTTATCAAAACCCGGAGATAAAACGGGTACGAAATTGGGATCAGGAAGGTAGGGCTTAATCTGGTAGCGAACTTCAACCGGAAGACCGTGAGCTGCTTTATCTACGGTCTGTTCAACTTGTGCGACCTGCCGAATAAAAAGGGCGTTGTCCTTAACGCTGACTTCTTCGAGGTAACTCATCAATACCTTCGCGATCGGTAGTTTGTAATCGGCCGAAGCTCCGTCATCTGATCCGAACATATCACCGGTTGTAAAGATTTCCTTCATGCCTTCATTGAAATCGATCACGAGGTCCGTATCGGTCGCTCGTAAAACGTTAAACTGCGTGATCAATAAGTTCTGCGCGATGTTGTCACTTCCGACAACGTTATTTTTTGTCACATCTAAAAGATAAACTTTTCCGTCGCGCAAAATAAAACTAACGACCCGACTTTGCAGCGTTGAAAACATCGGCGTCGGAGCTTGGGTTAGAAGATTCGTCGATAACAAAAATTCTTTGTTGAGCGCACTTATCTTAAGAACAACCTGAGCCTTATCGATGACTTGAAAATCATCATCTGAAGTTACACCATTTGGAGCAGCGGGAGCGATTGAGAAAGAATCAGAAATTTGGGCCGAGGCTTTGACTTCACGGCTCGGATCAATACCTTCACGTGCACTTTGGGTGCATGAAAAAGTAAAAAGACTTAAGATTAAAGCGATTAAACTTGTAGATAATTTCATAAAAAAACCCCTCTTCAATGAATGAGGGGTTTATACAATCGCTAACTGAAAGTTGCACGCTAATTACTTTAGCGCGATGAGCTGCGCAATCAACAGGCTTACGACCGACATCACCTTAATCAAGATCGCGATGCCCGGGCCTGACGTGTCTTTGAAAGGATCGCCGACGGTGTCACCAACGACCGCCGCTTTGTGGGCATCAGAACCTTTTTTGTGTCCCGGTAGACCACCTTTTTCGATAAATTTTTTCGCGTTATCCCAGGCTCCGCCCGCGTTTGCCATAAATAAACTCATGGCGGCTCCGACGGCCAAGCCCCCTGCAAGAAGTCCCGCTAAGGCTTGTGGCCCCATCAAAAATCCAACGACGACGGGAGCGACGATTGCGATCATACCCGGTAATATCATTTCGTATAAAGCAGCCGTCGTTGCGATATCAACGATCTTAGCCGGTTCCGGTTCGGCTTTTCCCTGCAGCAGTCCCGGAATTTCTTTAAATTGGCGAGCGATCTCGACAACGATCTTTCCGGCCGCGCGTCCAACTGAAGTCATCGTCGTTGCGCCAACTAAGAATGGTAAAATAGAACCTAGTAAAATTCCCATCAACACGCCCGAAGACGTTAAATCTAAAGACATTTTCGCTAAGCCATTTGCTAAACGAACGTGATTAATTTCCATATTGAACGCCGAAAATAGCGCAAGCACGGTTAAGATCGCTGAACCAATCGCGAAACCTTTTCCGATCGCGGCCGTCGTGTTTCCGACCGCATCCAGTTCGTCGGTGATTTCGCGAACCTTCGGATCAAGTCCCGACATTTCGGAAATTCCCCCGGCGTTATCCGCGATCGGTCCGTAAGCATCAACCGTCATGACGACGGCCGTTCCGGCTAACATCCCAACGGCCGCAAGCGCGATTCCGTAAAGGCCCAGCATGCGATCTGCAATGTAAGCTGCCAGCACAACGATGATTGTCGGTAACGCAACCGATTCCATACCTACCGCTAAACCGCGAATGACCGCCGTTCCCGCGCCGGTCTTAGCCGCTTCGGCCACAAGGCGAATGGGTTTCATAGCCGTGTAGTATTCAGTGACTAAACCAATCAGGGCTCCACCAAAGGCGCCCGCCGCAAGGGCCCAGGTTACATTTTGTGAAACGTTGATCATCGGCATAACGATGTATGAAATTAAAGTTAAAATCACGGGAGGTAACATCAACGATGAACGAAGCACGGTAGCGGGCTTCGAATTTTTCAACGCGCGCGCGGTGAAAATGACGATGATTGAGATCACCATACCAAGTGCTGATAAAACTAATGGAAGTGCGGTCGCCATTAAGCGCGCCTCATCCGGAGTTCCCGAAACCATAACGGTTGGAAGTAAATTAGTTTCAATCGTTAGCGCAATTGCCATCGCAGAAACGATCGCCGCAACCATCGACTCGTAAATATCCGCGCCCATGCCCGCGACGTCCCCGACGTTGTCGCCAACGTTGTCGGCGATGACGCCCGGATTGCGGGGATCATCTTCAGGAATATTTTCGACAACTTTACCCGCGATGTCAGCTCCGACGTCCGCAGCCTTCGTGTAAATACCGCCACCAATTCGCGCGAACAATGCAACCGAAGAAGCGCCGACCGCGAACGAATGAAGGGTCGTACCAAGATCAGTGCGTCCTTGATATACGAAGTACAAAACACCCAGACCGATAAGACCAAGTCCCGCAACCGTAAGTCCCATGACCGCTCCGCCATCGAGCGCAACAAGCAAAGCATTTCCCTTCGTCGAAGTGGCCGCAGCTTGGGTCGTACGTACGTTAGCAAAAGTGGCGGCTTTCATTCCGATGAAGCCAGCAAGCAAAGATAAAAAGGCACCTAAAATAAACCACATGGCCGCCATCCAAGTTAGGGCGAAAGAAAGAATGATGGCGACGACGACGCAGTAAGCGGCCAGAACTTTATATTCACGCACCAAGAAAGCCATCGAACCTTCGCGAATATATCCCGCGATTCGGTTCATCGTCTCATTTCCCGCAGGCTGCGCTTTGACTCGGAAGTAAAGGATGATGGCGATTACTAAACCGACAACTCCGGCCACGATGGGTGAAATCAAATAGGTTGAATTCATAGACTCTAGCTCCTTCATTAATTTGTGGATTTGACAGTCGAAAATTTAGAGTTTTCGCGCATTTATGTCAATCAGACGATGAAAAGAATGAAGTCTTGCTTAATAAAGAATCAAAGGCCCGGAAACACTTCATCAATTTTTTTCAACCACTCTTCTGGTACCGAAGTCACGGTCAAGGCCAATGCCTTTTCACGTTCTTCTTGCGCGAGCGCGGTTGATAAATATCTTTCGGTGTAGCTCGGGACGATGACGACCATGTGTTTGTCTTTATATTCCGGAAGGGCCGCAAGTCGTAAGGCAACCCCAATAGCCGCACCGGAAGAAATTCCTACCGGAATTCCTTCCTTCTTAATCACTTCACGTGCCATTTTAAAAGACTCTTCACTGGAAATCAGTTCCACCGAATCCACCACCGACTTATCGTAAATTCGCGGAACGAAACCCGCAGCTAATCCTTGAATTTTATGGGGCCCCGCTTTTCCGCCCGACAAGACCGGCGACTCGGTCGGCTCGACCGCGATCATCTTAATTTTTGGATTTCGTTTTTTAAGAACCTGCCCGACGCCAGAAATTGTCCCGCCCGTTCCGACTCCGGCAACGACAACGTCAACCTTCCCGTCGGTATCATTCCAAATTTCTTCGGCGGTCGTCATGCGGTGAATTTCGGGATTATGTAAGTTGATAAACTGCGAGGGGTAAAAAGAGTTTGGGGTTTCTGACGCGAGCTGCATCGCCTTCGCGATCGCGCCCCGCATGCCGTTAGCAGCGGGAGTCAAAATAATCTCGGCACCTAACAAAAGTAAAAGAGTTCGCCGTTCTTGCGACATCGTTTCGGGCATAACCAACGTAATTTTATAGCCCTTTGCGGCCGCAACAAATGAAAAGGCAATTCCGGTATTTCCCGAAGTGGGTTCAATGATATGCATTCCCGGTTTTAGAAGGCCTTCTTTTTCCGCCATTTCCATAATGTGCGCGCCGATGCGATCTTTCACCGAGCCCAGCGGATTAAAGAATTCAAGCTTTAGGTAAAGATGCGCGCCCAAACCTTTTCCGAGTCGTTGCATTTGAACAAGTGGCGTGTTGCCGATGGTTTTTGTAATATCGCTATAAATTTTCATAAATACCGCCTTCCGGGTTATTGTGCGACTTTTTCCGCTGAGTAAAAAGTCCTAATACGCGAGGTCGTGAACTTACGTTCCCTCGTGCAAAAGTTCGACGGCGAGCTTCACGACTCTTTGTGGCGAAATGGTGTTGATATCAAAGGGTCGCGTGGGCTCAAACGGCGCGTAGATCACCCTGCACTTTGTCTTGTACGGGGCCCAAATGAACGAATTTTTCTCGTAGTGCTCATCTTCCCGGTAAATGGCGACAACCGGCCGCTTGAAAGCAGAGGCAACGTGCACCCAAGATGTATCGGGAGTTATAATGAGATTGACTTGCTGAGCAAGTCTAAAGTTAAAAGCTAAACTTGAACCTTCCGGAAAACAAAGCCACCGGGGATCACGGAGTGGCTCTTTCCACTTCTGCACGACCGCCAAATCATCCCGGTTGCCAACGCTGATGATGCAGACGTCCGGTTCCGCTTTAAGCAAGTCGCGTATAATTTCAGTCGTCGTCCGCTGATTCAAATTACGAAGCCTTGCGCCGGAAAATGAGTTGAGTAAAATGATTTTTTGATGACCTTCTCGAACACCTCGAATGATTTCGTCAGCCTTTTCGGTCTCTGGTTGCGGTTTTAAATTCAGTTGGTAATCAAGCCGCACGTCGCTTAAGCCTAGAAGGTCGAAAACTTTTCGGTAGCGTACCGTAATGTGATCAATCGCTTTATTGTAAATAACGTGATCCGTAAAGGCTCGGACATTGCCGTTCAAAAAAGTAAATTTGCGAAACGCTTTCAGCAAGCAGGTTAAGAATAAAACTTGAGGGCTTAAGATATGAGAGGTGTTAAAAATAAACCGAAACTCTCGCGTTTTTAACTTATCGTAGACGCTAAAACTATTCATTAGGCCTTTTCTGACCGGCAGTACTTCATCCACGAAGGCAAGTTGTTGGTAGATGAAAGCCGAGTTTGGCCCAGAAAGAACGATCAATCGGTTGCCGGGAAAATGTCGCTTCAGTTCGGCCAGGAAACCGGTAGCGGCAATGCTATCCCCAATTTTATCGTCAAGGCGAAGCACCAAGATCGCGCCTTCTTTTTTTTCGCCGACCGAGATTTTCTGAAACAAGGGAAAAATTAAACACGATAAATGCAATTTAAGGAAGCGCATTAGATCGATTCGGCGGTGGTTGATATCGCGGATGAATGCGTCGACTTTTTCAAACATGAATTGTTTCTACTCCAATCCTGAAACTCACTTTATAGCGATATGCGGTGGCGCGACCCGAAGACTGCTAAAATACTGCGAATTAATTAAAGAACTCAGCCGCACGATCGCCTGGCGATCCGAACTTTTCGCGTCGGTAATCATCTGGGTGACGACCTGACTAAATTCGGTAATCGTAAATTCGCTTGGAAGCGCGTCGCCTTTAGGTAGAACCAATATATCAGGATGTTCGGTGTTTAATTCTTTTCCCGAAATATAAAGTTCTTCAAACATTTTTTCGCCCGGTCGTAGCCCGGTGTACTTGATCTGGGTTTTTTCTAAGTCGCGTCCCATCAACTTAATTAAGCTTTCCGCAATATCAATAATTTTTACGGGCTCGCCCATCTTCAACACGTTGATATCACCAGGTTTAGAAATCGACGCCGCCTTTAGGACCAGAGACACGGCTTCATCAATTAACATAAAGTATCTTGTGATGTCTTTATGGGTAATCGTCAGCGGTTGTTGCAATTCAATTTGCTTTTTCAGCATGGGGATCAAACTGCCACTGCTACCAAGTACGTTTCCAAACCGGACCGAACAATAGGTATTTCCCGTATTAAGAGCAGAAATTGAAGTCAGAATTTCGCAGACCCGTTTTGTGGCACCCATGACCCCTGCCGGGTTAACGGCTTTATCGGTCGAAACTAAGACGAAAGTTGTTACGTTAAATTTTTCGCAGTTGTGTAATAGATTTTTTGTGCCTTCAATATTATTGATGATGGTTGAGTAAGGGTTTGATTCAGCTAAATGAACGTGTTTATAAGCCGCCGCATGAAAAACGATCTCGGGCCGGTATTTTTCAAAAATATCTCGCAGGCAATTTTTATCGCGAACATCCACTAAAGCCGGAATAATGATTTGATCATAGGTTTCAGAAAGTTTCAGTTCTTGATCAATCGAGTAAAGATTAAATTCGGAATGATCAAGATTGATCAGGCAAGAAGGCGAAAACGACAAAACTTGACGAACAATTTCACTACCGATGGACCCACCCGCTCCGGTGACGAGCACGCGCTTTCCCTTGATCATTTCCTGCGTCGACAGAATATCAATTTTATGTGGCGCCCGTCCTAACAGATCCTTCAGCTCAATCTCGCGTAATTCAGATTTAAATTGCTTCTCGTTATTCGAAATTAAAATTTGCGGCTTAATTCCCAGCGGTGCACATTTTGATAAAAGGGCTTTTAAAAAATCGGCGCCCGGATCTGGAATCCCGACAACGATCTGCTTGACCTCGAAATTTTGCACGATTTTTTCTAGATCTTGCATACCACCGTAAACGCGAAATCCTAAAATATTTTTACCAATCTTCACTTGGTCGTCATCCAAGAATCCGATCACGCATAGCTTAAGGTCACGGTCGGCTAAGACCCTTTTTAATACGCCTTGCCCGGCCGCCGCGGCTCCGTAAATTAAGGTTTTTTCACCGTATTTACGTAAGACTCTTGAGTTTCGGTCCTCGTGAATCAAGCGACGGGCTAATCGCATGCCGGTCAGAATCGACAACAGTAAAAAGGCATCGATAAAATAAATTGAACGCGGGACGATACCTAATTGAAATAGGTAGGTAACGGCCACGACCACCAGTGAAGATCCCGAAATCGCCTTAGCTAGCCGAAATGCATCAATGGCGCTGACGTAGCGCCAAATGATGTTGTAAGTCTCAAAATAAATAAAAAACCCAGCCCGCGCCACGACGATCAAAGGCAAGATTTTTAATAAATCCGGTAGGTAAATCGAAGCTTGATCCGGATTGACCCGCAAAAAAAGACTGACGTAGAAAGTACAAACGCTGACTAAAATATCCGTTAGCAAATGTCTTAAATTAATCTTACCTAACATATTCCGCCTTAATGTGTAACGCCGTCTGATTTAATCACTTTATAAAAGGTTAAAAAAAGAATCTTCAGATCAATAATAAAAGAATGAGTTTGTAAATAATGAAAATCGAAATCGACCTTAACGGGAATCGGTAGTTCATCGCGCCCGTTGACCTGGGCCCAGCCCGTGATCCCTGGTCTCAGTTGATCAATACCTTTAGCGGTTCTTAGACTGATCAAATCATCTTGATTAAATAGTGCTGGGCGGGGTCCGACCAAGCTCATGTCGCCCTTGATCACCGATAATATTTGCGGCAGTTCATCTAAACTGGTTTTACGTAAAATTTTTCCCACCGGCGTGATGTATGAATCGGTATTCACCATCAAATGGGTCGCGACTTGGGGGGTTTTGGTTAACATCGACCGAAACTTGGGCATTAAAAATATTTTATTTTTGCGGCCCACCCGTTTTGACCAATGAATCACCGGACCCTCTGAGGTCAGTTTGATTAATATCGCGATGAGCAAAAGCGGCGTCATCAAAATCGCTAAAAGCATCAACGCAATGATGACATCAAATCCGCGTTTTATCATGGGGTTTTTGACCACACCGTACGGTTGACGTAGTGAACGTAACTTAAAATAATTTTAACAACTTTTTCCGAAACCATGTCCACGTCGTAATCAGGTACAACTCCCGGTTTTTTCATCACGACCGCAGCGTCAATTCCCGCAATGACGTCCGCAGCATTCAAACCTGACATGATCACCACTCCCTGATCCATTCCTTCTGGTCTTTCGTG
>CAXSEH010000131.1:0-8276 GCA_964236345.1 uncultured Bdellovibrionales bacterium
AAAAGGACGAAGGCGATGATTAAAAAATCTAAGACGTTTTGGAGGAAGCTTCCGTAGGCTAAGACTCCCGTTCCTGCTTTGCGTGCTTCGTCGATCGAGGCGTATTGGTGGCCGTCGAGGGAGATGAATTTTCCGGCGACGTTGACGCCGCTCATGATGAGGCCAATGACGGGCATGATGACATCATTAACGAGCGAATTGACGATTTTTCCGAAGGCGCCGCCGATGATGACCCCGACTGCCAGTTCCAAGACGTTTCCGCGAGCAATAAACTGTTTAAATTCTTTCACCATTTTCCGATCTCCGGTTGGGGTTCGGGGGTACCATACACTTTAGTCCTAATGCCGCGCAATAATTATTGTGAAATTGGTGGGTTAGCCTACCTTGTACAACATGAAAATGGTCAGCGGGGAAAATTCGGATTTATTTATTAACGGCCATAAAGTTCACGTGCAAACGGAGGACTGGGGCCTTGATAAACAATATCTGATGAGCCGCGTTTTTAAAAACGGCAGCGTTTTTAAAACCTTTAGACTGACCTACGATAAAATCGCCGAGGTGGAGGTCGATTTAAAACGCCGCACGGCCCTAGTGCAATTTCACCAAACCATCATCGACTGGTCTTACCAAGAAATCTAGCCTACTCGTTTATTTGTTTTTCATTGAAAATGAAGACGTGATTGAACTGAAACATGTCTACAAAACTTACCAGGGTGACCGTCATACTTTGCGCGATCTGAGTTTACAGATCAGCGGCGGAGAATTCGTTTTCTTGCTGGGGCCTAGCGGCGCCGGTAAAACGACGTTATTTAAAACGATATCGGGATTCGAATCCGTAAGCTCGGGTGAAATTTCCGTGTTGGGCCATAACTTAGCTTCGTTAAAATTAAGTCAGCTTCCTTTCTTTCGACGAAAACTTGGTTTCATTTTTCAGAACTACAAATTATTACGAAACCGAAATGTGCGCCAAAATATTGAATTGCCGTTAGTGATTTTGGACGAAAGCGCCAAGCAGCGGGCGATTAAATCTGATGAGTGGATTGAAAAGTTGGGCTTAAAAGATTTAGCCGATCAATATCCTGACTTCTTATCGGGGGGCGAACAGCAAAGGGTTGCGATTGCCCGGGCGTTGATTCATCAACCCGATTTAGTGATCGCGGACGAACCGACCGGAAACCTGGATCCCAAATTAAGCGAGACGATCATGAATGTCTTCACCGATTTCGCAAAGTCCGGCGCAACGTTCATCGTGGCCACCCATGATCACCGTCTGATCAAGCAAAATTCAAGTCGGGTTTTAGAATTAGAAAAGGGCAGCTTGATAAGGGACGCGCTTTTATGAAATGGTCTACCTTAAAAGTGGCTCTGATTTCAGTTATAAGCCTGTCGCAGATCTTACTTTTGGTTTTTTTTCTGACGTATAAAAATCTAAACGTGGTCCTGGGTTCGTGGTCGGAAAATGCCAATCTAAGCATATATCTCAAAACCGATACAACTGAATCCGAGAAAAGCCAGCTTATCCAGTTCCTAAAAAAGATTGACGAGAAAAATTCGGTAAACTTTGTTTCGCGAGAACAAGCCGCTAAAGAATTTCAAAAATCGGTTGGTTCATACGCGTCGGGTTTACTGAGTGATGACGAATTAATAGATCTTGTTCCCGAAACGATTGAGCTGGTTGCACCGAAGGCATTTTCGTTAGACGAGAAAATTAATTTCTTTCAAAAGGTGACGACGGGTCTGTCTAAATTTACGACCGTCGAGGAAAGCGTATTTGGTCTAAGTTGGTTGCAACGTTTTTCGAAGGTAGATAAGTATTTGCGCAGCGTCGGCTTCGGCACATTCGGCGTTCTGCTACTAGCAATGGGGTTTTTAGCTGCCCTGATGGTTCGCGTTTTGATTGATGATTCCAAGGCTGAAATCGAAGTGTTCAATCTTCTGGGCGCGACGCGTTGGTCGATTTACAAAATATACCTTAAAGAATTAAGCGTTACCGTCACTATCAGTTTAATCATTACACTGGGCGCGACTTACGGGCTATTTTTCGCAGCCAAATCGGCCGTGCTTGAAAGTGAAATGGGCCGCTTCTTTGGCGACCGCTTAGTCTTTTTAACATTTCAGGAAAGTATTATATTTATATTGGCGGTGCTGGCCTTCATATACATGATCAGTCTTAATTCGATGATTTCGTCACTCAAAAAATTGAGCCACCTAACTTATGATTAAAGTTTTTTTATTCATAACTATGTGCGCGGCACGCACGTTTGCTAGCGATGTGGCGTACTTGATTGAAAAAGAGATTAACATTAGCTTAGAAAATGCGGCCAAGCTGAATTTGGAAAAAGAGCAGCTCGAACAAAAAATCGTCGAGCTGCAAAAAAAGATTCGCGAGCGAAAACTGATTTTACTGAAACGTTCAAGTGCACTTTCTTATTTAAAAGATTACCAGTTTGGGGCCTTACTTTCTAGAAGCGAAAGCCCGTCGCAATTAGACCGCCACTTAAAAATATTTGAACGCTTAAGCCAGTACGATATTGGATTATTCAAAGACTATTTAAGCTCGTTAAAAATTTTGTCGATCTCGCGTCTTGATTTATCCAAGACTATTCAAGAAATTACTAAATCGATCTCGACGTTGAAGAATCAGCAGTTAGATCTTACGGCAAAAGAAAATCAGCGCATAGCCGAAGTAAAACAAAAAAACTTAGCTTCATTGATTAAGTTTAAGGGCCATCTTGCACGACCTTTAGAGGGCTCTTTGATTTGGCCGTACGGCGCAAAGTTAGATGATGCCAAGCAATTTGTGTTTGTTTCTAAGGGGCTTCTTTTTAAAACCATTCCGGACGCAGAAATAAAGTCTGTCGGTCCAGGAGTCATCATTTTTAGTGACGTCCTTCAGCACTGGCGAGAAACTTTAATTATTCAACATGATGACAATTATTACTCGGTCTATTCGGGTCTCAAGAATCCCAACCTTAGAGTAAATGACACGGTTGAACTGAATCAGACAATCGGAAATGCAAATTCAGACGAAGTTTATTTTGAATTACGACATTTTGATAGTCCGATCAACCCGAAAAACTGGTTTAAGGAGTCTCTGTGAATCATATCAAAAAATACTATCTGGCCATCGCGATCA
Source organism: uncultured Bdellovibrionales bacterium (assembly GCA_964236345.1). Lineage (GTDB taxonomy): Bacteria > Bdellovibrionota > Bdellovibrionia > Bdellovibrionales > Bdellovibrionaceae > Pseudobdellovibrio. The sequence goes on from CAXSEH010000131.1 coordinate 3,137, forward strand.
TTTTAGTTTTCATCGGTGGTAAGCCCCTGATTTCTTTTGCGGAAGATCGTTACTCGGATTTACAAAATTTTAGCAAGATTTTAAATCTGGTGCAGCAATACTATGTCGAAGAAGTCGATACCAAAAAACTGGTGAATGGTGCCATCAAAGGGATGTTAAGAGAGTTAGATCCGCACACTAACTTTATGCCGGCCGACATTTTTAAAGATTTCGAATCTGAAACCTCGGGCGAGTTCGGCGGTCTCGGTATCGAGATATCGGTTCAAAATGGAGTGCTAACAATTATTTCTCCGATCGAAGATACTCCCGCATGGATTGCCGGAATTAAACCGGGCGACAGAATTATTGCGATCAACAATCAGTCAACGAAAGGCTTTAGCTTAGTTGAAGCTTCGGCACTACTAAAAGGTAAACGTGGTACCAGCATCACGCTGACCGTCGTGCGTGAGTCACAAGATAAGCCGATTGATTTTCTGATCACTCGCGGTAGCGTTAAAATTAAATCGATCAAGCCGACGCCGCTTGATGATGGCTTCATCTACGTGAAGATTACAAGTTTCATCGATAACACCAGCTCGGATTTAGAAAAGGCTCTGACAGAGTTTAAAAAGCGAAACAACGGCAAGGTCGAAGGCATCCTGATTGATTTACGAAGAAATCCGGGCGGACTTTTAGAACAAGCGATCAAAGTGAGCGATCTTTTCTTAAAAGAAGGCGTGATCGTTAGCACGATCGGGCGCGATCCAAAAAATAAAGAAGTTTCCGTGGCATCTAAAAAAGCGCCTTTTGCTGATGTCCCGGTCGTTATTCTTATTAACGAATTTTCGGCTAGCGCCAGCGAAATTGTTTCGGGTGCGTTGCAAGATAACAAGCGCGCGATCGTCGTAGGCGAGCGAAGTTTCGGTAAAGGCTCGGTTCAATCGGTCATTAAGCTTGGGGACGGAAGCGGCCTCAAGTTAACCGTTGCACGTTACTACACACCAAGCGGAGTATCGATTCAATCGGAAGGTATCAAGCCCGATATTGAAATCGAAGACATTGACGCCGAAATTTTTGCGAAGGCCATCAATAAAACTAAGGGCATGCGCGAAAAAGATATTTCCGGTCACTTAAAAAGCGACAAGGAAAAGAACGCCGAAAAGAATAATCAATCTGTGCCTTCGATGGATAAAAACGCCGTTGCCTGGTGGAAAGACATCGGTAGCAAAAAAGATTCGGACCTAACCGACAAAGAAAAACTGTTTAAAGCCGACTATCAAGCGTACCAAGCATTCAGCTATTTACGAGCCTGGAAGACTTTGAAACTGATGACTAAGTAATTGACGAAGTGTCTCTTTTTGAGAGCCGTAACCGCCGTTACGGCCTTTTTACCTCTATATAAACCGCCACAATCGCTATAAAACTCACGGATTTTGCATTTCATTTTAATATGAAACTTTTGATTTCCGTTGGATTACCTTTTTTGTTGGCGCTTCACACTTACGCGAAGGCCGCGCCTTCGCCTGACGAAGCCATCTTAAAGTCGATAAACTACATGGCGGGACAACAGTTCCAAGAAAAAAACGAATTCTACATAAAAGGTGAATGGCCCGTACAAATGAAGGCCTATTTTTTACCGGCGGTATTGGGAATCGGTAGACTTTTTGCTAAGCCGACTGAAGAACCGACCGCCTTTGGAACATCATCTATCATTAACTTATTGGCTGAAATTAACATTGCCAAACCAGGACTTCAGCAAATTCCTAAGATGGTTAACGATGCCGTTGGCTCGTTACTACGTTACGAAAGCGATGGCGTTTACAGTTATTACCCGTTTCAACAATACAAAGGAACGCAGGTTCGCGGACCCATGGTTAAGGGTTACGCTCCGGATATCTTCTTGGGTTTAACCAATATTCCCAACGACGCCGACACAACATCGGCGACGTACATGGCCTTAGCCTACGCGAACTCGATGAACACCGGCGAAAGCATTTCAAACTTCAAAGTACCAGAAAAAACTTTAAACACTTTTAATACTTATCGCGACGTTGACCGTAGCGCCCATTATTACAATTGGTTAGATGGAATCAAAAATACCGGGGCTTTTTTAACGTGGTTTCAAAATGAAAAAGATCCGAACATGCCGAAAGGTGTTACCGCAAGGCCTGATAAAGGCACGCGCATTCCATTCGGAAAGAACGACGTCGATTGCGTGGTTAACGCAAACGTCATGCGCCTTTTGCAATCAACGAATAATACCGAGCAACCTGGCTTCAAAGATTCGTGTCAGCTTTTGAATTTAGTTATAAATAAATTTAAGCAGCGTCAATGCGGGATCTACTATCCGAATTCGTACGCGGTCTATTTCACGATTTCAAATGTTTACAAGGCCGGGGCCACCTGTCTTGAAGATTCCCGAGCGACCGCCGTGCAATTCATGATTCAAACCCAAAAAGACGATGGCTCATGGGATAACGAACCAGGTATCGGCCGTAACGATAATGTTCAGTCGACGGCCTTAGCGCTAAATGCATTATTAAACTACGTCGAAAAGGGAAATGCGCAGTACCGATTTGCCATTCAATCGGCCGTAACCTATCTACTGAGACGCGCAAAATACAACGGAGATGATCAAATCTACTGGAGCGGTGAAGTGTTCTTTTCGGCCGTCGCCCAGGCACGGAACACGGTCTTATGGCGTTCGGATAGCTACACGACGGCCCTTGCGGCCGTGGCCTTAGCGAAGGCCGAAAACTTTTTGGTGAATACCCCATGAAGTATTTAATTCTTGCCGTGTTGGTTTCGTTGAATGTTTTCGCAAGTGGCGAATTTTCTGAAGATAAAGCGACTGATCAAAATGGCTTTATCACTTGTTTTCAAAGTGAGGGTAAAACATATTTCTTTGATTGGGATCCTTACATCAACACTCAACAGAAATCCGTCAGGTATTTTGAAGCGGCCGAATACCAACGTACCACTTCCCACCGTCTCCGATCGTGTAAGGATCAAAAATATATTATTGATCGCATTCCGCCAGAAATCCTTTTCGACATTGCGCAAATAAAAAATCAGCTTCCCGAAGACGTTGTATTTCCACTTTCCCAAGTTGCTAGTGGTGCCCATACCTACCGCAGTGAACGAACAGCGAAGGATTACATTCAAAACCGACCCCAGATCTTTAAGGCTGATAGCCCCGAAGTCTTGTCCCGTCTTAGAGTTGAAGTCGGTGATCAGTTCGCAAGCGAAGTACTTACTGAGTTTACAAAATCAGTTGCCGTAAAAAATAAATCTTGTGAATCATTAATCGGAACGTGTGACTTTTACCTCTGCCAAGAACAAAAAAATCCGTGCGGACTTGATGGTTATAATTTAGGTTTTGGTTATAAGTATTGTAGCGGAAGTAAATTCAAATTACTTAACGAAATGACGACCGCCCTTGGGAAAAGTTGGGTGACGGAAGTATTTCAGTGTTTACAAAAAAGAAATGTTTCGATGACAACTAATGTATGTTCCGAGATCAAGCAAAGGTCTTACGATTCGCACCCCGACTGTTACGTTCAGGCCGGATTTTGCCAACTTAAGGGCGCCGAAAAGGTTCATATATTTGGACTGATTAAAAAGGAAATACTCTCGTTTCAAACCGTCGTACAAGGCGTGGATCTAATTAAGCAATGCGGGGCCGAGAAATAAAAAGCCGCACCGTTTAGGGGCGCGGCTTTATTTTCTATAAGGGTTCTGAAAAATGTTAGTTCGTTTCTTCCTTAATATCCTTGGCATCAACTTCTTTAATCTTCGACTTGTCAGATAATAACTTTACCACTTTTTCTTCGGTGATCATGTAAGTCAGGCGACTCATCTGTTCGGGCTTTGCGTACCATTCTTTAATGCGTGCTAGTTCGATACCCGTTTGCTTTGAATACTCATCGAATTTTGCGTCAAGATCTTCGCGTTTGCAGATTAAGTCGTTGTCCTGCGCGATGCGATCGATCAAGAAACTAGATTGAATCATGTCGGCTGCAGTCGTCGTGAAATCGGCATCCCATTTTTGAACGTAATCGTCAAATTCACCGGGCTGCATACCCTGTTCGCCCATGCGCTTTTTAAAATCTTCAATCAACGCGGCTTTTTGATCTTTCATCAAAGAAGCCGGAACATCAACCGGGTTCGCCGCAACTAATTGCTTCAATAAGCGATTTTTAAATGCGTCTTCGATGCGCTTCTTTTCGGTTTGCTCCATGTCCGCGATGATGGTTTTTTTAAACTCTTCAACCGTTTGATTTGCGCCAACCGATTTTAAAAGCTCATCTGTTAATTCCGGTAAAACTTTTTTCTTCAAACCCTTGAGCGTAACTTTAAAATCCACGGGCTTTCCCGCTAATTCTGCCGAGTGATACGGAGACGGAAATTTTAAGCTAATTGTTTTACTATCGTTAATCTTCATTCCGACGATCGCTTCTTCGTATCCTTCGATGAATTGCTTAGATCCCAGTTCAAGATTTTGATCGCGGCCGGCGCCGTTTTCCAAAGGCTTGCCATCGACGAAACCGTCGAAATCAATGACCGCGATATCACCCATCTGGGCCGAGCGGTCTTCAAGCACGTTCACGTAATCAACTTTTGAAGCCCGAACATTTTCTAAGACCGCATCGACCTTTTTTTGGTCGATCGCAAATTTTTCTTTTTCGACTTCAAGGCCTTCCCATTTTTTTAATTTCACTTCAGGGCGCACGTCGAAAATGGCCGAGAAAGAAAAATCTTTTGATTCAGATGGATCTTCAAATTCGAACTCAGGATAATTGATCGGCTCGATTTTTTGTTCTTGTAAAGCAACGGGATAATGCATTTGGATTAAGTCCTGCGCGACGTCAGCTTGAACGCGATCTTTGTACATTGTCTTGATTGTGGTGATGGGTGCTTTGCCTTTGCGGAAACCCTTGATTTCGACTTGGCGTTGGATGGATTGATATACGCGATCGAAAGTTGACTTGACGGTTTCTAAGGGAATTTCTACGTTCAATTTTCGCTGTAAACCTTCAGTAACTTGAATTTGGGCTTTCACGGGATCTCCTTTGCGTGCTATAAAACAAGAGTTGGAAATTAGAGTATTCCTTAAGCAAAGGCAACGGAAATTCAAAGGAAAATGACTGGCAATTATGGT
>CAXSEH010000132.1:0-8209 GCA_964236345.1 uncultured Bdellovibrionales bacterium
TGTTTCGTGCGGAAAATTGGTCAGGTTCTGACACCAGTTAAAACCTATGTAAAATTTGCAAGTTAGGAGTCCGTTGTCAAAATTCCGACAAGATCGGCGACCGTAGCGGCGTTCGGGGGCCCTACGATGTTTCGTAAAGGCCCGCGAATTCGAATATAAATTAGTATTTCAAAAGCAGGCGTTTCATTTGATCGCCACAGTAATAGTCAATCGCGTAACCAAGCCCTTCACCCATGAACAAAGGATTTGCAAGGGACTTACACCCTTCCGCGGACCGAAAGCTTAATCGGGCCGGGGCCACGATTTTTTGCAACAGACCTTTATCTGAATAAACCGGAACCATCATCTTTATACCGCGGCTAATCCCCGTCCCTTCCGTGGTGTAAAGTCCCGGAAGCTTTTTGTTGGGGAATAAGCGATCGACAATTGTGATTGGGTTTTGCAATTCAATCAGGGCCGTCTGACCTAAGAACGAGTAACGATTTAAGCTTCGTGACGCAATTTTGTTACTGATCAAATCATGGTATTCGATTTCGCTATTCGTAACCAAGAATACTCCGGCCCGATCTTTTGACTGATAACCCGAGCGTATTTGCAAGGGGGCATCAAAGACTTCTCTTTGTGAATTAATCAGTTTGTCGAATATTTTTGATTCGTCCAGATCAAGAAGCGTTACCCTTTGTTTCTTGTGAGCGTCTAGTCCGTACCACATCGTCCCTTTGAATTCGGTTGAACTGGTATTGGTGCTGAAAGTTTTGTCGGTCATCGTATCGACTAGGTTTCGGTAATTCATCGTTGAGGCGAATACGTTAAGGCCGCGCTGGCGAACTAATTGCGCGTTCTGTACTTCGCCGACCGAAAAAGTATTTACATACGAGGGTTTTAATTCTGTACCCATGTTTTTGGCGATGAGCACGGGTAAAATCCCCGCTTTAATTTGCGTGATCGTCGGCTGAATCATATCGACAATTCGCGAGTTCGGGTCAGCTGCCATGTGGGCCAATTTAAAATTCTCGTCCAGATAAAATAATCGGATATCTTTTTTAGTCGGTACATTTTCGTAAGTCGTTACGTTCCATAGGTCAGTGATATCCCAGTTCTTCTTAATTTCAGGACCTTGTCCAACCCAGGCCGGTCGCATTGCTTGGCCCACTTTCATCCAGTAAAAATTAATCGGAATCGCTACACGCTTGTCGTCGAACAGCAGTGTTTCCTTCAAGCGCATGTCACGATCGAAGACGTAAAAGTGATTTCGGTACGGGCCTTCGATTCCCAGTTCTTTATCTAAGTATTCGATCACGCCGAAGACGTATTCACTTTGTCCGTCGCCATCAATGTCCATGCGAACTTTATAGCGTGGGCGCCATTGATCTAAGTTACCCTCGAACTTAATTGTTTGGCTGGGTTGAATTTCGTATCGACCATTCGATAACTTCATTAAGGCGATATCAAATGCACCTTTGTCTTTATCATTCTTGCCGATCATGAAGTAATCTTTCGATAACTGGTCGTTATCGTAAACTTCATCGACCGGAGTCAGAGATAAACCGGTCTGCATAGTCCCAATAATTGGAATATTGAGGATATCAGGATCCATCGTCTGTTTGGTAAAAGTCGCGATCACTTCAGCCTTGATCTCAAATTGCCGATGCGTTTTTCCATCGACCAAAACGTAGACTTGGTAAGAAAGTTCGCGCGGAATTCTTGAAAGGCTAGGATTTTTATTATCTCGTATTTGTAAAACAACTTTTACCGTGCGCTCTTCGTTACTTGCCCACACTTTTTTATTGCCGTCACTTAGTTCAGCGGCAACGATTGCCGGTTCAATATCTGATACTAAAGTCGAGCGAATCTGAATGCTGACCCCTTTATCTAAATTTTTCCAATAATTTTTTAACTTAAACTGAAAAGTTAAATTGGCGCTATGACGATCCCATGCGATGGTTTGGGTTTCTTTATCTGCCGGCAAAATTAATGGCTGTGGAAGCACTTGCATCGAGCGTTGCATATCCAGCAATCCAGATAAAATATTTTTTTGGTAACCGGTCTCGGTGTTAACCGGAACTCCCGGCGCATTGACCGGGCCTTTTAATACCGGCAATTCTTTTTGAATGGGCCTAGCTCCTAAGATGATCCGCGGATAAATTTCTTGGGCCGGTATTCCTCGAGATAACATTTCGGCGATCACTCCCGACACGAAAGGCGTTGCCTGTGAAGTCCCCGACAGATAATCATAACCGGCAAAACCTGGAAGTCGAACCGAAGAAAAAGCCATGGGAATTGTTGAAAGAATTTCGACCCCTGGCGCGGCAATATCTACGCCTAAGCCAAAATTACTAAAGGCCGCTAAAGCCCCGTCAGGACGTGAGGCCGCAACGCAAATTACGTTTTTGTATTGGCATGGTCTTAACAAGGCGCTCGTTGAATCATTTCCGGCCGCGGCAACAATGATTATGTTACGTCGTTGAGCTTCTAAAATGGCTTCGCGGATGACGTCGGTGTTTTGGTCTTCGGGCCAACCCATCGAAAAGTTTATAACCTCGGCGCCGGAACTCATCGCGTAGATCATGCCTCGAGCGACCCGCTCGCTTAAGTTCGTTCGAGTTTGAAAACCGCCTCGTATTTTTTCGTTGGGTGCCAGGTCTATACTATATGGTTGTAAAGGTTTGTTTGGACCATCCCCGATGACCTGCACCGGAATGATTTCGATATTTTTTGTGACCGATAGAATAGTTCCGGCAACGTGGGTTCCGTGACCGGCAACGTCCTTAAAATCAGGACGGCCAATAATACCGTTCGGGGTCATTTGGGCCTGGCCTCTTTGACTTAATCCGTAATCAAGGACGCTCCAACCGAAACAATCTCCGGGGTAAATGTTTTCCGCCGAAACTAAAATCTTGGTTCGGCACTCTAGCATTTTAGATTGCTCTTCCGGAGTTTCGGTTTTTCCGCCGTCCGTGCATTCCATTAATTTCTGATAGGCTTCGCACTTATTTGCATTCTTTAAGATAAAATCTTTTAAACCCGGATGAGTAACGTCAACTCCCGTATCGATGACGGCGACTTTTACTTTGCGCCCATTAACGGCGGGTAATAAATTTATATCTTGTCCCACGACGCCCTGAATTCGGTAAGCTTGAAGCGGATCAACATCAACGCTAAACGATCGACCCGTGTTTTTTAGTCCCCACATGAGTTCTTGGTGTTCTAGTGCCGAAGCCGTTGATGCGATCATCAGTAAGGTCGAAACATAAAATGATGCGGTTTTAAAAGTTTTCATTAGAAGCTCCCTTGCTTTTCAAATTCAACGGGACTGATAGAGGACTTCTCGGCTATGATGCTAAGTAGACCGTTAGAATATGGGGCGGCCTTCGCAGGTTCACCGTAGACGTTAGAAATGTAATAACCTTTATCGCCATCTTCATCCCCGGCACGGAAACCGATAACCTCAACGTAGTAAAGAAATTTTTCTTTACCTAAATAATTAAGGATATAAGCCATTGGTATCTGTTCGTCTAATACATAGAGTACTTCTGTCATCCAGCGGTTTTGTTTGCGCACGTCATTTTCTGGAAAACTTCGGGAAAGACCAATTATTTTTTCAACCCATGGAGCTAAACATTCATAGCCCGTTCCCTTAGACCACGCGTACGTATTATCCGTACCGCCCGTTTCTTTATTCCGGAAATTAATTTCGCACTGAACCCGGTAGCTTAGACGCCCTTGTTGTTCGTCGCCGTTGCCGATCAATTTCATCATGTTATTAAAGACGGCCAAATCTTGCGCCCGAGCCTTACCACCCAATTCACTTAATTTCTGAAATAAACGGGCCACAAATTTCGCCTTTGGAACGGCCATATCTTTTGCTTCCGGAGCTAAAACCAATTCTTTTATCTGTTCGATCGCATTGGGCAATAAAGATAAATGGGAATTTACTTTAAAGAAATCGACCTTATCGACATTTCCAAGCGCCCCTTGAGGGATCAATGGAAAATCGGCGACTTTGATTTCTTTCATTTGTTCTTTAATTTCGTTCAGAATGACATCCATTTGTTTCCGTTTCATGCTCCATCCACCCCAGATATGTTCAATCACGCCAACTGTCGGTAATTGACCTTCGCGATTTCCCGGAGTTGTTTCGGAATCAGTTCGGACCGTTCGCCATTGCGCAAATCCGAAAGGCATTAGCGACGGATTCGCTCCGCCTGCTTGGTATTGCGGAGCTTTACCTTGGAATTTTTGCGCTAAGTAAGAATTAAGTAATTCTAGACTTAGTCCAAAAAAATCTCGTCCGCGGAGCTCACCTTTGCGGTCGACAACAAGTTCGATCGCTTGATTTCTAACTTTTCCACCGTCGACTTCGGATGGAAGTTCCGTCTTCAAAACTTTAATTTCGTGGTGTTGATCTAAGTTTGTGGCGCGATTCCACAAAAATTTCATTTGAACTTCGTCGATCTTAAGTTTGTGGGTGATTTCAAATTGCTGCGCTTTAAAATCAGCGTACAGTGGTTCAACGCTAGATTGAAAAATGATGGCCCTTAACGCCTCCGCGGCCTTGCCCCCCGTTTCTAACAGTCGGTCCACTTCTTTTTGCATTTCTTCCGTCGGCGTGATTTCGCCCTTGTCGACGTCGCTAATTAATTGCGAATTGTATTTGATAAGAAATGCATCGGTGTGAAGATCGGCAATCGATCTTTGCGCCCGAATTCTAAAAACGTTAATGTAGTAATTGACGTCAAACGTGACACCGTAAACATCAGTTTTTTGATCGTGTCCTGGCTTTTCGTTTCCGTTGGCGTCGGTCATGTGTGAATCGATATCACGCACGTAAACTTGTAAGCCTTCTTTTGTTCTTGAAAACTGAATCTGCCTTAATACCGTCAACCGACTAGCATCGAAGGAAAGTGAAGCCGAAAGTCCATTAACGAATCCAAACAATGCATCTAATCCCGAGGTCCAACCAACTTGCGCACCCTTACCTAAGGAGTCGGTAATCGTAAAAACTTCGCCCGGCTTTAAGTTAAGTAGAAATTCAGTTAGATCACCGTCTTTTAATGGAGACGCTAATTGTTTTAATCTAGTATTGACCAATAAATTTTTCCACGGCGTATCGGAAGCCTGCTTCAATGGAGAAATCACATCTAACGGAACAACGTGGGTAAAAGTTCTGATGTAAGAAGCGCTTGCACCGTAATTTCTACGAATACCATTTAAGCCATCAAAAACATTTTGCGCACCGATCCCGGCCGAAATTGAAACGGTATCTACCATTTGAATTGGTGCAGAACTTCCGTAAAAAGTTCCCGTCGTGATCAGGCGATTGGCATTAAAGTTCACCCCAAGAAAGGCGTCACTGCGGTCAACCAGCAACCGAAAACCCTGCGGCCCCACTTCGACGCCGTTATTCTTCGAACTTAAATTTTTAGTTTGCGCGATCTTTTCGTTTAACTGATTTAAAGCCGTTTGCAATACCGCAGACTGGGTAGAAATCTTTAAATACTTAAGCAAATCCGCCGTTTCGAAAGGCGATTTGCGCGGACCATGCGAAAACCTTTGTGGATATCCCGCAATCGTTTCGGTCGTTACGCGGCCCTGCTTAACGCAAGATGTTTCGATCGTTTTTAAAGGCTCGATTTCGATGCCTTTGCCCTGAATTCTTTTAGCCGCTTCGGCGATACCGTAAAAGCTTTCTAACATATTTCGGTAACGATGTAACAAAAGTGATTTCGTTAATCGCACGGTGCACTCGGGAAATTGACCTGCATCAACGATTTCGTCCCAGTCCTTCTGGTCTAGAGCCGAGTAACGATCTAAAGCCCACTTAACGTCTTCGTGAGAAGTTAACATATCAAAGTAGACGCTGTTCATGAAGTTCATTTGGGCCCAACCACTTCGTACCGAAACGGCCTGTGGTGAAAATCGATTTAAACTTTCGCCCACATCACCCATCACGAAAGGTACCGCAAGCGCTCGGAAAGAGCGTGATTGCGCGATGTACTGGATGTTTCCGCCGTTCGCAGGGGTAAGCCCGTCGAACAAACTTGGAATATCGGCGTTCATTTTCTCAAGGTAGGTCCCGTGCAAAACCAGCGAAAAATCTTGGTCATTTTTTTGGGTGATAAATCCGCGCTTGTAAGGATCGATCGATAGACAATCGATCGCTACTTCACTAGGCCCACTTTCACAGAAAGCTTTATCAACAAATTCATTCATCTTTGCTAAGGATGCAAACTTCATTCTTACAGATTTTAAAAACTTGGGTGATTCTTGATAGAAACCGGCCTTACGTAAAAGTGCGGCTTTTAGTAAACTAGCATGGACTTGTAATCCCATGGTTAAATTGAACCGCAAGTTGGGATTATTCTCTGGACGGATGGAAACCGAAAAGATGCCGAGCTCGCGCACGGCTCCGAAATAATTATCAAATAAAACTGTCTCATTCTGAGAAGGCATACTCTTATATAATTCTTGATCAACGGCTTCAAATTTTTGGTCCTGCCAATATTTGTTCTCAGCTGGATATAATCCTGACAAGCCCTTGTATTTGTTGTAACGCTTTTCGAGAGTCCCGTAGGATAGCTGACGTTTCTTGGCATCAATCAGATCTCCGGCGGGTTTCTGAAAGGTATTCAAGGGGATACGGATCACGCCATCTTGCGCGATGGCCCGAAAGCCAATTGAAATCAAAATTAAAACCAACAAAACATTTAAGTTCGTTTTTTTCATGAGAACCTCTTAGAATTAAGAGGTTGCTAGATCAGGGCCGCTTTTTTGTTTTATCTTGAGACGTATAGATCAGAAAAAAATGTCGGCGTATTCGATCGTGCTGAAGCCTGGTTGGGTCGAAAAATTTGAATAAATATCATTGAGCATCTCAGAACGAGACGCTTCAAGTTCGTTTGCGTCGGTTGAGGAAAAATCATGACCTAAAAAAACAAAGCTCATCAAACCCTTCTTCGTAGAAACGAATCCGGCAAAATTAAGTGCGGCCACGTCGTAAAGGCGCCCGGTCTTCAACACGACGGCGTTACGGAAGTCTCCAGGGGCGTCGTAGGTGCCATCTTTATCTAAGCTTGGGTTCAGCAACAGGCTACCAAGATTTAGATTGGCCTCGGTAGCCTTTCGCTTAAAGTAAGAAAGTACTTTGATCATGGAAAAACAACTGCCCAGGTTGTCTACCCGCTCGCCACTTAGGTTTTCTGATAAACCAGATCCGGTGTAAATAAGCAGTTCCTTTTCTGATAGTGTTAGACGGTTTTTTTGAAAGCTCTTAAAGCCGCTTGATCCACCAAGCTGCGAGAAAAGGGCGTCGGCCAAGTAATTGTTCGAAAAAACATTTAAATTTTTTAAATAACGAAATAAGGGAGCTGACTGAATGACCTTTTTTTCCTTATACGCCGTTAGGTTAACGTCTTTTGCTAACTTAAAAGTTATGGACCCAACCGAAAATATTTCAGGGATCGAAACGGTCTTTTTATTTTTTTTCGCCCAGTCCAGTACATTTTTCTTTGCGACCTTGGTTCGTTCTCCCCAAGTTTTAGAATTAAAAATTAACCCCAAATTTTCTATAGTTTCGTTCGTTGAAACGGGAACTTTCGCAAGCTCAATATGCGGACTGGCCAGTACTCCTAGAAACGCTCGAGTTGTTTCGTCGATAACTAAGTTTCGAATTTCTTTGACCCCTGATTGGTTTAGCTCTGAAATAAAATACAGTAACTTTTCGATGTTCAGTATGGGGTCGAAATTGGTTTTTAAATAAACGTCGTATGCTCCGTTAGTCCCCGGCACTACGTTATAATAGAGTTCCGAGCGGAAACGAAAATCCGCGCCGAGTTGCTCAAGGGCCCATGCGCTCGTAATGACTTTCGACAAAGAAGCCAAAGGCTGCAGGCTTGTGTCGCGAATTCCACTGTAGGTTTCGTTGTTGTTCTCGATTATTTCGCAATAACTGATGCGGCGGTCATTCTGGTAGAGAAGATCACGTCGAACGATGTTCGTCGTCGCTGATTCGGGCCGTTCCGGTAGTGCCGGCACACTGCCCCCAGCAGATGAAATTGAATCCGACGGAGCACAACCGTAGAGGAAAAAACCTATAATAAAAAAGTGTGAAATCTTCTTCATGGCGAAGCCCTTTTTATAAGCTACAATAACGGCAAAGAAAAGTAAGCCCTTGAAAGCTTTGACAAATACGTAATTTCTACAATAATTT
>CAXSEH010000133.1:0-2082 GCA_964236345.1 uncultured Bdellovibrionales bacterium
AAAACTCTGAAAATCAGTGGCGATTTCAATTGCCCCCCCGAAGTCGTTGAATGTCCTCAGTCGTTCTTCTCATCTCGGGCAGAAAATTTTCGCGTAATTTAATTAGTCTTTTGTAATTGAAATTCTTTTTTTGGAAAAGGTAAAACAGTTCGGGCTTTTGCGCCGAACCTTCCACAAGTTCGTCTTCGAAATTTAAAGTCTGTTTGCGGTCTGACTTATTCTTGGCCACATTGTTTTTATCCAATGGGATTTGATTTTGCGCCACGGCAACATGGGCAAATAGAACAACGATCAGAGTTGTAAAGTACATTCTAAGAAGATTCATCTTAACTCCGTTCACTATTGTAAACCAGCTTTTGCCTTATTTTCCAATTGCTTTATGATTTCTCGCGTCTCAGGCGAGCTTCCTACAAACTTTAGTCTGTTCAAAAGGTCTAGTCCCTCTTTGTTTTTGTTTAGGTCTTCGATCAATAAGATCGAATAGTTCAACATCACGTCTTTCTGACTTGGGTTTTCTTTCAGAATTTTTTCGTATATGTCTGCAGCTTCTTTGGTTTTTCCGCTTGCCGATAATGCAACGGCGTAATTATTCATGACTTTAAAATCACGCTGTCCGTTTTTCACCGCGACGTCCAATGCCATAAGCGCTTTGTTGTAATCTTTTTCTTGAACGTAAATTGATCCTAAGTTTGCGCCCGCCACACCGTTGTTAGCATTGATCTCAATCGCACGCCGAAAAGATTTAATCGCTTCACGGCGTTCGTTCTGCGCAAGCAGCACTAATCCCATATTTCCGTAAGCTTCCGAAGACTCGGGGTGAGCGGCAATGGCTTTTTTTAGCAAGTAGGCGGCCGCATCGAAGCGTGATTTTTTATAATAAATCATCGCGAGTGCATTTAAGGCGACTAAATCTTTTGAATTTTGGGTTAAAATTTCACCCGCGACTTTTTGGATTGCGTCGTCGTTTTGCTGCTTGATCGCGTCGTTTAACGGCGCGTACTGCGAAGCGGATACTTTTTCATCGCGCCGAATTTCCGGAAGATTTTTATCCGTAGTGCTTCCTGAAGGGGGTGCAGCCGCCGCTTGCGTAGCGATCGATGCGCTTGCCGGTTCGTCTTCGGACGAATCGGGTTTTACCGTCGAACTCGAACAAGCCGTCAGGATTAGAAATCCTAATAGAATTATTTTTTTCATCATTTAGCACCGATCCAATTAATCTGCCGAGACTCGATACCGACTTCTCCGCGAAGGTAGTACGCTTTCGGATTCATTTTATTTAATTGCGAGTAAGCGTCCTGGTAGGCGGCATTATAAACATCAAGCTCGCCGCCCTTGTCGATCGCCAGTTTATAACTTTCCTCGGCCTTTTTTCGAAATGGCGTCGAAATCTTTTCGATTTCGTTTTTGTAGACTTTCTTTTGTTCCTCTTTAAGTCCCGGCGGAAGCGGCGTGTTTTCAATCGCTTCGGCCATGTGACGGTTAGCATCACCTAACATGTCAAGTGAGCCAACAATCTCTTCGGCCGAATCTAACTTGATGACTTCGGTTAATTCTTTGTTCAACGCATTAATGGCTTCAAGCTTACGATCCACGGCTTTCTTCTGCTTCGCCGGGTCTGCGGGGATGGATATCCCTTTAAAGCTATTCATCGAAACCTTAGCTTGATCTAATTTAATCTTAGCAACGAAGGCATTCGTGACGGATCGGCGATCGGCAGCGACTCGCTTTTGCAGATTCAGCACGTTTTCTTTTGCCTCTTCCGGGTCTTTGTGACGACCCATTCCGCGGCCAATTTCGTAGATCCAGTAATTGGCTTCAAGCCGCTTGTCGTTCGTTGCGTGAGGCATTTCTAGATATTCTTTGTAATGGCGAAATGCTGCGGGCTTAGCGCTTGCTTTTCGTTGCATCTGCGCGATGTTGAACATCGTGTCGGCGTTTTCGCGACCGTTTCGGTTAATTTGCGTGTATTCTAAGTAGGTATTCACCGACTCGTTCGTTTTTCCCAAGGCTTCATACATCACGGCCGCATTAAATAAATAATTCGGCGTTAAGGCATCTTTTGGATTATCTTTCGCTAACTGC
>CAXSEH010000133.1:2092-8192 GCA_964236345.1 uncultured Bdellovibrionales bacterium
ACTCTTCAAACTGACCGGCATCTTGATAAAGCTTTGCCAACAGCTTCTGCGTTTTTGGTTTCAAACCTATGGCCGCTTTGTCATTCGAAGACATGACACGTCGGTAGTTTTGAACCGCATCGTAATTACGGCCAGCTCTTTCAAAATTGACGCCGGCGTTAAACGCCGCCATCGAAGCTAATTCGGACTTAGGATTTTGGGTAGCGAATAATTGAAACTGCACGGCGGCCTCAGAATATTTCTTTTCGCCTTCTAAATCTTGGCCCTTTTTAAAGTTTGCTTTTTCAAGAACGTTTCGGATATCACTACCCGCTTTCGTTCCCGCGATGGTGTCATTAGCCAAAAGTTCCGAGCCCATTTTTTCAAGACCCACGTAGTCTTTTTTCAAAGCGTAGATATCAAGTAAAAGATTGGCCGAGTATTCTGAGTACTTTGTCTTTGGATGTTTCACAACGATCTCTTTGAAGTTCTTTTCGGCGGGACCAAAGTTATTTGTTTGGTAATACAACCGACCGATGCGGAAGCGAATTTCGGCGTCTTTATCCGAATTCGGAAATTTTTGGATGTAAAAAGTGGCGTACTTTATGAAACGCTCAACCTTGGCGTCCATCGCGATGGGTTCGATCGAATCGCCCACGCGCTGCTGAAGTTCGGCATCTTTCGGTAAGGCTTTCTCGATTGAAAGTAAAACGTTCTGCGATGCCTTCGCGCCGTACTTGCTGGTAGGAGCATTTTCCGCAACCCAAGAGTATTCGATCGATGCTTCGTCGAACTTTCCAACGTCGTAAAGTAGTTCCGCGTTGAAAAAATGCATGTCCGCCGCTTGCGGAGAATCCGAAAATTCTTGGAAGTAAAGTTTATAACCTTCGGTGGCCGCTTGTCTTGAGAACGCCGCGCGTGAATTTTGCGCGGTTTGGTGCTGCTGCAAGACGTAATTTCTTAACGTCTGCTCACGAAGTTTGACTGAATTCTGCACGAAAGCTTCGTCGGACTTGTTCGCGGCGTACCATTCAGACTTTTGGTCATAGTTGTTAATCCAGCGATAAAGTTCTTCTTTAAATTGCGGAGAATTCTTCGAATAGAAATAATTTTGCACGATCTGGTACTGGTATTCGAAGGCTTTTTTCGAGATTGGGTCTTGCGCGATTAGCATTCTAAAAACTTCTTTCGAAGCTTCGCGGTTTCCCTTATCCGCCATGTAGTATGCAAGTTTTTCGATGTTGTTACGCGCTTCTTTGGAATTGATATTGCGAAAGTAGTCAACCGCACGTTTCGTGTCGCCCAAGTCAGCAAAGAAGATTACTAAATCCCGAAGCGCTTCACTTTCAAGCCTTGTCGTATTTAGTTTTCTGCCACCGGCGATGGACCCGCGTCCGTCTCCGCCGCCACCCTTAACGATGAAATCAAGGTACTGGATAGCCTGTTCAGTTTTACCCAATCTAAACAAACACCATGCGCCTTTATAAAGTGCGAAGGTATTTAGACGGTGCCGTTTGTCTTTAATAATTTGCGAATACTCTTTGTAGGCATCAGCCCACTTTTCGCTTTCGAAGTAAAATTCGCCCAGCGCAAAGTGTGCTTCACCCACGAACGGGCTGTTCGGAAATTCTTTGGTCAGACGAGTGTAGTACACAGACCCGCGGGCCGAATCGCCAAGTTCAAAATGGTTATAACCTAAAAAGAATAAAGCCTGGCTGATCTTCGTATCCCTTGGGTAATCTCTTAAAAACCATTCGTAAAGCTGAATGGCCTTACGATTGTATTCGCGGGCTTCGGCCAGTTCTAGTTTTGGCTTCGTTTTCGATTTTCCGGCCTGAAAAGCCGCCAACTTTTTATCGTAGTCATCTTGTTTTCGAGTGTCTACAAGGGCCGACTTTTCGACGTAAAGTTCAGCCAACCGCAGCCATAATTCGCCGCGGGTATTGCTGGTTCGATATTGTTCGGTCAATTTGTAAAGTTCTTTGATTTGTAAATCTAAAGTTTTTTCGTATTCCGCCTGATCTGCATTCTCGTACCGTAAGATCTCTGAAGAACGTGGAGGTTTAACTTTGCTTAAGTTAACTTGCTCTCGAGATTCGAACGCCAACTTAGCGGCTGGTAAATCGATATTCTTTTTTCGTAAAATATCGGCCTTACCGCCGCGGCTATCTTCTTTGGCCTTCTTTAACATCTGGCCGACGGTTAATTTTTTCTTTTTTGCATTCGGTGGCCTAGCTTTGGCATTCGCCAAAGTGCCCGTCATCAAAAGCGCGCATAATGTCAAAGAAAGCCAATTTTTATTTATCATAGTTACTCGCAACTTTGTTTTCCGAGGTAATGGTAATTACCTACTTCATCTAACCAGTACTCGCCTTGAAATGGATAGTATTCGTACCCGTTTTGTACGTAGAAAGACCGGTCTTGATTTTCATCAACTTGCTCCTCCGTTAAGGCGCGTCCGCTTATTTTTTTCTTTAAGAATTCTTTTTTGCCGTTGATCATTTCGTATCGAATAAAGCTTGCTTGTTCGTTCAAATCTTTAAGTTCCAGTCGCATATTAAGCAGGTGCGCGCGTACCATGTCGCCAATCAAATTACGGGCACTGCGCATGCGATTGTTGATAACCCGGACGGCGTATGTTCCGATCGGGGTGTTTTTAAGATTTGGATTTTCGTCGACAACTTTTTTCTCGTCCCCGATTTTTTTCAGGTAGTTGTATGTGCGACGAACATCGCCTTCTTCGGCAATGTGTTTAATCGCGTTATATGGTATCGAAAAAGTTTTCTTCGCGTCCGCATCTTTTTTCATGATAAATGCTTTATTCACTTCTTGAAAATAAAGATCTGCTGAATTTTGCTGAGTTAAGAATTGATTAATCTTATTGGCGGCCGGAATATATTGCGTTTCGAAAAGGGTTAAAACCTTTTCCATTTCGTCATATTTACAGATATACAAATAAACAATCGACCTTAACAATAACGTTTCTGGCATGTACGCATCTTCGTAGTAGGTCGAATGCAATGTTTGAAAATTACTAAGAGTCGATCTAAAACGCGCGGCCCGTAGCATCGCCCACGTTTTTTCGAACATCGCCGCGTGCCACATTACGTGATCGCGGGGAATTTTCGAGTACATTTCGATCGCTTTTTCCCAGTTTTGTTTTTGGTAATAAGTTCGCGCAATCGCCATTTCGGCAGAGACGCGATTCATATCGGTCACTTTTGAAGAATCGCGCATATCTCGTAATTTTTGGAATGATTGCAGCGCTAGGTCCGGTTGCTTCGCTTCGGCCTGGGCTAAACCGCGCCCGTAAATGGCGCTGTAGTAGTAACGACTTTGCGGACCAACGCGGTCATAAAGTGCGGCGGCTTCCTGAAATAAGCCAGCCTTGTGCTTAATCTCACCCAAACGAAAATAAAGCATATCACGGTGCTGAGTCGGCACTTGATTCACGTCAATTCGCTGAATGGCATAATTCAATAAAGTTTCATCCCCTAATCGATCGGTTACGACCAAAAGTTTTTCAATCGCTTGCCGGGTCCATCGTTGATCACCCGATTTAATAACGTCGACGAATTGGAATGCGGCCACTTGATTGAGATTTTGTTCCATCAGGGCTAAGCCAAGGTAAAGTTTAATCTGGGGTCTCTCAGAAGCCATGTCTCCACGACGAGATAAGGCTAAGAACGCGTTAGCCGCTTGCGGATACTGCCCCGCTTTTAAAAGGCCTAGCGCTTGCGATATTTGACTTCGCGAACCCGTATTTGCAGTGGGTGCGTAGACTTTACGACCGACCTTTCGGGGTGCAACTGCCGTCGGCCTTTTCGCTACCGCTTTTTTTCTTTGCTGTGCAGAAACCTCGGTCGAAAATCCCAGGGCTAAACTTGCTGCAAAAATGTATGAATAAATATTTTTTAGATTTGGCTTCATCGGTTACTAACCTCCGGAAAGAAGAAACTGAGGCCTGCGGTCAAGATTAAGTCGTTGTAAGCATTACTTTCACTTTTTCCTGTAGCTAATGAACTGTCAGCTACCGGCGTGGCTTGGTACATGTACCAACTGTAATCCCAGCGAAAAGCCATCGACTTTCCTAGTGAAAAAATTTGTCCGGTACCCACATGAAAGGTTGTGTTCGTACCTTCACGTGAATTTGTGCTGGAAGAACCCGCGCCAGCCGAAAAGTACATGTCGAAGGGTACTATACGGTCGTTCAGGAATGAAACTTTTCCGTAAATAGGGGCCCAGACCAAATCTGCACCCATATTGTTTTTCGTATTCACGAATTTTTCTGGCTGTAATTTATTGTTTTCACGAATCTCTTTTGATACTTCTCGCTCGGAATTGGACAAAAACATGCCGCCAACTTCAATTCCTAAGGTTTCGGTAAAGAAATAGCCGACATTAATTCGTGCGCCTAAGTTTAAAAACCACGGAGAATTTGTTGTCATTCCTCCCGCTACGAAAAATTGAAAACGACCCGTCTTCGGCATATATTTTTTCTGGATAACTGAAACTTCACGGAATGGGGCCAAAGTATTCAAATCGGTTAAGCGTTCAACCTTATCTTTTTTAACTTGTTCCTGAACGTGATTTAATTCTTGGGTATTTTTTTCGTCTTCAACGGCCGGAGCATTCGCCGCGCCGGGAAGCTCTTGGTAGGTCGGACGCTGAGTCGGAGCTGGAGTTTTGTTATAAAGGCTTTCAATGTTCACGATATCTTGATCATCGATGGTTTGCTCTTCGGCATGGGCCTTCGGCAAATTCATCAGGGTCAGTGCAAATAAAATAGTTGCTAACGCTTTCATAGGTCTGAACTCCTTAAAATAAATAATTCAAACCAATTTCAAGATTGGTCGTGTAAGTTAATCTTTCTTCAAAACTTTCGTAGGCCGGAATCGGATCGGGCGCGTTTGAAGCATTGTCGTTTGGCTTTGATCCATCACGCAAAGCTCCCGCTTTGAAGGGAATCGGTGCCTGGTGGGCATAAAATCGTAAATCAACTTTTAAACTCCAGTGATGACCGAAGTAGAAACGCTCGCCGACTCCTAATGCAATCGCGGGGTATGATTTATGAATGTACTTTACGGTGCCGGCAGCTAGTGACCCGTAAATGGAAGTATTCACGACGCCGTCTTTAGTCACGCTGAGTTTACCGTAAAATGCCTTGAAATTATAATCGCCCATTAAGGTGTATTCTGGATAAGGCGCGCGTGAAAAATCTAAGCCGAAATCAGATTTCAATCCTTGGGCATCTTTCGACAGACCGGTGTTATTCTTTGCGTAGAGAAGTCCTAACGAATGAACCTCATTGAAATGGTAATTCGCTGCTATACCAAACTTGCTGGTATTAGAAATAGGTTCGGTGATCGCCAGGCCGCCGAAAATACCGATATCCATCACTCCAGAATCCTGAATATTACGATTTTTGACGCTGACCGGATTATCAAAAACCGGGTAAACCGTTTCTTGAGTCAATTCGTCGGTCGGTACGTTTACGTTTTCCTCGGCCATCGCGCTGACGGCAAAGATCCACACTAAGAAAGTTTTCGAAATTAATTGCAACACGTTCACCTCAGTTTTTCGCATAAAAACCATATTTCAAAATAAAATCACATATCTCTCGAACGGCGCCATTTCCACCCGCACGTTTCGTTACGTACTGCGCACACTCGATCACTTCATCAACCGCTTCTGGGACGGTGGCGCCGAAGCCCACCGATTTAAGAAGTGGAATATCGAAAACATCGTCGCCTACGTAAGCCATCTCGGCAGGACTCATTCCCGAATCCGTTTGCAGTCTTTCGAAAGAAGGTTTTTTGTCCATGGCGCCCTCGTAAAAATAATCAAACGCCAAAACTTTCGCTCGTGATTGAATATCTGCAGATTTTGTCCCGGTTATAATTGCCAATTTGTACCCAGCCTCATGCAATAATTTAATTCCTACGCCATCACGGATCGAAAAGAACCGCTTCCACTCGCCATTTGAGTCCATCCAGACGCGACAATCCGTAAGCACTCCATCAACGTCTAAGACGAGCATCTTTATTGGCTTCAATTTTTTTACATCTAATACCACGATATCATTGTGGAAAATTTAAATACTTCGGGCAACAAGTGTAAG
>CAXSEH010000134.1:0-8068 GCA_964236345.1 uncultured Bdellovibrionales bacterium
TGCTATGGCGCGGAAACAGAGAAAGTAATAACGTTATTGATCAACGAAGTTTTGGGGGTAAGGGCCTCGGGATTGGCGGCCTTGTTGTCGGTGCAATCGTTTATTATTTCATGGGGGGAAACCCACTCGAATACGTCGCCCAAAACGTGGGGACCGTTGGAAATTCGGCGCCGGTTAATGAAGCCCGCGATGGCGACCGAAAAAGTTTCGCGTCGGTCGTCCTTGCCGATACCGAAGACGTCTGGGGAAAAATATTCGAACAAAAAGGTCAAGCGTACCAGGCGCCCAAATTGGTTTTGTTTCGAAATCAAGTTGATTCCGCGTGCGGAACCGCAAGCCGCGCCGTCGGCCCCTTTTATTGTTCACAGGATCAGCGGGTTTATTTGGACTTAAGTTTTTTCGACGAGCTATCTGGAAAATTGGGAGCCAAAGGTGAATTTGCGGGTGCTTACGTGATCGCCCATGAAGTCGGGCATCATCTGCAGCATTTGCTGGGTTGGGACCGTAGCGGCGAAGGTCGCGGATCCACGACCGAACGAAATCAAGTCTCGGTTAAAGTGGAATTGCAAGCAGACTGCTTAGCCGGCGTATGGGCCCAAAGAACCGAAACCGATAAAAAAGTGATCGAACCGGGCGACATCGATTCTGCGATGAGCGCCGCTTCTGCCGTGGGCGACGATCGTTTACAAAAACGTTCACAAGGTACGGTCGTTCCCGATTCTTTCACTCACGGAAGTTCCGCTCAACGTACGGCCGCTTTCCGCGCCGGTTACGAAGGTGGAAAACTTGAAAGCTGCGCCTACTGAATAAATTAGGCGGCTTTTTTCCGAAGCATCGGCCTAATTTCTTCCGGAAACTTTGACCAAAATTCTAAAATTTCCCGATCAAAATACATGACGAGATTTTCATTATCAAATACCACCGGCGCTTCGGACGGTTCCAGTTTCATGATTCTTCGATACGCCAGTTTAAACCGTTAATCGAATTAATAATAGAGGTAGCCGTCAGCGCCGACAGTGCCCCGTCCTCCTCGCGGCCTACCAAGGGGGGTACCGTTACTTATTAAAACTACCCATCTGGCTGCTTATTAATGCACAATTTCAACAAGGCCGTGATTGGCGCTTATTTCCTATGACAATAGGAGGTAAGCAAACAATTTCGTTTTCCCACATGGCCTTCCATCAAATAGAATTAGTTAGAGTCGAAGCGCGCTTACGTATTAATGATCCGACGTCGGGGGAACTTTTTTTGAAGAAAATCGTCGTCTTTCATTAAATCGCGGATTTCTTCGTCAAAAATGAGTGGGATGTCCTCCTTCTCCGAAGAGGAACTCGTGTAAATTTTTTGAAGGAGGCGCGGCTCAGCTCCCGCTAGAAGCGGTTGGATGCGCTGGATGTGACTTTTGAATACGTCCGTACTTGTCCCGGCGTAATAGGATTCAAGATCTTTAAAACGCGCTACATTGACGCAGTGACCGTCGTCACCTTCATTCACGCTCACATAAAACTCATTTGAAATCGACCCGTCGAGGCCGGAACCGTATGTCCTAAAATCCTCAACCTGAACGGCGGCAAACTCCTTGAGTTTGCCCTTTTTAGGATGAATCACGTTGATAAATAATATTTCAGAGGACTCATTTAATTTGCTATTCATTATTTTTTTCCTTTTTAAGCTCGGCCCGTAAGCCTGCTCTGAGTGTTTCCAGCGTCCACTGTTCGTCGAAAAGCCGCCCGTTTATAAAAAATGTGGGCGTATGCTCAACACCCTCGGCAATGCCTTGGTTTAGATCAGCTTCAACTTTTTTGCGGTAAACGTGGTTCGTTAAGTCGTGTGAAAATTGTTTTTGATTAAGTCCAATATTCGTTGCTATTTCCTCAACCAGTTCTCCACTTAAATTTTGCTGATTTTCATAAAGCTCATCATGCATGAGATCAAATTTTCCTTGGGCGCCGGCGCATTCGGCCGCCTCGGCCGCCAGAAGCGCATGTGGATGAAGATCCACCAAAGGGAAATTTTTAAATGAAAAGCTCATACTTTCCCCGAACTCTTCCTGAAGTTCCTTTACAACTTCAAATGCCTTTCTGCAGTATGGACATTCGTAGTCGCCGTATTCGAGAAGCTCAACCTGAGGTCGGTTTGACTCTCTTTCTGAACCGTTTTTTTTCAAGACACCTGTTGTATGCATTTTATATTCCCCTTCTTTATTAAATCTAAGTTGTTGGTTGTTGCGATTTAGGCATCTGTTCAGCATTTTGCGCAACCGTGACTGAAGCTCGGCGGTGGATTCGGTTAAAGAATAAGTCGAGTTCGCCCTTATCCGCCATTTTCAAATCGAATTTACGGACCCACGTCAGCATAACAAACAGATAAAAATCGGCTACCGAGCAGACTCCGCCCACCAAAAACTCTTCCTTTTTTAGAGCAGCGGATATTATTTGGAAGTGAAATTTCAATTTCGCTTCCCCCTTTTCCTTCTCCTCCGTGCGAGCACCCGGGTTAAAGAAAACTTCGAAGCTTTTATGCACTTCAGAAGCTAAAAAATTGAGCCACTCTTGAAGGCGGTATCTATCAAACTCTGATGCGGGCGGCGCTAATTTAGCTTGAGGATTAATATCCGCAATGTATTGAAGCACTGCGGCGTTTTCGGTGAGGACCGTACCGTCATCCAGCTGAATAGCCGGAACCGCCCCTTTCGGATTGATGTTATAAAAATCGTGCTCGCCTTCGTACTTATGACAATGGAGATCCACACTGATCGCCCTAAACTTTGTGCCTGATTCAATAAGTGCGATATGACTTGCTAACGAGCAAGCGCCAAGTGAGTAGTAAAGATTCATAAGACCTCATTTCAGAAAATAGTCTTTGAAACTTTACCGGTATCTCCAAGCAAAGTACCACTAAAAATTTATTACGCGTCAGATCGAGCTAAAAAAAAGGATTCCGCCCAACCGGCGTTTGATTTTGTAAGGGCAACTGCGTCACTTTTAGCTAGCGATTTATCGCACGCGATACTTCACGTTATATTTTTTGGCGGTTAGCAAAAAAAATTTAAGATGAAATTGGCAGGTAACAAGATTATTATGAGGGCGCCGAATCGTAAATCGGCGCTACGCTTGCGAAAGTCAATCATAGAGGTGATTAAATGAATGTAATAGATCCACGCACCCTGTATGCCGCCGAACGTACGATGCTTGCGTGGGTGCGCACGGGACTCGCGATGATGGGATTCGGGTTCGTCGTCGCAAGATTTAGTTTACTGCTTAAGGAGCTCGTGCACGTTACCCGTCCGAGTTTTTTAGAAACGCCCGGCGTAACTTTATGGATCGGGACCGTGCTGGTCACATTCGGGGTCGTGGTTAATATCGCGGCGAGTTTTAAATACGCGCGCGAAATTCGCCAGCTCACAAAAGGCGAACCGATGACGGTGTCGACTTGGACGATGGGTCGCATTGTTTCACTCATACTTGCGGTTGTGGGCTTTATCATGGTCTTAAGCCTCATCCGTCTTGGCTTCTAAAGACAAGACGACAGGGTCATTCGCCTTTCCAAAACTTTATACGCCGATTTGTTCGTTCATAAAGGCGTCTACCGTGAGAACCCTCGCTTGAGAGCAGAACACTTTTTCAATTAATACTTTGTGAACTTCAGGGTCTGAATCAAAGCAGCTGTCGCTCAGAACTACACACCGGTAGTCTAGATCGGATGCATGGCGAAGCGTCGAAAGGGTAATCCCGCTCGTCGAAATTCCGAAGAAAACAAGAGTCTCGATTTGACGAGCGCGTAGAACAAGGTGTAACTCATTTTCGCAAAAAGCGCTCACACGCTGCTTGTAGATCACATGGTCACCTTTACGAAATACGCAAGGATGAAACTCTGCTGAGGGAGAACCTTTAATGAACAGTTCATTTTGCTTAACGGCCGCAAATCGCAAATTACTCGCGGCGATTTCCGGATGGCCGACGGAGAACCCAAGTCCGACGTGAATTATTTGAAAACCGCGCCCTCTAGCGAATTCGACCGCTTTCGTTGCGCAACCTATGACGGTCGCCGCGCCCGGTAGCATCGAGAAAATTCCGTTTTGGAAATCAAGAGTTAAAAGCGCAGTTCTACTGGGTTCAAGTCGCGATTCGATCATCATGAATATTCTCCTTTGCCAGGACTCCCCGCCGACTGAATACGAAAGTAAGTACAGCGGCCGTCAAAAGAAAAAATGCGGCCGACGATGCCCAAGTCATGTAGAGACCGCGGTTAATTAAAACCCCCGCGAACAGCGGCCCGACCACGTTCATCATTGCCATCAGGGATTGGTTAACCCCCATCACCAGACCTTGCCGATTCTGAGCGTTGTTTTTAGACAGAAACGACATCAGAGTGGGCCGTAAAAGAGACGATCCCAAGCCGCACATAAAAAGCGCTCCCGCTAAGACGCCGACATTCGAAGTCGAGGCGATCAAAAGAAAGCCTACTGCAAGTGCCCCAAAGCTTGCGATCACAATCCACCGATCATGGAGAACACGTGAAATAACCTTAATGAAGTAGAGCTGAACAAAAATGTTCACGGCGCCTATAAGGGTAAACGCGTACCCGAGTTCTCGGGCTCCGAATGGGTGACCGCTCAGTGAAAACCGTGCCGATAAGACAATCGCAAGCTCGGATATAAACATCCCGAGCACTAGATATAGAAGTCCCAAAAGTAAAAGGACCGCGGCGTTTCGTTTCTCGGTCACCGCGTGAAATAAGCCATGCCGCTTCGGGGCCGAGGTACTGACGTCAGGCGTACTTTCGTTAAGGTCACCCGTAAGCAAGAACGCTGTCGAAACAATACTGCAAAACGAAAGGGCCACGGCAACCCACATGGGGCCGCTCGGAGTTCCCGAGAATAGACTAGAGAGCGCCGGGCCCGTCATAAGGCCGACCCCGATTGCGGCACTTACCACTCCGAGAGCTTGTTTCCGGTCCTCCCTTTCGCTTTTGTCGGCGGCCAGCGCGGCCGCAACGGAAACGTTTCCTGACGTTAAGCCATCCAAGATCCTTGCGACAAAAATCATCGTTAGATTTCGGGCCGCGATCAAAATTAGAAAACTTAAAAGCGTTCCCACCTGGCTTAATATAAGAACTTTCTTTCGTCCGTACCGATCAGAGAGTTTTCCTAAGTAAGGCCCGGCGGCAAACTGACAAACGGCGTAGGTCGCAAAAAGGAGCCCAATGGTAAAAGGGCTTGCGCCGAAATTTTTCGAATAAAAAGGAAGAAGAGGTAAAATGATGCCAGAACCAACCGCATCGATCGCGACGATTGCGAAAATAGGAATGAGGTAGTTTTTGTTCTTCGTTTGGGTTTGAGATTCTTCCATCGATAAAAGGTCCCTTTTCAGGTGTCGTATTTATTTTTTGACATGAAGTCTGTTATTCGGCGTAGGCATTATATTCGCGAGTGTCGAGATTAAATCCGACCCGGGGTCCCGTGTTAAATCAGCCCACCTCGCGCCAATGATCCCGTCAGACCTAACGAGCGTTGCGCCGGTTCGGCCTAACCCAAGTGCGCGACGAAATAAGTCTGCCTCAGATGCGCTAAGCTTCGTGTTAAAATTGAAAACCCGAATCTCCGTTCCATGAACATCTTTGATTTCCTCTGTAGCTTTTTGCCACTTGTCGTCCCCCAAGAACATGACCCAGCTTGGCTCAAAGATCTCAATCGTCGATGTGCGTTTAGAGTCAATGGTCACCCACTTGTGGGGAGCTCTCGTGCCTGGCTGGCCGCCCCACTCATCAGGCGTTAAGGCCGCTGGTAGATGTTCTCCGTCGACCATGACCGCTTTTGAACGATGGAGCTGACCCAATTCCATAGCATCGTCGCTTTCGATGAGTTCTTGGTCCGCAATGCCTTCGCTTACGCTCTTATAATCCGGACGGGCAAAAATCTGTTGATGGCGCTTCCAAGAAATGGGGCGGCGCTCTAGATCATAAGAATTAAGTAAGTCGGGCTTCGATTTACCGGCTAAAACAGAAGCGATCTTCCAGGAAAGATTGTGCGCGTCGGCAATCCCGGTGTTCGCGCCGTATCCTCCCCGCGAGGGAGGCAGAGTGTGGGCCGAGTCTCCGGCTAAGAAAATTCGATCCTTCGAAAACGAATCAGCTATCAGGGCGGTGAGTTCCCATCGCCCGGTTGTGATAACTTCGAAAGGGACATCTTCCCTTCCGATGGCTCTGGTGATGGCTTCCTTGAGCCCTGCGTCGTCCCGCTCGGTATCGTCACTGAACATTAAAACCCAACGCCCATCATTATAAGTCGTTAGGAAGGCTTTGAAATCGGGCTGTTCAATTTCAAATTGGAAAATCCCCGCTTCGGCAATCAGGCTAAGATCAGCTTTAAATAAAACACTGCGCACGGTTCGAATAGGACCACGCCCCTTTTGACCAATCCCTAATTTTTTTCGAACTGGGCTATGGGCCCCATCGGCCGCAATCAGGTACTTTGCCCTTATCTCGTAGACCAATCCTGCCTTTGTTTTTACGGTTGCCGTCACCCCGTTCTCATCTTGATCGAAATTCATAACTTCGGTGCTCATGCGGAGGTCGGCCCCAAGTTCTACCGCCCTTTCCCGTAAAATCGGTTCTAACTTATCTTGGGCAATGGTCGCGCCCTCGGTCGGTGAGAATTTCACCTTATCTTCAGCTTCTTTTTTCGGCGTCCATTTAGACTCGCTCAACCGTTTCCCCACAAGGCTCTCGACTTTTACTCGGAGGAGTTCAAAGTCAGGGGGAGCGGTCGGAATTCGATCCTTAAGTCCGACGGAGCGGTAGATCTCAAGGGTTCTCGGCGTAAAGCCAATGGCCCGCGGATGAAGCGAGCTTTGGGCGTGCTTCTCGACAACGATTACGCTCACCCCTTGCGCGCGAAGCAAAACGGCCGCCGACAGTCCGACGAGACTTCCACCAATGATGAGAACTTCGGTCGACTGTTGCTGGTTCATATATCTCCGATACGCTGTATTAATTAATACAGCGTATCTATACTTACGGGGGTTGTCCAGTTTTAATTTTTCTGGTCTAATTAACAACATGGGAAAAAAACGTAGCTCTATGAAGAAAAATGCTTATCTTCTTATCTGGGATCGACCCGAGACCATCTTTAGGCCGGTTCCGGAACCCGTTAGTCGGAAAAGCATTGTGCGAGTGGCTCTGAAGATCGCCGACGCAGAGTCGCTAGATTCCGTCTCATTTCGAAATATTGGACGCGCCCTCAGTATCGGGCCCATGCGGCTCTACGGATACGTTGAAACCAAAGAAGAACTTTTGGATCTGATGATCGATGCGGTCTTTAAAGAAATGCTTTTACCTTTGTCGGTTCTCAAAGATTGGAAGTCTGCACTCAGATTAATTGCAAAGGCCATGAGAAAAGTTTCGCTAAAACACTCCTGGCTTGCGGATCTATTGGGTGGTAGACCTCAACAAGGCCCAAACGCACTGGCGCATTTAGAAATTACGCTCTCGGTTCTGCGTAAGCGATTTACCGGTATCGACCAATCGCTCCTCGCGACTAAAACTCTCTACGCCTACATTCTTGGGGCGATTCGCGCAGAGTTATCTGAAGTTAAAGCAGAAAAATTGAGTGGTTCGACGAAAAAACAGTGGCAGGAATCAACGGAACCGTACATGCGGCGTCTATTTGAATCCGGAAAATTTCCGGGCATAGAAAGTGTAGTTAACGACGCAACCCACGCTTCGCCTACTTTAATTTTTGAAGCTGGTCTCGATATTTTCATCGAAGGCCTTAGCCGTCGAAACTTAAAATAACGCTACATCTTCGTTATTCAAGGATGGCGGTTGCAGGTCCCTACGAACGCTGAGCCGCACCGGAAAATCTTACTGAATTGACGATCGGGCTCTAAAGATTCAACATTAAATTGTGACTGCAGGGAAAATTACACTCGAAACGCTAGCCGCCGATGGAAGATCACTGTCGGTCACCGTATTTCAATCGCCGTCGCGAGTTTCAAAACGCCAAACTATTCTCATCAGTGGCGCATCGGGTGTTCCACAACGATTCTATTCACGCTTTAGTTCATTT
>CAXSEH010000135.1:0-8019 GCA_964236345.1 uncultured Bdellovibrionales bacterium
TAATCGATCTATTTTTTATACGGCGTCGCGAATCTTTTGGTCAATTTATTTTGTAATGACCATTTCCTTGATTGGTTTAGTGATGGGGTACATCGTAACGATGAGTCTTTATTTTTTAGCGAGATTCTGTTCGAAGGTACCGGTCATTTCGAAATCGATCGAAAGGGCCGCCGAACAAATTCAGTGTCACAGTATCCATTTCTTACTTCAAATTCAGCCTTGGCTTATCTGGAAACATAATTTTCATTCGGTGAAGGATTTTTATTCTGTCTACGACACAAGAAGGATTCTTTTCGTTTCGAACCACCGCTCAAATTTAGATACATTTTTTTTAATCGGTCTTATTCCGGGCCTACGTGGACTTGCAAAAAGCAGTTTATTTTCTAACATTTTTTTTGCACCCATGATGTGGGCTATTGGTTTCGTGCCGGTGCGTAAAGGAAGCGTGGCGGATTTTATTCAAGGCCTACGCGATTTAAGAACGAAAATATTAGACCGAGATCGGCCCGTTTTAATTTTTCCCGAGACGACCCGTTGTGAAAAAGATTTCGCCAGTATCCAAAAGTTTAGCGCGGCCGTATTCGACGTGGCCCTTGGAAGCGATGCGATTATCGTTCCGATCTTCATCGCGGGTAGCGACGCGGTGCTGGGCCGAGGTGAATTTTTACTAAATCCTTACCAACCGGTGGATCTTAAACTTTTGAAGCCAATACGTTCATCTGAATACAAGAGCGCCGGTGATTTGTCGCAAACGGTTTGGAACTTGCTACGTTCAGAACAGCTGGCGGCACTATGCAATTAAGATTCGTTATTTGTATGCCCGTATTTGATCATCCTAAGACGGTTGTTGAAGTCATTGAAAAGTGCCTGACCGCGACGGATTTTCCTTTGATCGTTGTGGATGACGGTTCCGAAATACTGGTCGAGGAACTTTTTTCATCCAGTGCGCTCCTCTCGCAAAAAAATCGCATTACCTTTATAAGGCATTCTAAAAACTTCGGGAAGGGAAAGGCCCTTCAGACAGGAATTCAGAAAGCCGTCTCGTTAGCCTATACCCACATGATTACGATTGATGCGGATGGCCAGCACTTACCCGAAGAGATCGAGAAGCTTATCCATGGCGCCGAAATAAGTCCTTGGGCGGTGATCTTAGGCGATCGTCAAATGCAAACCCAGAATGTTCCTTCATCAAGCGTATTCGGAAAAGCTTTCTCGAACTTTTGGGTCAAATATGAAACAGATACTTCGGTCGGGGATTCACAAAGTGGTTTTCGTATATACCCACTTTTTTATTTACAGACGATGTCATTTTTAACGAGACGCTATGATTTCGAAATCGAGATACTCACCCGTCTGATCTGGAAAGGCGTTGAAGTTAAATCGGTTCCCATCACGGTCGTTTACTTTCCCCCCGGAAAAAGGGTCACCCATTTTAATAAATTCAAAGATAATCTGAGGTTAACGGTTCTAAATACCATTTTAGTTTCGGCTTCACTTTTACGACGGGATGATTCACCTCTGAAAAGCGCAATCGCGACCGCGGTTGGGGTGTTTGTCGGTAGTTGGCCCGTTTACGGATTACACACCATTATCGTTGCGGCCTTGTCTTTTCTTTTCCGAATGAATTTCATTTATCTGTGGATGGGTACGCACATTTCCACACCGCCCCTGTTGCCTCTTATCATCTACTGTGCGCGTCACCTGAGCCAATGGTACGTTGGGCATCCGCCGCAGGGTCACTTTGGACTTAGTTCTGACTGGCTGATCGGTCTGTTTTTATTTTCGCTGATCGCAAGCTTTGTCTCGGGAGTTTTGGTTTTCGTCATAAAAAATTCGATTCGTCAGGCAGCCCGAAAGCGAAAGCAAAAAGTTTCTGTCAAAAGTACGGGCGGTGTAGGAATTTTTTTTATGCAGGCGGTGCTTAATTTATTTGGCCTGAAGACGGCCTATTTTTTTCTAGGCTTTATTGTTCCTTATTATTACGTTTTTTCTTTCCGGGCCCGTCAGTCGTGCAATGAATACTGGAAAGTTTCGCAACCTTCATTAGGGTATTTTTCAAGGCAGATTAGAATCATCAAGCAGCTTTTTGTGTTCGCGCAGATTCTTGTCGATCGCGCCTATCAAAGAGGCTCTGACCAAAAAGCTTTCACAATGGTGGAAGGCGCCGGAGTTAGCGAATTTGTTCGACTGATGAACAATTCGAAGCGGGGTAACGTTATTTTACAAAGCCATTTCGGAGGCTGGGATATTGCCATGGGCTACTTTCGCCATTTGCATTTTAATAAAAAGATGATGGCGGTCATGTACGGAGTCGAAGGTTCTTTTGATCATTCATCGATGCGTAAAAAAGATGATCAAGTTCAAGTCACTCATTTTAACCTGCAGGAAGATACGATTTTGAAATTAAAAACTTTTCTCGACCGTGGTGACGTCGTGGGTTTAATGGGTGATCGACCCGTCGGACGAAGTTTCGAAATGGTCAGCTTTTTCGGCCGATTGGCCTTATTTGATACTTCGGCCATCAGGTTAGCGCAAATGTGTGCGGCTGATCTTAGTTTCATTTTCTGCGCAAAACAAAGGGCGCGCGATTATTTCGTGGATACCATCGTCGTAGAGTCGTCTTTAGCAGAACTAGAAGGGCTTTCCCGCGAAGAAATAACTGTGCACTTAGTGAAGCAGTACGCCGCTTTATTAGAAGCTCACGTGACTCGCTATCCAGAACAGTGGTTCAATTTTTTTCCGTTTTGGTCCGAAAAGCTGACATAGCTATTTGCGTTACGTTGATTGTTATTCTAATGATTTCACTCAAGGTGTAAAAATAAAATTTTCGGAGGACTATTGCGCGTTCATATTTCCGGTTACGGGATTTTAAGCTCGTTGGGTAATAACCCATCGGCGGTTTTTTCGTCCCTGCTTGAAAATCGTTCTGCCGTTCGAGTCATCGACGGCTGGAACAATGTACCGGGTTTAAATACCTGTCTGGGCGCTCCCGTCGAAGCCTATGACAAATCCGTCCTTACACGCTTAGCCCGAAGAACCATGTCGCCCATGTCTGAAATGGCGGCACTTGCTTCTCTTCAGGCTTTGGAATTGGCCGGTTTAAAAATTTCGGACTTAAACCCCGAGCGGTCTTTGCTTTCATTGGGTTCGACGACGGGCAGTCCATCCGCGATGGAAGGCTATTTTCACAAGTTGAATTCAAATTTAGGTCCGTTGTCCCAATCGGGAACGGCCTTTTTTAAAGTGATGAATCACTCGGTTGCTTCAAATGTCGCGGTCGCACTGGAATTTAGCGGCGCCGTCCTTGCGCCGTCAGCGGCGTGCGCCACGTCGGCCCAATCTGCCATTTTAGCCTGGGAACAAATTCAGTCAGGACTTTACGATATAGCCATCTGCGGCGGCGCCGATGAACTTCATTTTCTAAGTGCGGTGGTTTTCGATAGCGTTTACGCAGCTTCTCGCGGCTTTCACGATTCGCCAACCCGCTCGCCCAGACCTTTCGATAAGCGTCGCGACGGTTTAGTGGTTTCGGAAGGGGCCTCGGTTTTGATTTTGGAAAGCGAGACCCATTTGGAAAGACGGGGCGGTAAATCACTTGGAGAATTTCTTTCCGGTGCTTACCTGTGTGAAAGTTCCCACATGAGCCAAAGCAACAGTCAGCAAATGACCCGCGTGATGAACATGGCTTTACGTCGTGCGAAACTAAAAAATGAAGAAATTGAATACGTCAGTGCCCACGCGACCGGAACCTTGCAAGGAGACGCGCAAGAAGCCATCGCCATTCAAAATGTTTTTGGCTCTGAGGTACCGGTCAGTAGCCTTAAGGGACACTTTGGCCATTCTATGGCCGCCTGCGGGGTTGCAGAAGTGATCACAACGCTTAGTATGATGAAGGCCGAAACCATGATCGGCACGCGTAACTTAGAAGAGGTTGCGCCCGACTGTGTCGGCATAAAACATTTATTACAAAACGAAAAACGAAAATTTAACTTTGCCCTGAGCAATAATTTTGCTTTCGGCGGGATTAACACCAGTTTAATTATTAAAGGCTAACGGGGTAGTGATGGATCAAGAAGTTGTACAATTGGTGAATTCAATCATGCACGAAAATTTTGAAGTGCCGCTACAAGATTTGAAACCTACGGCAAATCTAAAAGTGGATTTAAAATTAGATAGTTTGGATTTTGTCGACATGGTGGTTTTACTTGAAGAAAAAGTGAAGGGTCAAATGCCGAAGATCGACTTTATAAAAATTCAAACCTTGCAAGACGTCTACGCGTTAGTCACCGATCTGGTTAGTGAGAACAAGAAAAAGTGATATCCGCTATTTTGTTTTTTTCATCGTCGGTTATCCAGTGGGCTTTGAAAAAGGCTGCGCTTGGATCTTCGGAAAGCTGAAGCTTTATCCGTTGCCCCGGCGAAACGCGCGAAAAAATTTTGAGCTGTTTGATTTTTTCCAAATAGGGCTGCGGTAGTTCGAAAGCCAGTTCGGTAAAAAATAAAGTTATGTCCATCAAGGCAACCGCCGGTAATACCGGGAAGTCGGGAAAGTGACCACGAAAATAGGTCAAATGTAACGGAACCAGAAAGTCGATATTAAATTGATGTTCGGATATTTTAAAGATTTCAAAATTAGGTTTACCGTCGGGATAAAGTTCTTCTTTGAGCGAAATCATCATTTGCAGAATGCCAGAGTTCATTTCCAAAGTACAGCGCGGTGTTTATGGATTTAAACCATTACGATTGCGCCACCGCGGCGGGCCTGGGAGTTGAAGCCTTGATGCAAGGATTGTATGGGGGAATCGATCACTCGACCAAAATCATCGGTAACGAGTGGGACCGGCCGGCTATCCCGGGCGGGCGGGTTTGTTTTTTGAGCGATGTGTCCCGAAAGAATTTCCATTATCACGATCATATCATTTTACATTTTGAAAAATTGTGGAACCAGTTTTGCGATCATTTACCCGAAAATTTAAATGCTAAATTGAAATCTTCACGCGCTCTTCTGCTATTTTCGAGCACGAAGGGTACCGTTGAAGATTATATTTGGGATGTAGCAAAAGATTCATCCGAACTACGCGAACACGAAGATCCTTTCTATTCTATGGTAAAAGACCTACAACGTAAGATCTCCGCGAAAGTCGATCGGCTTGATTCTCTGGTCGTTAGTGGCGCCTGCACGTCCTCGCACGTGGCCTTCCAGACGGCGAAAAGATTTTTGGATCAAGACGCTTACGACGTCGTCTTCGTCGTCGCCGCTGATTTAATTGGACCTTTCATCTATCAAGGATTTAATTCATTAAAAATACTGACTCCGGAACGTAATAAGCCCTTCGCGAAAGATCGTGATGGCCTACAACTCGGGGAAGCCGTCGCGTTTTTTCTTTTTAGTAAAGGCGGCTGGGCCGATGAACCAAAAGCCCAAATTCTAAATGTTGCGACCGAAACTGAAGGGGGTTCGGTGACCCGACCCTCGGTCAATGGCGAAAGTCTATCCCGCGTTATAAATTTGGCGTTGAAGAACGTAAATGCCGATGTGGATTTTTTCGTCGCGCACGGTACGGGCACCCGTTTCAACGACGCTGCCGAGGCGTCAGCCCTTGGCCAACACAATAAACTTGCGCGAATCCTTGCGATCAAATGGAGCGTTGGTCACTGCCTTGGGGCTAGCGGGGCTTTAGATTTAATCGTCGCGTGTGAAGTACTACGCCGAAAAAAATACTTTGAAATCAAAAATTCGACCATGATCGATTCTAGCTTTCCCGGAACCTATGGCGGATCCAAGCTTAGTCTTGGACGTCTGGCCGTCGTTACGTCACTAGGATTTGGGGGCATTCACGGTGCCCTCGCCGTAAGGGGCGTGACGTGAAAACTGACTTTGAATATTTATACGATCCGCAATCGCGATTGCAAAATTCATTCGAACCCGTTTGGAAAAACCGCGTCGATCGCTGGTACCAGCTCGATGAAAACTCTTTCGCCTTGTGCGAAGCCTTGACCGCGTGGAACCTGTCGAAATGGTTTGATAGTCAAAACCTGACCTTATCGCAAATTTTTTATTTTATCGAAGGCGGTTCCAATTTAGCCGATGCGGATTTTGTCAATGCGGATGCAATCAGTCCCGCGAAATTTGTTTACACCTTACCGAACATTGCCATATCGGTCGGCCTACAGATTTTAAATTGGCGCGGACCCGTTTATTCATTTTGCGTCGGGCTTAACGACGACCGGCCACGAACACTGCTCGAAGAGGGCTTGACCCAAGCCGAGTCTGCCGACGGACTTTGCAGTTTGGTCATCACGTTGGGGGCCGGCTTGAATCCCGGTGGATATCGTGCTGTAAATGGCCGTATATTCTAAGATTAAAGGAATAAAGGCGATGGTATCAAAAACTAAGTTTTTGCTAAATGATAAACTAAAGATCCAAGATTTATCGGACTTCGTTTTCAGACGAAATCAATTTTCTGAATTTAGCGTAGCCGAAAAAATATTAGAAAAAACCCAAAAATCCCACGACCGACTGATGGCGCTAGTCGCGAAAGGCACGCCTATCTACGGGGTCACTACGGGTTTCGGCGATAGTTGTACCCATTACGTCGACCAGACTCGGGCGGTACAACTACAGCATAATTTGATTCAATATTTAAGTTGTGGTCAGGGCGATCTGTTGTCCCCGGAAGCATCGCGCGCCATGTTTTTGATTCGACTGAATTCGTTAGCCCAGGGATATTCAGCCGTCAGCCGCGAGCTGATCTCTCACATGGTTTTATTATTACAAAATGATTTAGTGCCCGCGGTTCCGCAAGAAGGTTCGCTGGGTGCCAGTGGGGACCTTGTTCCGCTAGCGTATTTAGGTCAGCTGGTTCAAGGAACCGGGCAATGTTTTTATCAGGGTCAGCTTGTGGCGACGGCCGACGTATTTAAAGACCTTAAGATTACGCCCTACGTGTTGAAACCGAAAGAAGGTTTAGCAATCGTGAATGGCACCTCGACCATGGCCGGCGTCATGTTAGTGAATCTAAAATTAACCGAAGACTTGATTCGCATTTGCGAGTTGGCCACTGCGTGGCAGTGCCTGGTTTTGCAAGGTAAGCGCGAAGCCTTTGGTTTTTTTATCAATGAAGTTGCTAAAACAAATCCGGGCCAGGCACTTGCCGCACGGAACATCAGAAAATTTCTAGATGCAGAAAATTATTCACCAAATCGGGGGCAAGAAGTTCAAGTCGGAGATTTTAAAACCGAAGATTTCGTGCAAGATCGCTATTCGCTTCGGTGCGTGCCGCAAATCCTGGGACCGATTCGTGAAAATTTGGCGCAGTCGTGGCTTCATTTCGAGCACGAAATAAATAGCGTGACGGATAATCCGGTCATTGACCCCGAAGGCAATCTGGAAATGGGTGGAAATTTTTACGGAGGTTATCTGTGCCAAGCGATGGATTTCACGAAAATAAATTTAGCGCACATGGCCGATCTGATGGATCGGCAGGTGATGATGCTCATCGATCAAAAGTCGAATCGTGGACTTCCTGATAATTTAGTCGACATTGCGAATCTTTCTCCGCAAGAAGCAAATATTCATCACGGCCTAAAAGGGGTCCACCAGACCGTTTCCGCGATCACGTCGGAAGTGATTCAAAAATCGATCCCCAGCGGTATTTTTTCGCGCTCTTCTGAATCCCACAATCAAGATAAAGTAAGTCTAGGCATGAGCGCGGCCGTAAGCTGCGGGGAAATGTTAAAAGGCGTCTATAAAATTGCGGCGATGCAGCTAGTATGTTTAGCGCAGGCGATTGATTTAAAAAAGATTCACTTGAAGGGAAGCGAAAGCCAAACGCTTTATAATAAAATTCGACAACACGTTCATTTTGTAAATGGCGATCGGGCACTCGGGGCAGAAATTTATAATTTAACGGAAGAT
The DNA here is from genome assembly GCA_964236345.1 of uncultured Bdellovibrionales bacterium. GTDB lineage: Bacteria > Bdellovibrionota > Bdellovibrionia > Bdellovibrionales > Bdellovibrionaceae > Pseudobdellovibrio. Next base: position 7,919 of record CAXSEH010000135.1, read on the forward strand.
TTAAAAAGAACTGCACTCAATGGATAGTCGATATGAAGTTTATTCTGGGTTTCATAGTATCGAACTTTACGACCGGGATCGGCAGGCGTTAACGACGAAAA
>CAXSEH010000136.1:0-7952 GCA_964236345.1 uncultured Bdellovibrionales bacterium
AATGGCTTTTTTGGAATTTGTTGATTACGATTGGAAAACTAAAGCAGAACCAAAAGCTGCCGTGGGAACTAAATCGACTAAGGCAACTAAAGCAAAAACTGGAAAAGATGATAAGGCCGCCGTTCTGAAAATTGCTAGTAAAGCTAAAAAGGCTAAAGCGATTGAAGCAGACAAGTCTAAAAAAGTTGTTCGAAAAATGAAGAACAAATCTCGGGCTGCAATGCAGTCTTTAAGATAGCTTTAAATTTTACTCAGTTCTTAAAACCCAAGGTGAGAACCTTGGGTTTTTTTTTGCTCTTTGATTTGTTTTTAAATTGTCCTATGCTCATCGAGAGAGAGGTTCAGATGAAAACAAAAATTTCGATATTTTTTTTAATTTTGGCGGTTGCCCTAGTCTCGATTTTGTTGAAACCCGGTTTGTTCACTAAAGATTCGCCTCAAGCTAGCGCGCCCGATGCGCCCAAAGATTTTTCGAAGGCGTCCCTTCTTTCATACCTTCAAAATCCTGACTTTATTTCCTACCTCGACCATCCCGTAAAGCTGGATCAGGCGGCCATAGAGGCCGCTGATATCATTAATATCCACTTTTGGGCCTCGTGGTGCGCCCCTTGTGTCAATGAGGTTCCTGAGCTGATTGAGTTTGCTAGGCGGGTCTCGGTAAAAAATGAAAAAAATCTAAAAGTTTTATTTATCACGGTATCATTAGACGAAAGCAGGGAAGAACTGCAAAAATTCCTTAAAAGTTTTCCCGAATTCGATAAGGATCCCTTTGTTCGTATATGGGATAAGAATAAATCCTTTGCGAAATTGGTAGATGCGGATCGGTTACCGATGACGGTTATACTGAATAAAGTCATACCGGAACCCCGTATCGTTCGTGGGGTTGTCGAATGGAAATCTATACAACTTTGATCGGTTGACTGAAAATTTGATCGGTTGTCTAAAAACCAAATTTCTTTTTTAGATCGTCGATTTGTTTTTGGGCCTCGCCTTGGACTTTTCCTTTAGCTTGGTTTTCGAAATCTTTTTTAGCCAAGTTTACTTTGTCTTCGGCCATTTTCTTTTGGTCATTCACTTGGCCCTGAACTTTGTTTACTTCGCCTTGGACCTGATTTTTTATTCCATCTGTCTGGGCTTGAACTTGTGACTTTAGCTTTCCGATCTCATCGTTAATGCTTTTTTGAAGTTTTTCGTTCGCTTCGGCGATTTTCGCCTTCAGCAAATTCTCAAAAGAACGCTGTAGATCCCCCCCTAGACTTGAGCGAATATCAATATCTAAGCTTTTTAATTCTCCCTTTGCGGTGGCCTCAAGATCAAAACTTTTAATGACGCTAAGGGTTTGCGTGAGGACGTCATTGATTGTTTTGTCGGGCGTAGAAACCTTGAAGTCGACATTATTGAATTGATTTTTTAGTTTCAAATCGTACTGTTTGAAATCAACAATTTCACCTGAGGCAAGAGCACTGGTATTCGATGAGGGGATTGATATCTGACCGTCTTTTGATTGCATCAGGTTTAGATTATTTAACATATAAGAGCCAACCCCCATCGTGAATTTCACGACGGATGCGGGCTTCGTGTTATTTAATTCGGCGAACAGTTTAATGCCACTGACATTCATAGATTTAAAATCGCCCTTGATATCTAGGGTTGTAGGGCGACCGGTTTGATGTTGGTTCGAACTGATGTCGCCGATGAGACCTTTGAAATCTCCATAGTCAGCGCGGGCGTTTGAAGTTGAACTGATTTTTACTTTCTGAATCCAAAAAAGTGGGTAACCATTCGTTACGGGGAATTCGTACGTGGTGCCTTTATCACGCGGATGGGGTTGGATGGTGTCATCTGGTTTTTCGACCGCGACCTTTTGGCCGTTCACCATTTTTGCGTATTTTGGTGGAAGGTATTTTTCGGCCAAGCGCTTATAGCGATCAACCTTTTGGGTAATCGGGGTCAAATAATCCATGAAAAGGGCTTTTGCAAAACTAGCGGCATCAATTTTGGGAATTTTGAATTTACTTTTCAAAGTAGCGATGTCCGTTTTTATTTGCGCGTCTAAATTTTTATAATCTTGGTCCAGACCTTTAAGATCCGCATCCAATTGCGTTTTCACGTCTTGCACTTGTTTATTTTTTGCGTCCACTTCTTTGACGAGAGTGTCGATTTCTTTAAGAGTTGCTTCTAGCTCTTGGGGGGTTTTAAAATCTTTGGTTTTTACTTTTCCGAAGCGGTCTTTAAGCGCGTTCATTTCTTTACCCGTTGGTAGCGCTTTAATCTTAGCATCCCACTCGGTTTTTTTGGCCGTCCACTTCGCATTCATGGCCTCGAGTAATTTTTTGGATGCCATTTGATTTTCTAAATTTTTAATTTGGTCATCGAACTTGCCAGTCTTCATGAATTCGGCAACGTCTCCTAGGAGGTTAGCTTTATTTTCGCCTTCTAGCTTATTCAGCGCTTTATCTTGCAACTGCGCCGCGAACCCGGGACCATCTTCGTCCGAAGGTGGTGGTGGAGGAGCTACTTTACCGACGTGCGCCCGCTTCGACATAAACTGGATTCCTTCGACGGCAATTTCTTCTATCACGATCTTTAGTCTGAGTAATGCATCCCACTTAACGTCGAAACGGAGGTCACCCAGTTCGAAAGTGTTTAGATCAGGTTGTTTAGCGTCGGTCATCTCGATTTTTGAAATTTGAACGTTGCCATTTAGGAATGAACTTTTAAATTCGCCGATGTTAACTTCAACTCCCAGAGCTTTGTAACCACCCCATTCGATAGCCTTTTTCATATGAAGATCGAAAAAGAAAAAGAAATAAACATAGAAAAGAACGCAAACAATAAGGAACGGGATGATCGCGTTCCATCGAATCGGTCCTTGAGCTTTTTTTACTTTTATATTTTTTTGTTCAGACATGATTAAGCTCCGTAAAGATCGTTATATTTTGCGTACCAAAAGTAAAACTTGGAAGCTTTAAAAGCTTTCCAAAATTTTGTCGTTTCAATTTTTTGAACGACGTTCGTGCGATACTTCATGATCAATGCGCGAAACACGAAAAATAGAACCGGACAAAGAACCAACGATACGATGAACGATCCCATGTTAATAGAATTGTTAAAGCGGGTCATAGGTAACAGTGGAACATTATACATTGTGCTCCAAAGACCCCGGAGGCCCGGATTCTCTAGCGCCCACCGCCCCAAAATGTCGGTTAAAGGATCTAGCATAAAGGCGACGAACTTAAAGAAAAAGGCCGATAAAAAAGCGGCCCCAAGTTGCACTCGAAAAACAAATACCACCAATAAAACAAAAAGTGTTTGGATTGAAAGGAATGGCGCAAAGCCCAAAAATATTCCGAATGCCAACCCAGCGGCGATTTGGTTTTGTCCGGTTTCGGAATGCAAAAGCTTAATAAGGCTAATTATTTGCTTAATTAAAATATTCATTTTTTCCTCACGAAATTTTGTTTATTAATCCTAGAATTTTTTGAAAGCTTGTTCAAGGTCAGAAATGATATCGGCCGCGTCTTCGATACCCAGGCTCATGCGGACTAACTTTGCGGGAATTCCGGACTCGGCTTGTTTTTCTTTAGGCACCGCTGCGTGGGTCATCAAGCCCGGAACTTCGATTAACGTTTTAATCAAACCTAAGCTGACCGCTAAGGTTATGGAGTAGCTATTTTGCGCGATGTGATTGATAAATTTCTCGGTTCTTAAATCACTGCCTTTAAGGGTAAAACTGAGCATTGTTCCCGGTGCAAACTGGCCCTCGGGCGTCTTTAAGATTTTTTTAGCTAGGCTATACTGCGGAAAATTTTTGAGGCCCGGATAAAAAACGCTTTCTACTTCGGGCCTTTTTTCTAGAAACTTTGCGACTTGCATCGCATTTTTTTGTTGGGCTTCGAAGCGCAGAATTTGTGAAGGGATACCGTATATCATTATATTCCAGGCCGAATGGGGATGCATGATCGCGCCGATATCCTTGCGGATCAGTAAAATTTGGGAAAGGAATTTTCGCGAGGTTATGATGGCCCCGCCCATTTCGGTTCCAAAACCCGCGATGTTTTTAGTTAAGCTTTGGATGACAAGATCGGCTCCAAATTCTAATGGTCTTAATCCCCAGGGTGTCGCGAAGGTGTTATCTATGATAACTTTTATTTTATTTTCCGAACCACGAGACTTGTTTTCTTCACGGACCAGTTTGCAAATTCTTTCTATATCGATAATTTCTAATGAAGGGTTACAGACCGATTCAAAATAAATTGTTTTCAGACTTTTATTTTTTAATTCTGCCGCCGTGACTTTATTAATATTGACCAGTTCATGATTGATTCCGAAGCGCGGAAGCCAAGATGTTATCAAACTATAAGTACAGCCATATAATGTTTTGTGACTCATGATCGTGTCGCCGGCTTTTAAAAATGCCAAGAAAGAAGCCGAAATAGCGCCCATGCCACTTGAAAAACTAACGGCTACCTCACCGCGCTCCATTTCTGCCAATTGCTCTTCAAGCATTTTTGATGAAGGTTCTTCGAGGCGGTCGTAAATCCAGATTGGATCTTTATGGTTTTCGGGATTTGCAAATAATTGAAATCCGTCGGCACCTCGCTGGAGCGATTTCAATCTGAATGTGGTGGACGCAGTCATTGGCGGTACAAGGTGATTTGAAAATTCCCAGGCCTGGGTCTTTGCAGAGCCGTGAACATTAAAAGTTTTGATCGACGGAGCCTTAGCGTTAGATGGATTTTTAGATTTCTTGGATTTCTTCATGGGAACCTTTATTTGGGCTAACGTGAGCCGGTAGCGGAGTGGGTTTAAGCGCAAACAGAATACCGCCGGACATAGAAGCGACTAGTTGAAAAAGCTGAAACAAACTAAGCGCCGTGACCGATGCTTCGGCCATTTCTGAGCCGAATGGTGAAAAAATAAAATAGAAGGCCGCCTGTCCCACGCCAATTCCGGCGGGAGTAAGCGGTATGGCTGATGCTAAAAGGCCGAAGCAACAAAGGGCGAAGAAAACGAAAAAAGGCGGCGGTTGTATTCCCAAATATTTAACGACGGTGAACATAAAAAAAATGGCCAGGAACTGAACGACGAAACACAAACTCGAATTTTTTATCATTAATGACGGAGTCCGAAAAGATTCAAACGTTAAGGTGAGACTGCTTAAAAGTTTATTAAGGTAATGGAGCACCTTTGAATTATTTTGGTCGGATACCTGATTTATCTTTTTTATGACAAAAGGGGAAAACAGAAGCCCCACCGTCAGTCCGACAAATAGGAACAGACTAATCAGCAGATAGCGGATGATTTTTTCATCAGGCGAAACAAAATATTCGAAGGCCAAAAAAATCGATGACATGAGGATCATCGTGTATAAACCCAAAACGCGATCTGCTATGACCGTCGAAAGGGCCGTTGATTTAGATGCGACGTGATCTTTCGAAAGCTCGAGGGCTTTGACGACGTCTCCGCCGACGCCGCCGGGAATAAAGAACGAAAAAAATTGTCCGATCAAAGTTAACCTGAGGGCAGACTTGAAAGGAAGTTTAGAAAATTGATCTACGAAGATTTTCCACCGCAATGCAAAAAGCAAAAACTGTAGAGAGAAAATAACGAGGCCCAAAATTAAAATCTTTGGCTGAGTCAAAACCAGCTGAAGCTGTTCTATTTTGATAGGTCCTTTTTTTACGAGGACAATCAGAAACAAGAGCGCGATTAAGGGGCGCCATATTTTTTTTAAAAGAGACATGGTTCATTGTCTATGCGGTAGATTTAGAGTCAACCGCTAGTCGACCGCGCAGTGGCAACGGGTAGACTCTTTCGGGGTTAAGCTGAATGTGTCTTGAAAATAAGCTGAATATTTTTGAGAAAGGCTTCTAAGTTTTTGAGCGGAAGCGAAGTAGGCCCGTCACATAGCGCCTCTGCCGGATTTGGGTGAGTTTCCAAAAATATGCCATCGACCCCAATCGCCATTGCGGCGCGGGCTAAAGGCCATACCATATCGCCGCGACCGCCGCTTGATTCTCCGGTTGCGCCTGGAAGCTGCGTTGAATGCGTGCAGTCCATGATGACGGGAAATCCTAAGCGGCGCATTTCTACTAATCCAGTCATGTCATTAACGAGTCGATTATAGCCAAAGGTTGTTCCCCTTTCGCAAAGTAAAATTTTATCGTTACCGGCTTGAACTGCTTTCTGGGCAATGGACTTCATATCCCACGGAGCTAAAAATTGCCCCTTTTTAATATGAATGACCCGATTTGTCTTAGCCGCCGCGATCATCAAATCTGTTTGTCGCGAAAGAAAAGCGGGGATTTGAATGACTTCGGCATACTCTGCGGTCTCTTGGACCTGGATGGTTTCGTGAACGTCAGTCAGTAGAGCGCAGCCTAGCTTGGATTTTATTTGATCCAATGATTTCAGTGCAGAGCCCATACCGGGTCCCCGAAAACTTTTAGAACTTTGCCGATTCGCTTTATCGAAAGAACATTTTAAAATCCAGGGAATGCCAAGCGCCTGAGTCACCCTTTTAATCTCGGTACCAGTTTCGATGACCATGCCCTCATCTTCGATAATATCGGGCCCGGCAAACAGAACGAAGTTCTTAGCGTCTCCCCAAGTAATTGTGCCCTGAGGGGATTTAAGAGATACGGTTTTTTCAAGTGCGGTAAATTCGGTTTTCATCATGCAGCTACTGTAACCTAAGATTCCTTCATTGAGAACTCGATAGATTTTTTGACGGCATCGATCACGATATCTTGCGTTTTATCTTCCATATCTGGATACATCGGTAGACTTAAAACGTGGCTTGCTGCCCATCTTGAATGGGTAATGTCATGTTTTGCAACGGTGTGTTGTTTATACCAAGGTTGATCGGGCATCGTCATCGGATAATGCACGGTCGTGGGAACTTGGAATTCTTGCATTTTCTTTTGAAAGAGATCCCGGTGGGTCATTGTTAAAGTATACTGCGCCCAAACGCTAACATTCCCGGGTTTTATGAACGGTGTTGAAAACTGTGGATCAATTTTTTCAAGGCCACCGAATGCGGCGGTGTATCTTTTTGCAACTCGGTTGCGCTGTTCAATTTCCCAATCGTAGCGTTCCATCTTTGCGAGCAAAATCGCGCATTGAATCGTATCGAGTCTGCCGTTAAGACCGAGTCGGGTGTGATAATACCTTTTTTCTGATCCATGCTCGCGAATTTCCTTCATCGCGATAATTAACTTATCGTCACTTGTAAAAATTGCGCCGCCTTCGCCGTAACAGCCTAATGGTTTAGCCGGGTAGAATGATGTTCCCGCAGCAGTCGTCAGCGCCCCGCTTTTTTTATCACCATACATTGCGCCGTAAGATTGGGCCGTGTCTTCGATTACGAATAAATTATGTTTTTTCGCGATGGCATTAATCTCATTTAAATCGGCCGGTTGACCGTAAAGAGAAACGGGCATAATCGCTTTCGTCTTCGGAGTAATTGCCGCTTCAATTTTTTTTACATCAATATTAAAAGTTCTTGCATCGATATCGACGTAAACGGGAGTCGCTCCGGCTAAGACAATTGTTTCGGCGGTAGCGATAAATGAAAAGGCAGTCGTAATAACTTCGTCACCTAGACCAATGCCCAGGGCCATCATCGGAATTAGAAGGGAATCTGTTCCGCTCGCCACGGCCAAGCAATATTTTGTGCCAGTATGCTCCGCCAATTTTTTTTCTAATTCTTGGACTTCTGGTCCGCCAATGTAGGCGCCGCTTTCAAGTACTTTTTGAATTCTGCTATCGATAGATGACTTAAGGGCTTGGTATTGGGTTTTTAAATCTATAAAAGGAACGCTCATGGTTACTCCTTAACGAAATTGAGAGGTGAAAAAATATTATCACTCGAAGTCGAGATGATGTCTATTGTGGAAAAAAAGCTTCACGATTTGACTCGTCTCGTGACAGAATTGTAGACCTCAAAG
>CAXSEH010000137.1:0-7917 GCA_964236345.1 uncultured Bdellovibrionales bacterium
CCGGCTTCTTTAGCGTCTTTAGGACGGACGCCTTTCCCGTAAATATCTGCAACAAAAGCGACGTAGCCTAAACCCGCCATTTGCTCTGCGCGCATTTTTACATAGTCGCCGACTCCCATCCAATCATGAACAATCACCATGCCCGGAAGTTTTTTACTTCCGTGGGTTTTCGCGCTATCATACACGATGTATCCCTCTAGTTCACCGGTGCCGTCTTTGTAGTTCACTTTTTCGCTAGTGATCTTTGCAAGAGCAACCTGACTTAAAAAAAGGGTGATTAAGACGAATAACTTTTTCATAAAACTCCTTTGTAGAATGACTTACGCCACGAATAAATAAAGACAAACAAATTGGCAGATGCTACCGCCCAACACAAAAAGGTGCCAGATGCCGTGAAAGTGGCGCACTTTTTCATCGAAGACGAAAAAGATCACGCCGAAGGTATAAAACAATCCCCCCGCGGCCAACCAGTTAAATCCTTCCTGATTCAACGAGGCAATCAGGGGTTTTATGGCTAAGACGATGAGCCAACCCATCAACAAGTAGATGATCAAAGAGTAGCGGCGAGTCTTTTTTCCGATCCAAATTTCTTGCGCAATTCCGATCGCGGCTAACACCCACACGATACTAAATAAGGACCATCCCCAAACCCCGCGCAAAGTCACAAGGGTAAACGGCGTGTAACTTCCGGCGATCATCAGGTAGATCGAAAAATAGTCCATCTGGCGCAAAAAATCTTTAACCGGCCCCGCGCGGACGCTGTGGTAAAGGGTCGAAGCCGAATAAAGAAATATCAGCATCGCGCCGTAGACGGTGAAGCCCACAATTTTTAACACGTCATTTTTTGCAATGGCCACAGACACCAAGTAAAATGCGCCGACGAAGGCTAAAGCGGTTCCAATCAGATGGCTAATGCTATTAAATTTTTCACCCTTGTACATGCGAAGGATTATAACTTGAAATGATGACTCGACAATCAAAATTTGCCATATTCAACGGATGTCTGATGCGAATCATTTTCTAGAAAAACCTTCCAAATATTATATCACTTTAGCCTTCGTTATTTTTTTCGCGGTCGTTATCCTGAACGATGGGTTCATGGCGCTTGATGAATACTGGGTGGGAATTACGCGTTACATCCCGGCCCAAACTTCAAGCATCAAAACTTTGGTGACGGACGATGATGTGAAGTCTCCATTGCAAATGTTGCCAATGCACGGCGTTGCGCAAGCGGCCTATGCGGCAGGGATCGAATCCCCCTATTTGCAGTACCGAGTGGTCATTGCGGCGCTGGCTGCGCTTAACTTTGCGCTGCTGCTTTTTGCATTTATTAAATTTAGCGAAGTGCTAAATCTTTCACTTCGCGAACGTAATTTTCTACTTTTGATGATGACCTTTTATTTCGGTTCTTCCTTTTCTTTGACCAGGCCCATGTACGAGTCGGTTGCGGCCCCGTGGTTGGCCCTGGCCGCAGTCTGGGCCCTGCGCTACGATCTGTACGCGCGTCGCAAAGATCTGATTTGGGGCGTTTTATTTGCTTCAACGGCCTTTGTATTAAGACAGCAGCTTGGATTCTGCGCCCTGGTTTTTATGATCCTGCCATTAATGAAGAAAAACTTACGCCATGTTTTGATCGCATCCGCAGTGGGCTTGGTTTTTTTTATTATGGCCGGAATTCCGGACTACTATTTAAGAGGCAAGTTTCATTTTTCGCTGCTTAATCTGACCGTTTATAATTACCAGCACGGTGCGGATTATGGTCGTAAACCGATTACCTTTTATCCGGCGTTGATCATCGCGATGACATTTTTACCGTTTTTCATTAAAAAATATTCGCCAGAAGTTATGAGTACGGGTTTTAAAAAACTGCGCAGCGTTTGGCTGATCGTTTTCTTGTTCGTTTTTTTGCATTCTTTGTTTCCCCAAAAGTGGGAACGGTTTTTAATTTCAATCATTCCGCTATTGCTGTTTTTGCTGTTTCCTTTTCTTTGGGAATTACAAAAGAATTTTAAAAATCATAAATTCCGGTTGATTTCTTTGTACACCTTAAATGGACTTATCTTTTTTGTAGCTAGTTTTTTCCCGCCGCAAAAAAATTTAATCGAGATGTCACGCTACCTGAATCAGCATCCGGAAATTACTAAAATTCACCGCCTTCATGATACCCCGGGCTGGATCACCGAGGCCTTTATCTTAGATAAAAAATTTCATTTTGTAGAATCAACCTCTGAAGATTTGGTTCGTGAAAACTGGAATGACTGCCAAAACGCCGTAGTTTTGGCCAGGCATGATTTAGTCGCAAACGAAGAGCTGACGAAGAAATTGCAGTTAAAAGCGCAATTTAACGTGAACCTGATCGAACAGTTAGCGTACAAACTGAATCCAAAAAATAATGCCCGGCGAGTGCAGCTCAATTTATACGGGGGTTGTCCCTAACGAATGAAATCGGCGACGAAGATGCGAAGCTGAATGCCTTAAGGCCGGACCGGTTTTTTACAGTTTCCGGCATCCTGACAACGCAGAATGTCTTCTCGAAGTTGCATCAACTCGTTGAGCGAATAGGGAAGTTCAAAATCAAATCCGTCGTTCAAAGTCCCGCTCTGCGCGATAAAGTAAAATTCTTTTACTTTATTAAACTGAGTTTTTGTAAGCTTCATTTTTGGATCGCTCAGCCACTTAAATTCTAAGGCTTTTGATGATTTCACGTTGGTCAGAAATCTTTGACGTTGATCCTTGGCTTTTTTCAAACCACTTTTCGGCGATTTCCAACACTTCACTTCACCCAAAATTTCGGCCACCTGGGTTTCATTATTAATGACAACTAAATCCAACTCTCCAAGAGTTCCGTCTTTATCCGCGTACTCAACCCCGGTGATGACTTTGTAGTTGGGCGTTGGGTATTTCTCGGCGAAACGAAGCTGCGCAATTTCTTCACAAATGGCACCGATGGGTTCAAGGTTTCGTCCTAAGTCTTTAATCTGTTCAAAATCTTCACCAAGACCCGCGAACGCCGTGACGGAAAAAATAAAAGTTGCAAATAAGCTTGTGATCTTCATAGAACCCCCATGGGGTAAAAACTAAAGGATCGAAGGGACGAGTTCAAAGAAATTCGTACTGGAAATAGAACTGGTTATTTTTGCGGCAGGGCCATCGTACGGCGTTTCGAATTTGATGATAATAAAATCCGCGGATTATCATCTTCGTCATAAATATCGCCCACAACTTCCTCAAATATATCTTCGACGGTCACGACTCCTAAAATTTCACCCTTACGAACGACGATGGCCATGTGGCTTTTTTTGGCCTGCAAAATTTTAAGTGCGTTTAAAATTGATTCTTCGGAAGTGAAATAGGTGACCGGACGTAAAAGAGCAGTCCAGTTTACTTTTGAAATTTCGATCTCGGAAATAAATTCTTTCGTGTGTAAAATACCGAATGGAACACCTTCTTCCACCACCGGCATACGGGTGTGCCGGTGTTTTCTAATCAGCGCCATGACGTCGTTTTGGTGCGCGGATTTTTCGACTTTAACAACTTTATCCCACGGAAGTATAATGTCTTTTACTTTACGCTTATCCACCGCGATCAGATTAATCACGTACTGCTTATGAGATTCTGAAAGATCCCCCAGATCAATCGTTGAATTTTGCTCGGAAATGGTTTCCGAACCCATATGTCGCATCACTGGGTCGACCAGCAGCTTCGTTGAAAGTTCCAGCACGTAAACTAAAGGAGCAAAAATTCGTTGAAGAGTTCCTAAAAAGTAGCTGCCCAGTTTCGCGAAGCGCATGGGAAATCTAAGGGCCAGAGTTTTAGGGACCAGTTCACCGATCACGACCGAAAAATAAGTTAAGGGTAAAACAACGGAGATGATCGCTAAAGAATCCGCAACCTTTAACGACACGTCAAAATATTTTTGGTAATGAGGGCTTAGAAATTGTTCCGCCCCCGCACCACCGACGGCGGCCGATATGGCACCGACAAGTGTGATCCCGATTTGTAAAACGGACAGCACGCGCTCGGGGTTTTTTCTAAGTTCTAAAACCCGGGTCGCTCCACGATCCCCATCATCTGATAATTTTCGTAGATGGGGTTTGGAAACGGTGACGAAAGCCATCTCTACGCATGAGAGCATCGCATTTGATAACAGACTGATGATAACGATCAACTGTAGCACGTGCCTACCTACTTCAGAGATGGATACTAGAAGACCTTCTTGAAGGTGTCATGATTTTTTATATCTGCGAAGCCAGCATCAATACGTTTTTGTTGATCGTGTCTTTCATGGCGAAACCCGTAAGTAAGCGCCATGAGCGCCTTTAGTAAGCGGTGGTGCGGTATTTAAAATGAACCGCGTCACGAACGGATTTTGCTTTTTTAAAATCCTGGCGCAGGACCTGGGCGGCGACAACGTTGTCTTTATACTCTTTGTCGGGTTCCATCATGTAAAGGCTAACGGCCGTTTTAATAGAACTTTCTAAGACGTCCACTTTGTAACTGGCCCGGAAAGGGTAATTCGTTGCGCCTAGGTAAGGTTGAAATTCGGCGTAGTGTTCAGCCGTGCGGTCTTCGTTTGCAAGTGACCAAGATGTCACCGGCGAAGGAAGGTGCGAAGTTAAATCACGAACAACTACTTCCGAACCCGTCGTTGGCTGTAACGAAATTTTCCGATTGGCTCCGTTTGCCATTTGAACACGTACCGTGTCGGAATCATGGGCTTCGTCACGGTTATTTTCCGGAGTTTGTTTTTCGGTCTTCCATAGCATGCTGCTGTAAGCGATGAAGGCCGTATTCGGTGATTTCTTCCATTCGAAATCCCGACGCGTAAACCAGTAACTATCAACCACGACGTTGGTGATTTCGCCTTCGTTCATTTCCATGTCGAGAGCTCCGCAGAGTAAATCGCTTTCGATCAGCACTAAAACTTTAGCGCTGCTGTTAGTTTTAACCGAAGCGTAGATTTCGCGTACGACCGGAAAGTCTTCAGTTAAACCAGGCTTATTATTTTCGCCAAGGCCCGCAATGTTGTTTGCACCTAATCGTAACGAAGCCCCGGTAATTTGCGGCGGATAGCCCGCAAAACGAAAGTAAGCACTCGAGCGAAGATCGAAAAGCTGCGGATAATCACCTTTCGGAGAAACGTGCCCGATCACAAGTTCGGTTAAAACGCGACCCTCAGGCGGAATTAGATTTTTATCAATGGGTGGAATAATAATATTTGAAGAGTAATCGACCTCGGCATCTTCCCAGGTTTTTAATTGGTAATTCCCGGTGTTGGTCAAATCCACATAAATATCCATCGGAATACTATTAACGGCCGCGCGGGGACGTGGTGAAAAATAAAAACCCTGTTGATCAAGTAAGTTTCGCGTTCTAAGCGCTAATTCTTCTTGGTACGACATGCCCTCGGCTTCAAGGCCACCGTTCGGGGGATCAAGTAAAGGAACGTGAATGGGTTTAGGAGCTTGGTACTGCTTTTTTTGACAAAGGGCGAAGGCCTTCGCTTTCAGGCCCGCTAAATCCATTTTCACATCGGTCGCATGAGCTTGAAAGGCGAAAAACAAAATGGGAAGTAAATTTAAATTTTTCATTGGCAGCTCACTTGCGCAGATAGACCCAGTACGCCGTTGGTTTCTTGGCTGACGCCGCCTGATTTATTACCGCAAAGGTTTGAAGTACCGATAATTTTATTACCAGGGCAGTTGTTGTTTAAGCGAAAGCCCGCAAGCTTTGATCCGTTGATGTTCACGTCTTCAAAGGTATTATCGCGGGCGCAAGAGTTCTTTCCTTCCGCTTCGGCCATAAATACGCCGTGATTACCGCTGCGTTGAATGCTGACCCTTAAGAAGCGATTACCAGATAAGTTTCGCGCAAAGATTCCAACATCGCGATTGTCATTTAATTCCGAATCAACAATCAAGTTGCGACTGAAATCGATGTCGATCGATATGCCGGCACCCAGATTGTTATGAAGCTTCATGCCACTGAATACGCTATCTTCAGTTTGGTAACCCGCGAAGCCGTCGAAAAAATTGTCATACGATTCGAAATTTTTGACCTTTAAATTGCGGCAGTATTTTTCAGTGACCATTCCGCCCGAGATCATACTGTGGGTCGTCACGTTCATAATCGTGACTTCGCTTGCGCCGCGAATGGTAATTCCGTTGTTACGCACGCCCGTCGGATCGCCTTCGCAAATGTTTTCGCCGCATTCTTTTTTCTCGTCATGATTCAAGCGGTTGCCGTCTAAAGTTAAATCTGAAACCATGATGTCGCTGACTCGCTTGGCGGTTACGTAATTTCCTAAAGCATCAATAATAATTTGCGGTTCACCAATCACGACGAGCGGGGCGTGGACCTGATCGGCAAGTCTTAGAATCGTTTTACCTTGTCCGGCTCCGCGAATTTGCACGTGGCTTCTATTGATGATAACAGGCCGATGACAATCGAACGAGCCCGCCGGTATCAACACGGTTCCCCCCGATTCAGGTAGGGCGTTGACGTCCGCGGTTAAAGTATCGCAGTCGTAGGCCGAGGCATTAAGGCCAAACGCAAGTAAACTCATCAATAAAGCTGATTTCATGGCAAAGCTCCTGTTATTAGAATTTCAATATAACTCGGGATTGAAAAAAATTTGTGAAAATCCGCATATTGTAAGACCGGGTAAATTCTTTACCGTAAGTCGCGCGAAAATGGCCCGAGCGGGATTTCATTATCGTCTAAAAGTTCGACAATATTTAATTATATTTTGATGGGCGGATTAAACGATTCGACGAAAATCCACGTGCTTTCTTCCTGCTCTTTAATGTAAGCGGGAAATTCCGAAGGCGGCGGAGATTTGCTACGACCTAGTTCAATACCTAACGATATAGCCCCGTATTTTAAATACCAGAAATCACAGCTTGAACCTGGCGAAATATACATAATGTCGGAAATTTCTCCGTACCGGTAGCCATTCGTCGTCGTCATTTTAACGGAAAGGTCACGAAAGGTTTGTTCAATAGACGGATCCAGTTTGTGATCGGTGTAACCCCAGGGATAAATCACCACCGCACTGTAAGCATGAAAATCGATGCTACCGACGATCGGGTAATCGCTTACGAATTTCATTTCGGCCGCGATGCTGGGGCTTGCCTTTTGATCTTCATGTTGCGGATAGGGGTAAGAGCGATTGGGATCAATTGAACCGTCGTAGCGATTTTGTGATGAAAAACCGTCGGCATTCACGACCGGAATAAAAATAATTTCGTGATCTTCAAGCATCTTCACGAAGCGCGGTTCGCCCGCAGCTGCTCGGTTCAGTAGGGTATTCATCAGCGATAGTAAAACCTCAGTCGTAATGATTTCGTCGCCATGGGTTGCGGCGGTCAACATCAAACGGGGTCTTGCAAGGCCGTCTGAAAGGTGTAATCCCGCGCGCAGCGCCGTTAGCGGTAAACCTTTCGCCGAACGGCCGTACGGGATCAGTTGGGTCATACTTGAAAATTTTTGGGCGGTATCCTTCAGTAAAGACTGCACTTCAACAAAGGAATGGTATCCTGAAGCTGAAGCATTCTCGATTCGACTATTTCGAAAAGCTTCGCGCAAGCCCGCAGAAATATCTTTTTCCAAAAGCACGGCTCCGCTAAAATTACGAACCAGGTCTTGCGATTTTTCTAAAGGAATAATGATTTCGTATCCGCCGCCAGGCGCTCGCAGAACTTCGAATTCATTCGCAAGGATACGCAGTTTCGATTCTGACATGGGAGGTAAAGCGTACTTTGATAAAGTGACCAAAGTCCCGGAAGGTGCTGTCGCAGTCAAAAAGCCCACGGACCATACCATGAAAACGTAACGAATGTAGGCGCCCATATATCCCCCCGATTATGATCACTCCACGATGTCTCAATTTGAGGCCCCCGGTCAAACAAAAATTCT
>CAXSEH010000138.1:0-7913 GCA_964236345.1 uncultured Bdellovibrionales bacterium
TGTAGAAATTGTCGACCGATAAACAACTTTCGGGCCGAACGGGATGGGCGTTGGGACCGGCATCTTCGGCAAACTGGCTGCCCCTTAAAGCATCGACGGCCTTAATTCTTTCGACCGAGCGTGAATGCAAATCCGAACTAAATTCTTGGTCACGAAAAACTGTTAGGCCTTCTTTCAAAGAAAGTTCAAACCAATTACGGCAGGTGACGCGGTTACCGGTCCAGTTATGAAAGTATTCATGTCCCACGACGGCCTCGATCGTATCGAAATCATCATCGGTCGCAGACTGAGGGTCGGCCAATACAAGCCGCGAATTAAAAATATTAAGACCCTTATTCTCCATGGCACCCATATTAAAATCATCAATCGAAACGATCATGAATTGGTTTAAGTCATACTCAAGACCGAAACGATCTTCGTCCCACTTCATGGATTTTTTTAGTGATTCCATGGCGTGCAGGCAGCGGGCCTGCTTTCCGTGAGCCGCGAAAACTTCAAGTTTCACTTTTTTGCCGGACTTTGTCGTGAACGAATCCGTTACGACTCCCATATCTCCTGCGACTAAGGCAAAAAGATAACTGGGTTTTTTAAAAGGATCCTTCCAAGTCGCCGAGTGCCGCCCGCCGCCTAAATCTTTTTTTTCAATGAGATCGCCATTTGAAAGTAAGTAGGGATATTCTTTTTTGTCAGCTTCAATCTCAACCGTATAGGTCGTCATCACATCCGGGCGATCCAAAAAATATGTGATATTGCGAAACCCTTCGGCCTCGCACTGGGTTGCGAAAATACCGTTGGACAAATACAAACCTTCACAGGATTTATTCGCTTCCGGGTTAACTTCAACCTGCGTTTCTAAGGTAAATTCATCTGGGGTCAGTAAGATCGTTAGCGAGTCGGGTGTTAGGACATAATCTTTAGCGTCTAAAATCTGATCGTTCAATTTTATCGAAATGAGCTTTAGATTCTCACCGTCCAAGACTAAAGGGGCTTCTTTCAGTTTTTGTAAACGTATCTTTGCGGTCACGACCGTAGCGGCTTCGGACAGATTAAAATGCAATTGGATTTCGTGCACCGAAAAGGGGGGTGCTTCGTAATCTTTTAAAAAAATCCGGCGTGGTTGATTTGAGTCTTGATCTATTTTCATAGGGTTATTTTTACATCAAAAAATTCCATTTGAGATGCTTTTTTAGAAAAAACCGGGGCGCGTAGACATTTTAGCTCATCCGTGGCATAACGAAGTCATGAAAAACTTAAAAACCTTAAATTATTTTTTATTGATCCTGACAAGCTTAACTTTAAGTAGCTGCGCCGTGAATCCCGTGGACGATGAATTTGCATTAGATCCGGCGCCCCCGGCCGCTTCCGCCCCTCAGGTGAACACCGAAATCGCGACCATCGATTCCGAGCTTATAAAGTTAGATTCCCAAATCGCTAATGCGCAGGGCCGGCTTAAAAGCTATCAGGTCAAAAAGGGCAAAAAAGGGGAAAACAACCTGGGCCTCATTATGAGCACCCAAGCCGAAATTGACAATTTTGAAGTTCAAAAATCGAATCTAACCAGCCGTAAGCAGGATTTAAATTCTGACCTCGTCATCGAATAAATTTATAAGCAGCTGAGTCCTTTTAAAATTGAAGCTAGTCTTGCTAGTTCATGAATTTTGTCTCGGCCCACGCCAATTTCAGTTAAAGCTTTTTCGTGGCTAGCGACGCAAACGGGACAGCTATTAACCACCGAAACGGCAAATGCCATCATTTCAAACTGCGCCTTTCCGTTCAAAGGTTTACTGAGCGAATTCATACGAAGACCCGCGCGTTGGTAAGCGGTATCGGCCAACACGTCCGCACTTAAAAAACTTTTAAATTTATAATAAGTATTTAGCATTCCCATAATGGCCGCGGCCTCAAAGGCTTCTTCGATCTCGACGTCGCTGACGCCATTTTCCTTCAGGTTAGCCGTCGTGAAATGTTCAAGCTCATCCCAGTGAAGTGATCTAGAAATGGCCGCTAGGTTAATCAATTTTTCTTTAATATCTAAAGGCGAACTATCATCTAAAACTTTCTTAAGGTTCAGTGATAAGTCGCGGTAGACCGCCGTATCTTTACCTGAATAACTGCCCTCTAAGAAGGTTTCGATTTTTTCGGTGAATGACATAATGACTTCCTTTTGTTGTTTCTAAAAAAATGGGCTTCGCGATTAACAAAAGTTAACGACGAAGCCCACAAGTTGATGACTAGAAAACCGGACTAATATTTACGGGTTTAGAGTCTGTTGACCTTTTTCCCAGTTGCACGGGCAAAGTTCATCAGTTTGTAAAGCATCTAAAGTCCGAAGAACTTCTTTGACGTTACGACCAACGGACAAATCATTTACCGATACCCAACGAACAATTCCTTCAGGGTCTACAATGTAAGTTGCGCGTAAGGGAACTTGGTCTACGGGGTGTAAAATGCCTAGGGCGCCCGTTAATTCTTTTTTAACGTCAGCGAGCATTGGAAATTCAAGGTTTTTAAGATCCGCGTGGTGCGTACGCCATGCCGCGTGCACGAAGTGTGAATCATTTGATCCGCCAAATAATTTTGCATCGCGTGCTTTGAAGTCTTTATTCGCTTTATTGAATTCAGCAATTTCGGTCGGGCAGACAAAAGTAAAATCTAGGGGCCAGAAAAACACGACCGCCCAAGAACCTTTCATGTCCGCATTTGAAACCGTTTTAAACTCTTTTCCTTTTTCTAAAGAGACGCAAGCCTGCATTGAAAACGTTGGAAACTTTTGACCGATACCTAACATAAGAAACTCCTTTGGTTGTTTGAAATTAGACTTCATCAGTTTCCTGTAGACGCTATAAAAACGCAATTTTAGATCAATAAAATCTATGACATGATTCGTAAAGTTCAGGGTATTGCGTTATGACGAAAGTTCATGTGAAATAGGCCTATGGATCAAACCGAGACCGCCTTTAGAGGCTTCAAATGGATCGATATCAGGAACCCTTCCAAGGAAATGCTGGAACAAATTGCAACCGATTTGAATATCTCGAAGAGACTGGTTTTGAATTGTTTGGATCCCGATTATCTTCCGCACGTCGAAACATACGGCACCGCAGAAAAGCCGGTTCACTTTATCGTCCTTCGATTGATGGAACCCCAGACTCATTTGACGGCCGACAATGTTCAAGAACTTACCACAAAGGTTGCACTTTTTTTGGGACCTGACAGCATCATCTCGTTACACCGCTTAGTATTGACCGAAGTCAGCGAGATCCAAAAAAAAATCGCGACCCTCAAAATTGAAGAAATTTCGAAGTATCATATTTTAAGTTATTTTTTTGAACAGGTATCGCTCGGTTTTAACCATCCCTTAACGGACCTTGAGCACAAACTTGAAAAATTTGAAGAGCGGATGTTTCAAAGTTTAAAAACGAAGTCTTTGCTGCTTGAAGGTTATTACATCAAACGAAAGTCGTCGGCCTTTAAAAAAGTCATGAAATTAACCATCGATGCTTTGAACAAAGTTAATCTGAAGCCAGATTGTCCGCAGGGCTTGATGCAACAGACGAAGGATCGGCTTGATCGAAATTTGTTTTATTCGGAAGACGTCTTCGAGAATATACAGTCATTACTGAATTTGCACATATCGATCGAAGCGCAGAAAACCAATGAAGCGTCTTTCCGAACGAACGAAATTGTCCGGGTATTAACCGTGTTAACGATTTTCTTTTTACCCCTAAATTTTTTGGCAGGACTTTTCGGAATGAATTTTGAACACATTCCTTTACTGAAGCACCCCCACGGTTTTTTATATTCTCTGCTCGCCATGATTGTGGTGTCGATTGGCTTGTTGGTCTACGTACTTAAAAAAGGTTGGTTAAGCGACCGCGATCCCGGAGACATGAAATGACGTCAAACGATGTAAGCCAACTGAATCGTATCAAAAAAATCAGTACCCTTTTAGATAGCCAATTTGATGGACCGATGGGAATTAAATTTGGCCTAGATCCACTGGTAGGACTTATTCCAGTCGTTGGCGATGGTGTCACGACTCTTATTTCATTTTATCTGGTGATCGAGGCCTACTATTTAGGTTGTAGTCCCGCGATCTTATTGCGCATGACTTTTAATATTTTCCTTGAAGACGCGATTAAAGTGATTCCGTTGGTCGGACAAGTTTTCGATTTTTATTGGAAGTCTAATTTAAAGAATTTAAAATTAATCGAGGATTACTTCGAAAAGCCCCGTGAAACTCAGCAGCGTTCAAAAATCTTTTTGGCCGTGCTGATCACTTTGTTCGTAGTGGTTTTTTTAAGTTTGGCCATGGCGTCAGTCGCCCTGGTGGTTTGGTTATTGTCTCAGCTTGGTTCGCATTATTAAATTAATTTAAAGTGATCATAATTTTCACATGACGAAAGTTTCATCGGTTTAAGCTATTAGGCATGCGTAAAATCGAGGCCGATTTTTGCATTTAACTCAGTGAGCACATACGGAGTTTTAAATGAAAAATACGACCACCAAGCCTGATAAAACTGTAAAAAAACTGAACACGAAATCATCTCGTTACGGGATTGCCATTTCGGGAGTATTGACTTTCCTGATGGTTTTCTTCCAGAACTGTAGCCAGGCGGGAAAAATTGTCGTGGCAAACGACGATGCACGCGAAACGACTTCCGTTAGCGTTGATCCGCAGCCAGCCGATGATCGCCAGCAAGCGCCACCCGATTTGACCGTCTGTAACGGCGTCTCGTGTTCACTGGCGCCGATTACTCAAAAAGTTGCCGTTACGACCATCCTTTTAGCGCTAGGGGATGAAGTCGATGATCAATTGGTCGTGGCCGGCGGTTCGGCGCAATTGATCGCGGAGTCGGTTATCCGTTACACGACACCGGTGAGTCAGCCACATATATTAGTGGTGCACGATCGTGGTAGCGGTGGCGAGTCTGCATACGATACTCAATATGTGATGAAAGTTTTGTTATCTCGTTATAATCCAAACTTCATTGAAGAACCCATCGGTGGGATTACCGATAAAGACTTAGAAGGTTATGATTTAGTTTGGTTTAATAACCCCGGAAATCCGATGACGATGAAAAAAAGTATGGAGACCCTTGTCGCCTATAAGGGTGGAGTGGTTCTTCAAGGAGATGACCTAAGCTGGGGTCGAGATTTTTCGATGGAGAAATTAACTCACGTGAAAAATATCGACAACGGAACCGATGTGCGATGCGCGGGCGGCAGCACACCAAGTTACCACATGGATAATAATCAAGGTCAACAGTACCGGGTGACTTTGGATCCGGAAAAAATGCCGACACCGAATAGCGAAAGTCTAAACTTTAAGTACGGTAATGATATTGATTTGGTTTCGGTTGCCGGTACCGATGTCGAGATCTTGGCGACCGCCCAGGGCGGTCCGGATGAGTGCGGCGATAATCGAGCCACAATTTTTCGGTATTTTAAGGAATAGTTAGAATTTAACTTCGGTTGAATTAACAACCTTATTATCGACGTCGCGCAGTTCGACAACGGCCTTGCGCGAATCCCAATTGATTTTAATCAAACCGAAATTTTCTTCGGGATAGGCATCTTTTAAGTACGCCGAATCTTTTAACGCGTTTCCCGCTGTCGGATTTAAATTGATGGGCCCTGCCGTTACATCATAAATCTTTCCCAGACCTTTAAGATCCACTTGGGCAATAGAACCGGCTTGGCGATTACCGGACAGGATCAATGTGTTTTTGGCTTTCGTATACTTCAGAAGATTAAATAGTCTTTCACGTTCATGCGGGAAGTTACCCCACTTTTCAAAACCGTGGTCGTTCGCAATAACTTGGATCGGACTAACGATAACTTTTAGTCCCGCAGGCTTTCTGAGTTCTGATTCAAGCCAGCTCCATTGTTCTTCCGATAAAAAATGTTTTTTCTTGTCGTCATCAGCTAGGAAGGGTCGATTTTCGGTCACCGTTAATGTGCGTGTCTCGGATAAGGTGGAGGTGGTTGCGGTCGATTGATCGGTCGAAGTCACCACGGTTGTGACGTTTTCGATTTGTTTCGGGGCGTCGGTATTTTTTTTAAGATCACTACGATCCCATCGAGTGTCCAGGACGATCACTTGCACCGTTTTTTTCTTATTGCCGATCAATTTTGAATGGTACATGGCCTTCTGTTGTTTTCCGAGCGTGTTTTTTAAATATGACCAGTATCGAAGGAATTCCATTTTCGAGGTTTCTTTATCGACCGCAGCTCCGCCATGATCTTTGGCTTGATCGTCGTTATCATCGTAGACCGCCATGAAAGGAACTTTTTCGCGCATATCGCGATATTCAGAAATACGATTTAATTTTTTGTACTGTTCCGAGATAAATCGGTTTTCAGGTTTTGTGATCGAAAGGTGATCTCCGGTAAAAATAAAAAGATCTGGATTTTGCTTTGCAACGGTTGACCAAATTGCCTGCGGCTGGTTTTGGTCGGCGGAGGAACCGAAAGCAATGACATCTAAATTTATTCCGGGATCAATAACTCGGACGGGAAGGTCGGCCTCGGACTGTTTGCGTTTTTCTTCCTTGATTAATTCATGACGAGTTTTTCCCGCGGCGTCGATGGGCTTTCCTTTTGAGTCCATCAACGGACCTGATTTACAGGCCGTCAATGTCAGTGCCCAAACGAAACTTAAAAAAACATTCTTATTTATAGTCATAAGCTCCACGCGGTTCTAAAAAATATTTATTTGCGCTCGTTTAACGGCGTCACTTTTCGCTGGGTCGACCCAATGTATTCCGATAGCGGGCGAATAATACGGTTATTTGCAGTTTGCTCCATGATGTGTGCAGACCACCCGGTCGTGCGGGCCATCACGAAGATCGGCGTAAAGAAATCAATTTCGAAACCCATCATGTAGTAAGCGGGGCCCGCCGGAAAATCTAGGTTCGGGTAGATTTTCTTTTTTTCTACCATTACTTTTTCAAGCGATGCGTACATCTTCATCCATTTTTGTTCACCGGTTACGTCGGCCATTACTTGGGCGTATTTTTTCATCGTCGGTACGCGTGAGTCGCCTGATTTGTAAACTCGGTGACCGAAGCCCATCACTTTGCGCTTCTGCGATAAGGCGTCGATCATCCACTGCTCGGCCTTATCCGCGTCGGCAATTTCGATCATCATGTGCATGACCATTTCATTGGCTCCGCCATGTAAAGGCCCCTTCAAAGCGCCAATACCGGCAACCGTTGCCGAATAAATATCAGACTGAGTCGAGGTCACGACCCGGGAAGTGAAGGTCGAAGCATTGAAGCTGTGTTCGGCGTACAGGACTAACGAAACGTCGAAACATTTCACGATGCGGGCGTCGGGAACTTTTCCGAAGCACATGTGAAAAAAGTTTTCGGCGATACTTAATGAAGGATTTGGTGGAATAAAATCCAGTCCTTTTTTAAAACGATAATCAGCCGCAATCATCGTCGGTATTTTTGCCAACAACTGCATGGCCTTATCTAAATTAGTTGCAGGCGTTGCGTCCCAGATACGATTGTCTTCACAACCCAAGAAGCTGACGCCGGTACGGATTGAATCCATTGGATGACATTTCTTCGGTAAAGTTTTGATCACGTTTAAATTATCTTTGGAAATATCTCGAAGTGATTTTTCTTTTTTCGAAAATTCTTCAAGTTGAGATTTATTTGGAAGCTCGCCGTTGTACATCAAGTACGCGACTTCTTCAAAACTGCAATTTTCGGCTAAATCCTGGACCGGATAACCGCGGTAAATTAAGGAATTCGTATCCGCATTTACCTTCGATACGCTCGATGTGTCCATGACGACGCCCTCAAGACCTTTTTTAACGTTCATCTTTTCTGGTTCGGCCACGTAATCGGGATTAATATATTCTGCCATAAATTCTCCTCTTTTCGATCTTAAAGCATAGG
>CAXSEH010000139.1:0-7908 GCA_964236345.1 uncultured Bdellovibrionales bacterium
GTGGGAATCATCGCGTGCACCACCGAAATAAAAAGTCCCGTCACTAAAATTGGCAATATATTGAAATCACTCATGAAAGGACTGGTCTAATCGGCCCCCGCACGCTTTGCAAGCGAACATGCGACAGAGCTTGAAAACAGCCCCGAAAGCTGTTAATTTTTACAAACAAATATTCCCAGATCGTCCTTTAGCGCAGTTGGTAGCGCATTCCCATGACATGGGAGGGGTCGTAGGTTCGAGTCCTACAAGGACGACCAATTTTTTAAATTTAAAACTAGTGGCCGCTAAAATAGTAATCCAACCTGCAAGGCCGTCGTTTCCGTTGAATTTGAAGGTTCCGTAAATGTCCACCACTCTCCGTCAATTTCGACATCGGTAGAACTAGATTTTTCGATGTTCCACTTAAGGTACGTCAGGCCGCCGTAAAAGGCGCCAAACGAAACTGGATACTGATAATTAGCCTTCAATGTAACGGCTGAACCGCTGTTTAATTGTTGATTCAAGTTCGGCAACCGGGAATCAGCGTTTGTTAAGTCAGTCTGTACACTTCCACCTAAAAGATAATTAAATCCTGCACCCAATGTTAATTTAGACTTATTTGAAAATGGAGTGATGACGTCGAGGCCCACTAGAGCGTAATTGTAATTGTGCACGCGGTGGTAATCATTTGGACTTGAGTCATCGGCATCATCTGTCACTCGCCGACCAAGTCCATAGTTTAAATCCAGGTCCACCGTCGCAGTGTCCAAGGCCGTACGACCTAAAATAGACACGTCGGTTATTTTGTAGTGGTCGTTATCTTTAACCGGCGTACCTCCCCACGTTTGTCCGTCATATTCGGTCCCGCCTTCAAAATATTCTCCATTGAGGATTAGTTCCATCTTTTCGAATAGGTGATACCCTACTTCAAGTCCGAAGCCGTTCAAAGTTCCCTTGTCGGTCATTTTGGATTCGCTGTAATTGTACTGAGCCTGTTTAAGCCCAGCGCCAAAAGTCCAGTTAGACTTCAAATCACGTTGTGAGGTGGAAACCTCGGACAATAGCGCACCTGGAGCGTCATCAGCTTGTAATGGCAGAACGATCGAACTTGATACGAATAACGCAATTAAAAATTTCATTTTACCTCTTTATTGGGTGGGTTAGCTATCTAACATCGAATAAAAGAGAAAGCGACGGGCTTTGTAATCTTTCTAGTCCGCCGTCGAGTAGTCGATAGACACTTTTTTATTTCTGAGTAAAATTATTCTATGGAGGCGATGGTGACCAACGAAGAGAATTACCTAAAAATTCTAGGAATCCAAAAGGAACCCCCTAGTGTTTCGTTTTTATCTCAAATCGTTAAAAGCCATTTAGCTAAAATCCCATATGAGAACATATCAAAAATAATCCGGTTTCAAAAACATGGCCCTTCAATTCCAAGCCTGGAAGAATTTCTCGATGGCGTTAAAGAAAAAACATATGGAGGGACCTGTTTCGCTCAAAATATTTATCTGAATCATATTCTAAATTCCCTAGGATTTACGTCGGAACTTATTAGCATTCTAAAGGACGGGGTCATATCGCATGTCAGTCTGCGGGTCCGTGTAGATGGTTCGAATTACTTTGTCGACGTAGGCCTTATGTCTTCATTTGCAGGCCCTTTTCGAATTCATCCATCGCACACTTTCACAAACGACGTCGGAAATCAGCGATTCATTTTTTCGCCAAAATCCGATTTGCAAAACTATAATCTGCAAATCTGGCGAGCAGGTAAATTGATTCGGGAATTTGATCCTTCACCCTCGGCTTTTTCTGAGCAAGATCTACAGATCGGTATTCAGAAGACCTTCGAACCGTCGGCGATGTTTATGAACACGCTGTGCGTTCATCGAGCCTATGAAAAACATTCTTTGGGAATTTGGGATAGGAATTTCTATCATATAAAAGGCACTGAACAATCGGTTCGCCAAATTCAATGTTACGATGAACTTAAACTAATCTTTAGCGATGAGCTCGATCTTCCGCGATACCCATTGGAGTTAATTTTAAATCTGCTGCAAGCTAACGGTGCTACGAAACTGTTTGAGGGATGAATGAGACCATTAATTTATGCCATGACCGGCGGAAACGGTTCCGGAAAAACAACTTACGCTTTAAAAATTGCTAAAGAAAAAAGTGCTCAGTTTTTTTCTCTCGATAAAACGATTAAAGGCTTTAACAAACCCATCCAAAGCTATGAAGATTATATGTTATATTTTCAGCAGGCTTTGGATTCAATGTCATTGCAAGCGGTCCAATTTCTAAAAGAAGGTCATTCGGTTGTGTTCGATTTTGGCGGTGGACTATTCACTCGCGCTTGGTTGAGAGAGATCGCGAAGTCGGCCGGAGCTAAAATAGAAATTTATCATTTAGAAGTACCGCTTGAACAAAGGCGACTCAGAATTAAAAAGAGAAACTTCGAGAAGCAAGAGAACGTCTTTTTCTTTTACATGGATGATGAAGAATTTGATAAACATAACAAGGAAGATCCTTCCCCACCGCCCTCAGAACCCGGCATTGAAGTAGTCAGGATCAAAAATAACTAAAGATTTTGCGGAGCTAATTCCCCGTTTTCCCCGTGTCCGTTCTAGAAGGCGAAGCCGCTTTCTCGTCACCCGTCATCCCGGCGCAGACCAGCGGAAGATCGGCAAGTCCCAAAGCGGCCGGACGCGAAACGGCAAGGCCGAAAGAAGTTTTTATAAACGTGCTTAAGGGTTCCTTGTTTGCTTTTTCTTCGGCCGCCATCACTTTACTGAGGGCTTCGTAAATATCTTCGGACGAAGATTTTTCATTGAGCGTAATGACGCGGGTTTGGCCCCACTGCTTATACTTAATATCCATGACGCCGTTTTTGTAACTCACGTCGTAAAATTTTTGTTGCAGTTCCAACCTTGCAACGGCGTCGTTTGTAATTACTGAGAGGCCTTTGCGTTCTTTCTCGGCGAGGCTTGCCATGGTGCCCACATGTTTATCGAGGGCTTGCAGTTGTTCGATCGTTCCTTTTGGATTCTTTATGAGAAGTTCGTGTAAAGTATCAAGGCCTTTTTTCCCAGAGGGGTTTCCCATTTCCATGTAAATTTTTGTGAAGCCCCCGCGCGAGGCTTGGCTAAGTCGATCGACGACCGTGTGAAAGACACCTTCTTTCGAAATGGGCGAGGGGTAATTCGGAACGATGACCCCTTTCGAATTTGTGGCGCCTTCAAAGACCGTATTTTTAAAAAACTTTTTTGTGACCTCGTCGCCCGAGTCACCGAGCATTTGCGGAACGAGCTCGTCGCCGAAAAATTTCCAGAAGCCCGCGTTGGGCCCGTTGTGAAAAAGACTTGCGGATACTAAGGCTTGAAAGTCGGCGACGCTGATGGAACCGGCGTTAACCGCGGTGATCGCGTCGGCAAGCCCTGGTAGTTCGTGCAGGTAGCCCATCATCAAGCGCGGATTTTTTTCAAAAACTTCACGCAGGGCTGACGGCGCCAAATCACCATTTAGTAAAGATTTACCTTTCATTCCGGCTTGCTCGAAAATTTGCTTCATCGCATTTCCGGCGGCCGATTGACTTTGCCCGCTTAGAACTTTTAAGACTTCATCGGACGCAGCGGTAGGAGTTAGAATTTTCTGCGTCCACACTTCAACCATTTTACCGGCGTCTGATGCCATGATACCCATTTGGGTCTGGCGTAAATTCATTCCTAAATTCGCGAACGCTTTTTTTCCGGCGTAACTTTCGGTCGCGACGACTAAATCCATTTGATGACTGACCGATAATGTTTCCTTCGCTGAGTTCGCGGTCTTTTTTAGTTTCTGGGAGGCGGTTTCAACTTCGGCTGCGGCCACGGCTCCGTTAACCGCCGAACGATTCGCAAAGTAGATTAGCGCCCGCTTAAGCGCGTAACCTTCAACCGCCCCCACCATGACTGACGCCACGACGGGACAAACGACTTTCACGACTGATTCTGATTTGAAACACTTTGAAGATTGATAAATTTTTTCGATGGCGGGCTTTATCTTTGAAAGCGAGGGTAGCGTCACGTGATTCGCTTCGGATGTTTTTCTATCGACACAGGCGTCCCAATCCTTCGTGATTTTCGAAGGGTTCATGCGATTTTCATAAATGGGAGGTTCTTTTAAACTTAAAAACTTCGTGCAGAACTCTTGCGAAGCTTTAACAACTTTTACGGAATTTTCAAAATTATTACCCAAACTTGATGGAATTTTTTTGATTCCATTCCACAGGCCCACCGCCTCTTCACCGATTCCGAATCCGCAAGCCTTTAAGAGTGCTTGCGCATTTTCTGCGAAAGGCCTTTGCAGCTCTTCGGCGGAACACGTGCGCACTTTAGCGCTTGCTTGCGCTCGATCGAAATTCTTCGCAGTCATTTTGGGCAAGTTGTTCCCGGCACTTGATCAAGGGCTTACATACAGACGAAACATCTTTCCCGACGTTCGGAAAAGCGTAACCCACGACTAAAAATAGATTTAGAAAAACCCACATGCAGCCATTATTTCACGGACAGCCCCAAATGCAATTGGACCAAGGCCTAACAAAATCAGGTGACTTCCAAAAATTGTTTCTAAGTCCAAACTGTTTCGTTTTGCGACGCTAAGAAACTGTATATGAATTTTAGCGGGTCCGAATTTGGCAACTCCCTTTTGCAAATAGAGGTTTATATGTCCGCAGTCACTTTTCTCAAATTGAAACGTACGGTATCGATTATCAGTTTGGCATCTGTAGCCTACTTTTTTGGAGCCACGAGTATTGCGGATTCGACCCCACTGAAGGCCGTTTCGATTAGCCAGTCGCCGGACGCTCCCGTGATGGTGACCTACGATGATGGTCGAATCGCCCAAATTGTTCGAAAAGAGACCGTCGAAGAATTTCGCGTCCCCGTTATCCTTTCGGAAAATTCCTGCCGCCCGGGTACCGGGTTAAAATGCAATTTTGTGCTTCCCTTTATCCGCCAAAGTTTCGCGGCCGTATGGAAAAAACATCCAGATCGTGCGGGTCAACCACTACAATATAAGTTTGATAAAAATTTAACTTTCGGGACCCAAGTTATAATTACCCGCACGCAGAATCAGCTATTTGAAAATATTTTATCGCGAAACAAATCCGGCGGCGGAGATTTGGCTAAAATAAATGCGGCGATTAAAGATAAATCATTGGGGCGTTTAGAATGCGAATCAGATGTTGCCAACATCTTGCCAGAGGCACGCAGCATTTTATTTTGGGACGAAAATTTTGAAAATGGTAATACCGAATTAGCCATTTCGGAAGGAATGGGGCCCCGGATAAATTTGTTTTGGCGGCGTTACCAAAACACTAAAATAATTCCTCAAGATAAAGTCATGCAAATTGCGCCGTTTGAAATGGATTACGGAACTTTAACGAACTATTACCCAACCGGATTATCTTACACGATGTTGATGTCATTTCGTGGAGCGAATATTGAACAACCGCAAAAACCTTACTGTAGTCTCAAATGGACCGTCGACTTTTCAAATTATTTTTCGCAGGTTACCCGCGTATTATCGGGTGGGGGATTTCAAGCTTTCAATCCCGTAGGTTACGTACCGGCGACCTATACCACTGAAAATGTGAACCCGTACGCCCAGTTGATGTACAAAAAAGAAACTTGGGAAGCGCCAGGAGTTGAATAATGAAAACTTTGTTTCGCAACTATTTAATTGTCTTCTTGAGTGCCTCAATATTTACGGCGAAGGCCTATTCTCAAGAACTTTCTCCGAATATGTTTTTGAATAAAATCACTCATCGATTAATCGGATCGTGGCCACAGCCCGCCGATTACGAAGCTCTGCAAAAAGAATTGAAATCTAAAAATTGTGCGAACGTCAGTTGCGCCGAAGGATTCTTTCGTTCCTACATCAAACAAAAAATGGAAAAGCCCGAATTCTACGCCTTATTTTACGCGGAAGTGACCGAGCACTTTGGCTATAAAACGCCTTCGTCGTCACGTTTAAGCGGAATCATCGAGCAAGGCAAGGCAAGGCAACTTTAAATCCAAGTTATGGTCGTGACTTTACCTTGGTCTACCGAACATTAAAAGAAAACCTATCTTTCGATGAATTGTTCACCAGCCAAGTTATCGCCGATCCTGTCTACAGCGATCTGACTGCCAGTAACATGGCTTATAAGCTGATGAGCATCGATACTAAAAATATGAAAAACGGCGCGGGTCAAATTTCGCCCTACGAAATTCGACTGGAAAACGGTCAAATCGTTCAGGCCACGCAGTTTGATTTAAAAAATCACGCAAATATTTCAGGATTATTTTCAAGTCTGACTTTTCTGACCCGTTACTGGAATGGCGAACGCAATGAAAACCGAAAGCGCGCGGCGGCCTATTTCAGAATCATGCTCTGCGATTCAATGTCGCCCGCCCTAGAACGTGAATCAGAAAAAGAAAAAGAGCGACGTTTCGCGATGGGGAAAACGGATGAAGAAGTTATTATAAATGAACTTAAAGCGGCCCACGGGGCGAATAAGCATGGAACTCAAAAAGACTGCGCCGCTTGCCATTCAAGATTAGAACCGGTCGGTATCACCATGTTCGCGATGGAGCAAGGCATATCAAATGAATCATTTGAAGCGACGGCCTTGTTCCCGAACGCGACCAACGAACAAGTCGGCGTTAAAGTAAATAACTTTCATGATTTGATCGTAAAGACCACGCAGCAGCCCAGATACGTTGATTGCCAAACAAACTGGTTGATCGAAGCCTTCTTGGGAAAAGACGTCACCATCAGTTCCCCACGCATGACGGAAATTATCAATCTCGTGGAAAATAAAAAAAGACGATTGAAATCGGTCATCGAAGAATTGTTGATGACTCCCGAAATACGGGGATTCACTACGCAGAAGACCGAGCCCCCTAGTTTGATTGCCGCTAAAGCCGTTTTATCAAACTGTACGGAATGCCACAGCAACACTTTCAAATTACGCCCAGAACAAATGAAGGCAAGATTAAGCAGGATCGCCGTATGTCTTGATTTACCTAATGGCGGAAAAGACCCACAGATGCCGCCGTCTGATCACTACTGGCAACCGACCACTACCGAAATTGGCGCGGTCAAAGATTGGCTTAACCAAGGGGCGCCGTTAGATGAAACGATCAAGCTGTTCCAGAAAAATGAAGTCGACCAACTTTTCTCGCAAGGTAAAGAGGTAAAAAAATGCCGTCAATAAAATTCGTTTTTTTGTTACCCTTGTTTTTAAGCCCGGTGAAGTCGTTCGCGCTGGATCGTACCCTTTTGCACAATACCTCATTCGATAAAACCGAATCGAGGTACCCGGCCGTTTTAGAAATTTTAGAATCCCTTTACAGGATCGCGCCCGTCCGAAACGAACAAAGTCTAACTGCCGAGACCAAAGCGTGCTTGATGGCCGGACCGGAAACGGCTTCTATCTACGGGGCCATTGAACCGTCGCAAATTAAGCCGTTAAATAATCGCCCTGGTCCTTTGTTTTTTAATTATTTTGAAAAATGCGCGAAATTAATCGCGATCGCGGGTTTCGCTGATGGTTCATCCGCTAAAGAAAATTCAAAATTTATTTTAGGTACTGAATTGTCGAATTCTTTAAATGCTCAGTCATTTTCTTCTTCGATGGCGCAACTTCCCCAAGCCGTTCAGATTAAATTAGCCGAAAGGTTTTTATATATTACGGTCGGCCCCGACGATGTCCTTCGCGACTTTAAATACATCGGTAAGGAAAATGTTTTCGGCGCCAATGTTGATTCGACCCGGGATCTGGCCGAATTTTTAACGAGCGCTCTTTTACTACGATACCCGAATGACACCTTACTTGAATTCTATACCCGCTTCTTTACATTGATCCGCTTGGGTCCGGCATTAAGGAATTAATTTTATGAAATA
>CAXSEH010000140.1:0-7776 GCA_964236345.1 uncultured Bdellovibrionales bacterium
AGCTTACGATCAGATGGCGATGGAATTTTTGTATATGCGTAAACCCCTTCCCGAAACGAACCGCCCCTTTTTCTGCACCGATTCACATATTGAAAAATACGTCGATTGCAACATGAGCGATGCCGGACGATCGGTCGTTTCCAGCGCAAGTGGTATGTACCAATTCAATTTGGATTCACTGGCGGCCCGCATTTTAAATTTGTACATTTCAAAGTCAAAACTGGCTGATGACTGGGGACAAGTCCTTGTCCCGGTGAGTGAAGTTGATCTGAATTCAAAATCAATCGTTAAGTTGTTAGGCGTAGACCTTGCGAAGCTTATTTCTTTGATGAAAGTAAACGCCAAGTTCATCGCGGTGAGATCACCGTACTTACCGGTCTTAACTCCGGATAACGTGGTGATGGAACTGAACGAAAAAAATTACGTTAAAAACGAATTTGATCGCTTGGGCGGCCTTGAAACTTTGTTGCAGGCCATTCCCGACAATTACGATGCAAGCCTTTCCGCAAAGTTCAATCAGCTCGTCGAAAATCCCTTATTCAGCCAGGGGACAAAAGAGGACGGGACACCTTACGCATTCACCGAGGCTGAAAAATCATTCATGAAGCAGCAGGTCGCAACATTTGCGGAAGCGGTTAAAGAAGAATTTATTCTTAACGAAATTAAAGCCTTATCGGGTGAAAAGTTTGACCTATCAACTTACGGTCAGTCCGAACCCGAAGAAAAGACGAAGTGGGCCGATTCGGATTTAACTTTAAGTCTAGCGCCGATTCTTTATAAACGTTTTGAAAAGTACGCTTTTGAAAGCGAAGCGACTAAACTTTCAACCGAGTTAGTTTTAAAAGACGGTACCGTCAATAAAGTGGAACTACCGGTCTATTTATACCCGCAAAATATTCGAGTCGCGTCGGCTAAGCTTTTTAGCACCGAGGCCGAAGCCATTGACTGGGCCTTCGTTGAAAAAAATAAGGCGTCCGAGCGGGTGAAAGCTGAAATTGCGATTCCTGGTGAAGAAGATAAGATTGATCTAAATGCTTCAAACCGAAAAGTTTTGCGATGGATCTTAAATAACAAACAACTAGAGTCAGCGCTGTAGTTGCTTGTTCGTTAAAAAGTTTTTTTCCCAGCACGAAAAAGTAAGTTTGTACGAAGCGTTTTTCAGCAGCCTCGTTGTGGGTTTAGCCGAAACTTACTTTATCGCCTACGCCCTTCACCTGGGCGTCAGCGTTATTCAATCAGGTCTTCTGGGATCGCTCCCGTTGCTGGTCGCGGGCTTTTCGCCCTTTTTGTTAAAAACTCTATTTCGTCGCTTTAGTAACTCGACCTGGGTTTTGATCACGTTTGCGTTACAGTCGTTAGCCGTGGCTTTATTGGCGTTGATTGGGGCTTTCGCGTTTCGACCGGATTCGCCCGTTTTATTTTACTCATTACTAATTCTTTTTTCGCTTTACTGGTTTGGAAATTTTTCGGCGATGCCCAGTTGGAATAAATGGATTGCGGAAGTGGTCCGACCTGAAAAAAGTGAAAGGTATTTTTCATCTCGTAGCCGTCGCGTCCAGGCGGGGACGATCATCGGACTTTTTATCGGCGGCCTGACTTTGCATTTAAAAGTTTTTCAAATTTCGACGTCGTTGTTATTTATCATGCTATTTCTATTGGCTTACCATTTTAAAATGATCGCTTTTTATTTTTTGTACGGTCAACCCGAAGCGCATACCAAGTACGAACTAAGTTTTGCGCGCGCTTGGCATTTTTTCCGCAGGCATCAAGGATTTTTCATTTTCTACTCGCTTTTTAATTTAGTGCTATATCTGTCTTCGCCCTACGTTAGCGGCTATTTACTTTCGGTTCGTGGACTTAAGTACGAACAGTTCATGTGGGTGATGGCGGCCTTTTTCGCGGGAAAAATTATCACGACGATGTTTCTAGACCGCATGAAAAAAGATTGGACGCCCCACCAGATGTACTTTTGGGGTGCGCTCTTAGCGGCACCGCTACCGGCATTTTGGCCGGTTTGCGATACGATCTATGCGTTATGCCTTTTGCATTTTGTTTCGGGCTTGGGTTGGGCCGCCTGGGACGTGGGGATTGCGCTTGCGATCTTTAAAAAGATCAGTCCGCATGAAAAAATCGAGGCGGTTACGATGTATAACATGGTTGGCCTTCCGACCCAGGTTCTAGGAGCTATCGTCGGCGCTTTTTTATTAAAATACGCGCTGAGTAACAGTTACGCCTTCTTGTTCGTGCTGGCCGGGGTGACCCGTTTTATTTTTGTCATTCCGCTTTATTTTCAAAAATTCGGCGAAAATTAGACTTTAGGGACTTAACAGCTCTAATTAAGTTTAATAAATTTTCGGTGAATATCTTTATCCTGATAGCGGTCATCGATTTGCCCTAGGTCTTCATCGGTGTAACCCGATCGTAGTGAAAGCACGCCAATCTGATTTTCGCTGACGCTAAAGTCGATACGCCAGGTTCTGTAAGATAAGGTGTAGTACCCCGAACATTCTTGAACCCGCTTTTTATCTTTGTTGGTCGGGTCATATTCTAATTGGCGTAAAATAAAAGTTTTAATTTCTGAAACTCCATTGGAATCGAGCCAATCAAGTTGCTCTTCCGCAAGCGGCGAGAAATTAATTTTGTATTTCTGCGAAAGCGAATTTTCAAGCCATTCAATGTGTGGCTCTTCGGCCGTATCAGAATCAGGGTGGTAAGGTTTAATATCGTAGATGGGTGTGCCGTCGAGCAGATCGTTTTCCGAAACGTGCAACGTCAAATCTTTAATATCAAGCAAACGTACTAAACTTAAGCCCAAGGGGTTAGGACGGTACGGTGCGCGGGTCGCGAAGACGCCAATTTTACGATTTGATCGAGGGGTTTGCACCAGGGGTTTCCAATTTTGATTTTTATGAAATCCAAAAATAATCCAGATATGTGAACACCCTTCAAGGTCGGTCAGGGCCTGTTCGAAATTAAGTCCCGAAAAAAGTTTAATCTCTCCCACGTTTCCCAATTCATCGGGCTGGCGGCCCGCTTGGTAACTTTCGATTTGGGGGGAATGAAACTTACCGATTTCGGTAAGCGTTAAGGTGCGGGGGGTGGTTTCCATCACACGCTGACCTGGTATTCGTTCCATTGTTTACGCCACTCATAGCCCGCAATGGCCGCAGCGGTCGCAGCGTTTAGTGAATTTTTAATTCCAAACACGGGTATCTTTCTGACCTCATCGCAAAGCTTTAGTTGATCCGCATCAAGGCCAAATCTTTCGTTTCCGATCACGAAGGCGACAGGTTCCGATTCGCCAAACGGGTAGCTAATCTCGCGGGCGTGAGAGGTGGTTTCAAGCGCGATCACTTTAACCCCCTGGGCTTTGAGATGATCGACCGCACTTTGAAAAGAGCAGGCCTCCCAGTCTAAGACCAGGGTCGAACCTAAGGCTGCGCGTTCGACCTGAAGTTGGTGGGGCGTAGGCGTATAACCGGTTAACCAAAGTTTCTGCGCGCCTAAGGTGTCTGACGTTCTAAAAATGGAACCCACGTTAAATGCCGACCGCATATTATCGATGATGAAGTGAAGCGGCACCCGCTTCGTGACTAAGTGGTCGCGATCTTGATTTGAAATCATGAAGTCGTCATCGGCGATCGATTTTTTAAGGTAGCGTTCAAAAGGAACCGCGATCGTTGCAAAGTGGCGTAATGTCATCGCGGGTTTTAAGTGATCCTTGTATTTTGCAAGCTTTACTAAAATGGGATCATCGGATTTTTCTAGGGCCGCGATGCAAAAGATCAAGTGTTCTAAAAGGTGCTGGTCGAAGTTTCCGTCTTGCGAATCTTTTTCAAGACCAATAAAAAGATCGTGAATTTCTTCGACTTGCTTTTTCACTTTATTTAACCCGGCTTCCCGATTTCGCGCCTTCATCAGGAGTTAGAATGAACAAATCACTACCGCCGTCTCCCGCAGCTAGGACCATGCCTTCGCTCATCCCGAATTTCATTTTGCGCGGTTTAAGATTCGCGCAGATAAGAACCTTACGGCCGACAAGTTTTTCGGAAGCGTAGGCCGCCTTAATTCCCGCAATAATCTGTTTGGTTTTGCCCGGCGCAATTTCAACTTTTAAACGAAGTAATTTATCCGCTTCCTTTATTTCTTCGGCCTCAAGAATAGTGGCGATTCGAAGGTCAACCTTCATGAAGTCTTCAAAATCGATCAAGGCCGGAGTTTCGCTTACGGGCGCGGGCGTTGCCTGCGACACCGTCGCTGAACTAGGAGTTGTCGAAGTTTTTGCGGTGACCTTTTTTACCGGTTCAGCTTTCGCGTAAATTTCTTTTTGCTGCTCGATCATCGCCGTTATTTTATCCGCTTCAACTCTTTGGGCTAAGTGAACGTAATCGTTAATTTTATGATTAGACAAAGTCGTTGAAAGATCGGACCAGCGGTAAGATTTTTCATTTAAAAGGGCGGCCACTTGTTCAACCATCTTAGGCAAAACAGGCTGTAAAAAAATCGCGATTTTACGAAAAGCATTCAGCGTGGTTGTGACAACTTGCTTCGTCGCTGCGGGATCCGTTTCTAAAGTTTTCCACGGAGCTTTTTCGTCGAAGTATTTATTCGTCAGTTCGGCCATTTCACGAATCAGCGTTGTCGCCTTTGAAAAATCTCGCGTATCATAATACTTAGCGATCTGCGCTTCGCTTTCTAAGATTTTGGCTAGAAGTTTCACGCCGTCCGCGTCGGGCGTGCTCATTTGGCCGTCCATTTTTTTAGTTAACATCTGCGCGCCACGCGAAGCTAAATTGACGATCTTTCCAACCAGGTCCGAATTTACCCGTGAAGAAAAATCATTAAAATTTAAATCAAGATCATCAACCGTGCCGTTAATCTTTGTCGCGTAGTAATAGCGTAGAAATTGCGGATCAAGATGGTTTAAATAAATACGGGCCGCGATAAAAGTACCTTTTGATTTACTCATCTTTTCGCCGTTGACCATCACGTGACCATGTACGAAAACTTGATTGGGCGACCGGAAATCAGCGCTTTTTAGCAGAGCCGGCCAAAACAGGGTGTGAAAGTAAACGATGTCTTTTCCGATGAAATGATAAAGTTCCGCTTTTGAATCCGGTCCCCAGAACTCCTCAAGCTGACGTCCGTTTTTAAGGGCCCACTGGTCTGCGGCCGAGACGTAACCCATCGGTGCGTCGACCCAAACGTAAAAATATTTTCCGGGCTCACCCGGAATGGCGAAACCAAAGTAAGGTTCGTCGCGGGAAATATCCCAGTCGCGAAGGTCTTCGTTAAACCACTCCATCATTTTTTTAGAAATGACCGGCGCCGTATGTTGAGGAAGCCAGTCAACCAGAAAAGATTTGAAATCATTGAGCTTAAAAAAAATGTGGTCCGAAGCTTTTTTGATCGGGGTGGTGCCGCAGATCGAACAGCCGGGGTCTTTTAATTCATCGGGAGAATAGGTCGAAGCGCAGTTATCGCAGGAATCACCATACTGATCTTTGGCGCCGCACTTGGGGCAAGTTCCTTTGACGAAGCGATCCGGTAAAAACATTTTATCATTTTCACAAAATAGTTGCTGGATGGGCTTTTTAACGGTGTGACCCTTTAGCTTCATTCGTTCGTAAAAAAGTTCGCACAACTTTTTATTTTCCACCGAGTTCGTTGAACCGTAATGATCAAACCCAATCGAAAAATCGGCAAAGTCTGCGATATGCTCTGAACTAGATTTTGCGATTAAAACTTCGGGCGTGATATTTTGCTCGCGCGCCTTGATCATGATCGGCGTCCCGTGAGTATCATCCGCACAAATAAAAATACATTCATGACCGCGCATTTTTTGAAACCTTGCAAAAATATCGGCTTCAATATGCTCAAGCATATGCCCCAGATGAATGGGCCCGTTTGCGTAAGGTAAGGCGCAGGTCATTAATATTTTTCGCTTAGTCGAGTTTAAATCACTCATGAGTCCTACATTTCGATTTGGATTTTATCTAATAAGTCAGGATCTGAAAGCGCCATTTCACCGCCCACCGCAATGGCGGTCAGGGGATTATGGGCCACGCGCACGGGAATGCGAACTTCCGTTTCTATTTTTGCGGCCAGTTCACGAATCAGAGCCCCGCCGCCGGCCAAAACGATTCCGTTTCCGATAATGTCAGAGACTAATTCGGGCGGAGTGTTTTCTAGCGCATTTAAAACTCCGTGCACGATGATTTGGATTGAATCAGAAAGGGCTAAACCAATCTCTTCCGAAGTGATCATTTGTTTACGGGGAAAGCCGGTGTCTAAATCGCGTCCTTCAATTTCCATCGATACGATGTTCTTTTTCGGAAGGGCGGTTCCCAATTGAACTTTTAAAATTTCGGCGGTCAATTCATCGACGATTAATTTTTTTTCATCCTTCATGTAGCGAATAATGGCTTCATCGAAACGATGGCCACCGATTCTTAAAGGTTCGCAGTAAACGATATCCGCTAAAGCGATGACCGCAATTTCCGTAGTTCCGCCACCAATGTCGATAATCATTTGGCCGGATGCTTCCTTGATCGGAAGACCTGCGCCAATGGCCGCGGCCATTGGTTCATCAATCAGTATCGTGCGTCTTGCGCCGGCGGAGCGACAGGCTTCAATCACGGCTTTTTTTTCAACTTCGGTGACGCCGTAAGGAAGTGAAACGACGACGGCCGGACGGCTGAGTGAAGAGCTTTTTAAAACTTTTGATAAAAAATATTTCATCATTGTCTGGGTCGCGTCGAAGTCGGCGATGACCCCGTCCCGAATGGGTTTAATCGTGATGATGTGGCCCGGATTTTTTTTAGAAATCTCAACGCCCTCAAGCCCGATCCCTAAAACTTTTCTTTTTTTAATATTGGTTTCAGAAACCATCACCTGGCTTGGCTCATTTAAAACGATGCCTTTGCCCTTGACGGCAATGAGGGTGTTTGCGGTGCCTAGATCAACGTAAACATCGGCGCCTGCGCTAGAGGAAGAGTTAAACAACCATCCTAACATTTATCGCTTCTTGTATCCGACAGATTGATCGAACGGAAAACTAACGAAAACGTTGGCCGAGGTAAAAGATTTATTTAGGTTCAAATCAACTTCTGCACCTACGTGCATGTCGGCATTTGAAAACCACTCGGCACCCACTGCAAATTGAGTAGCGACAAAACTTTTTCCGTCGGATCCGTCTTTATCACGAGAGACGAATGTAATCGGAAGGCCTACGTAAGGAATCATTTTTCCGTAAGTGGTGTCGGCAAGTTTACTAACGATTGGTGAAATTTGGATGTTGTAGTAGTTCGCGGCTTCGTCGCGTCCGTTCACTGACACTTGATCGCGCGCGTAAATTATTCCGATTCGACCCCCGATGGCGGGTTGGCGGTCAACGTCAGGAAAAGGAACCCACTTTAACGAAGCCGAAGTCCAAAAATCAACTTCGCCGCCACCAATGGTAAAGCGGGCGTTTGTGTCTTCAGTTAAGTTCGCATCCGCGTACACCCCTAAATTGAAGCCACTACCATCACTCAGTTTAAGTTGCGGAGCGACTCCTAATTTGAATACGCCTTCCGGTAAAATCTCGGCCGTTTCGTTTAACGCTAAATAAGCATTGGACGTGCGACTCAGCAAAAAGGTTGAAGAGAACAAAAGGACCGTCAGCGCAATATTTTTCAAAAGTGTTTTTTTCATAGACCTCTATCCTATCTGCCACGACTTTGGTTTGACAAGAAAGATGAAAGGTTGTGACATCTTTTTTAGATGAATGAAAAA
>CAXSEH010000141.1:0-7757 GCA_964236345.1 uncultured Bdellovibrionales bacterium
AGTTCAACGACTGCGCCCATGCCTTTTTGGACGATCCAGGTAACATCGTATTTTTCAGCGTCAAGAGCTTGATCCACCGGTAATGAACAGATCAAGTCACCGATTTTATCTAGACGAATGAGGAGAACTTTTTTCCGATTCACCCTTAAGCGTAATCTTCCGTCGGCGGGCAAGAGCAAACGATATTCTTGTCGCCAAATGCATTATCAACTCTTGAAACCGGCGGCCAGTACTTATTTGCTTTCACCCATTTCGCCGGATAGGCGGCCTTTTCGCGGGTGTAGGTGTTTTTCCACTCGGTTGCCATCAAAACTTCGGCGGTGTGCGGAGCGTTTCGTAAAACATCGGGGCACGTATCTGCCTCTTTGCGAATTTCAATCATCGCTTCACAAAAGCGATCAAGTTCGGCTTTGCTTTCCGATTCGGTTGGCTCAATCATCAATGTGCCCGCAACGGGCCAAGACATTGTCGGAGCGTGAAAGCCGTAGTCCATCAAGCGTTTCGCAATATCGACGACATCGATATTGTGAGTTTTTTTAAGCGGGCGAATATCAATGATACACTCGTGCGCCACCATGCCTTCTTTACCTTTGTAAACGATGGGGTAGTGCGGAGCTAATTTTTTTGCAATATAGTTCGCGTTTAAAATGCTCGTTACCGTTGAATCGCGAAGACCGACATCACCCATCATCGTGATGTAAGACCAACTGATCGGTAAAATGCTGGCGCTTCCCCACGGTGCGGAGGTCGTTGAACTGACGCCCGTTGCGGGACCGGCTTCTTTCACCAACGAGTGTTTTGGTAAGTAGGGCGCTAAGTGTGCACCGACACCGATGGGTCCAACTCCGGGCCCGCCGCCGCCATGGGGAATTGAAAATGTTTTGTGTAAATTCATATGCGAAACATCCGGTCCAAATTTTCCGGGGCGGGCGACGCCGACAAGCGCATTTAAATTGGCGCCGTCCATGTAAACTTGTCCGCCGTGTTTATGAATGGTGTCGCAGATCTCGGTAATGGCTTCTTCGAAAACCCCGTGCGTTGAAGGGTACGTCACCATCAAGGCGCCTAAATTATCTTTGTGTAATTCAGCCTTGGCTTTAAGATCCGCTAGATCCACATTTCCGTTTTCGTCGCAGGCCGTGACCACAACTTTAAAGCCCGCCATGACCGCGGAAGCCGGATTGGTGCCATGAGCCGATGAAGGAATTAGGCAGACGTTTCGGTGCGTCTGATTTTTAGTCCGAAAATATTCGCGAATAACAAGTAGGCCTGCGTATTCGCCCTGGGCACCCGAATTGGGTTGTAAAGAGACGGCGGCGAAACCCGTAATCGCCGAAAGTTTATTTTCTAGATCTTTGATGAGAGCCAGGTAACCCAGGGTTTGTTCAATTGGTGCAAAAGGATGAATCTTACTAATTTCGGGCCACGATACCGGTATCAACTCGGTCGCCGCATTAAGTTTCATCGTGCATGATCCCAACGGAATCATCGAGTGAGTTAAAGTGATATCGCGATTTTGTAGAGCGTAGATGTAGCGCATCAGTTCTGTTTCAGAATGGTAAGAATTAAAAACGGGATGAGTTAAGTACTCAGATTTTCGCGACATGTCTGTCGGAATACTCTGCGTGATTTCTTTTTCAAGATCGGCCGCTTTAAATGACGGGGCTGCTCCCTTATTAAAAACGCAAAGCAGAGTATCAACCGTGTTCATATTACATGTTTCATTGATCGAAAAGCCGACTCCATCATCGTAGATTCGCAAATTCATTTCAAACTTTTCGGCCGCCAATTTCAGCGCCGAACCTTCAGCGGTTTTTATTTTCACCGTATCAAAAAAATTTTCAGTTTCAACAACGTGACCTAGTTTCTTGATACCGGCGACCGCAACCTGGGTTAAACGATGAGTGCGAAGCGCAATCTTTTTCAAACCCTTCGGGCCGTGGTAGACGGCGTACATCGCGGCCATGTTTGCCAGCAACACTTGCGCGGTGCAAATGTTGGACGTGGCCTTATCACGGCGAATGTGTTGTTCACGCGTTTGTAAAGTAAGCCGTAATGCCTTTTTGCCCTGGCTATCAACCGAGACTCCGACCAAGCGACCCGGTAGTGATCGCTTGAATGCGTCTTTGGTCGCAAGAAAAGCCGCATGCGGCCCGCCGAATCCCAACGGAACTCCGAATCGCTGCGAATTACCAACGACCATGTCAGCCCCCCACTCACCGGGCGGAGTCAACAACGTCATCGCAAGTAAATCGGCAGAGGCAATGGCGAAAGCTCCGTGGTCATGCAACTTGTCGGTAACTGATTTATAGTTTTCAATTTTTCCGGTCGTAGTTGGATACTGAAAAAAAGCGGCGAAGATTTCTTCTTTAAAATTAAATTTCATCGGATCCTCAACGATCATCTTCAGCCCCAGCGGTTCGGCCCGGGTACGAAGAACTTCGATGACGTGCGGATGCATTTCGGGATGCACAACGAAAGAATTTACATTCTGCTTTTTCGAAACGGAAAACGCCATCGCCATCGCTTCGGCGGCGGCCGTTCCTTCATCCAGCAATGAAGCGTTAGAGATTTCCATCCCGGTCAAATCGCAGATCATGGTTTGAAAATTGAGAAGACTTTGCAAGCGACCTTGTGAAATCTCGGGTTGGTAAGGCGTGTAAGCCGTGTACCATACTGGATTTTCAAATACGTTTCTTAAAATAACTGAAGGAGTAATCGTGTCGTGAAAACCCATCCCGATTAAAGTTTGAAAGACTTTGTTCTGGCTCATCGTCTTTTTTAATTGGTTTAAAATATCATATTCAGAAATGCCGTCGCCAATTTGCATTTTCTCTTTCATAAAGATCGACTTGGGGACCACTTTGGTCATCAGTTCATCCGTCGTTGAAAACCCAAGCTCTTTCAACATGGCTTGCTTTTCTTTTTCGGACGGTCCGACGTGACGGCGCTGAAAATCATTTTGTGAAGTGAGTTGCGCGAGGGAAGAATTCAAATCCATAACAGCCCCTTAGTTTTAAGTAACCTCTCAGGTATAACACGCAGGCCGTTCTTAGGCATCTACAGGCTGAAGAAGGGGCCAAATGACAAACGGCTCCGAAGCCGGTTTGATGCAAATTAGGGCATGAAAATGGGCCGGCGATGAAAGGGCGCGCCCGTTGGAAATAAAAAAAGCCCACATTTTCGATGTGGGCTTTCAATAAACTTTATTGTGAGAAAAAAATTACTTGCGAGCAGCCGCTTTTTTCGTAGTCGTCTTACGTTTCACGGCGCGTTTTACCTTAGGTGCAGCGGTTGATGCTTTACGAGACATCGCGGTTTTTTGACCCTTCAACATTTTTTCAAGCTTGGTCTTTTGGGCGACGGCTTTTTTCTTGTAGTTACCTAAGTTTTTTTCAACTTCGGTCGCCGATTTTTTAATTTTAACGACAACTTTGTTCACTTCTTTTTCAAGATCATTTTCAGCCTGAGACACTTTTTTCAAAATCTCTTTATATTTTTTTACGGCTTGATCCGAATTCAGCGCATGAACTCGTTTTTGAACATCGTTCGACAAAGTCTGGATGTCTTTCACTACTTTTTTAACATTTTGTGATTCAGAAAGTTTTTTGATAAAAGTTTGGATTTTGTTCATAGCCACTTTGATCTCCTTTGAGGTTGGTTAAGAGAAAATGAATGTAACCGCGATGGGCTAAAATCACAACGTAAAATTGAACTGACTTAAAAGAGCGCCCGGTACCTTCATTCCACCCTTGTCCCGTTTCATGTAAGTC
Organism: uncultured Bdellovibrionales bacterium; assembly: GCA_964236345.1. Classification (GTDB taxonomy): domain Bacteria; phylum Bdellovibrionota; class Bdellovibrionia; order Bdellovibrionales; family Bdellovibrionaceae; genus Pseudobdellovibrio. The sequence continues at coordinate 3,774 of CAXSEH010000141.1, forward strand.
GACGTATTCGTGAAAATTTGTTGGGTCTTTGTTAAGCCTAAAAGGTTTTCGCCCCAAATATTATAAAGAGTGTCGTCGAAGCGTAAGTCTTGGATAGGACCGACGATTTCGCCTTTTTCCACCCAGAAACACGCGAAGCGGGTCATGCCCGTGATCCGGGCGGTTTGGGGATCACTCCAGTTGATGTAATGTAAATTTGATAAATAGAGTCCGTAATCTAAATTTTTTAAAATGGCGCTTTCGTCGAGTGAACCGGCTTTTATTTCCGGAGATCTTGGGCCTTCGGAGGCATCTGCTTGATTTGAAACAAGACCGTATTCTTTGGCCGTGGCCGTGCTGATCATAAAATTTTTAAGTTCGCCGCCCTCGATCAGCGGAATTTCGTCGGGAACTTTTTCTCCAATGGAGTTAAAATGGGAATCTAGGCCTAACAGGTTATTGTCGACTAAGTTAAAGTGCGGCGAAAACATTTTTTCTTTTAAATTCAATTTTTTCAATGGCGCGAAACCTTGTTCATACTGACTTCGACTGAGCGAACGCCAATAAAACATTCCCATCAACTCGGCCACCGCCATTGGCGCTAAGTAGCTTCGATGCGCGCCGGGTTTTACTTTGACGATGGGCCTTGAAAGTAAAGACAAAGTATTTTTTGTTTGCTGGGCTTGGTTTGTGAACGACTTTTCATTCCAATGGGTGTCGGCATAAAACCCTTTTGCCGCCCGTGGCCCGTTGTAGAGTGAATAATCAAAAAAGTAAGAATCGTTTTCAAAGTAATGAAACTGCCCTTTAGAGTTCACCGAAGCTTGCCGTAAGGGACCCGAACACCACAGGCCCGCCAAATCCGCATCGGCAAAAGTTGAGTGAATCGTTTGAATAATGTCTGAGGTCTGAGGCCTTTCGCTTTTTTTGAAAACTTCAGAAACTCCATTATTTTCCATCGGGGAAAATTTTGGGTTTACGTCGGTTTTGGGAAGTTGAATTCGAATCTCATCAATTTTATTGAGAGCGAATCTTAAATCAGAATCGAGATCTAAGCTTAGACTTAGGGTTGCTGAATACTGGCGGTGATCTGATTTATAAACCAAACTGAGTTCGTGTTGGCGAACCGAAGTATTCTGCCGAACCTTTGATGCGTTGAAGCGTACAAAGTCGCTTTCTTCAGAATGAAGACTCAGCGAAAGATCTTCGTTCTGTTTTAACGAATTAAAAAGTTCTTCGGAAAACTTTTTTAAATAACTTTTTATGTCGCGGTCCATTTAGCCCCCACCAAAAACTTCAATATTTTTAAATAAGGCATATGGAGACGAATGCCCGACCCGGATTATTTGACTGGGTTCACCTTTACCGCAATAGGGTGATCCGTAAGTTTCTACGGTATTTGGTTTTGTCGCCCCCGCTAAAGAGTTCCAGAACGGAATGGTTACCCCGCGGTAGTTCGGATTTTTTACAATCTTCGTCAATTTTCCGTTTTCGATTAGACGACCGTACTCGCAACCGAACTGAAACTTTCTTCGGTAATCATCAATTGACCAAGAACGATTCGAAAACATAATTACGCCGCGTTCAACTTGCGCGATCATTTCGTCTAACGTCAAGTCGCCACCTTCTAAGTTGATGTTAGCCATACGATCAATAGGAGCGCGGTTCCAAGAACTTGATCGTGAATTGGCGACTCCAGAAATTTTTGACCGCATTTGACTTTCTAAACTTCCCAGTCCGGCTTTTAAGATTCCATTTTGGATTAAATATTTCTTCTCTGACGGATTACCAACCTCATCAAATTTGTAACTCGCTAGCTGATTCGGAACGGTCGGGTCAAACACAACGTTCATTTTTGAGCTGCCATACTGAATATTACCGAAATCTTCTGGTTGAACAAAGCTCCATCCTGCAAAATTTCTTTCGTCGCCCAAAATGCGATCCAACTCAAGAGGGTGCCCAATGGATTCATGAATTTGTAAAAGCATTTGGTCCGGGGCTAAAATCAAATCGCACGTTTCGGTAGGACAGTCCATCGCGGATAATAGATCAATTGCATCTTTCGCGATTTCTTCGCAACCCCTTAGCGCGCTTTCTAACGCACCTTTCGCGTTAAAATATTCGGCACCCGTCTGAAGACAATTACCACGTCCACCGTGCAACGAACGAGTTTGGGTTTCACTTCCTTCGCGTGCGGTTGCCTCCATCGAGTTCACCACGATATCGAAGTTTTGATGAAACTCGGCTCCGACAGAAGACAGGTAGTTTTGTTCGCATTCGATCAACATAGCATCGGCCGTACCGGTAATGATTTTATCATTCGATTTTATTTTTGCCGAACATTGCTTTAAGAAATCATAGACTTCGCTAATTGAAAGTTGATCCAGTTTTTGTTCGCGCTTTGATTCGTAGGTCCCTTTCGAAGCGGGGCGAATACTTTGATCAAATTTAAAAATGGGTATTTTTGAAGACGCGGTGGTCATTTGCTTCGCTTTTTCAAAGGCGTGTCGAATTCCTTGAGGGCTCACTTCGCAGGTCGCACCGTAACCCATGTGACCGTCGATCATCACCTCGATTAAAAGTCCGGCATCGTTCAATTCTCGAAATTCGTCGGGTTTGCCGTTGCGCACAGAAAGATCCCGCGACTTTTCGCTCACGGTTTTGAACGCGACAAAATCCGCTTCGCTTTTGTATTTTTTAAATTCGTTAAAACTAACATCTTTGTTTTTCTGATTTTTATTATATTCAGTTTGCATAGAAGATATTTATAAGCGATCTTTTTCGGATGGGCAAAACAAGAGATGAATATTTGCTAAAGCAATGGAACCCGTATCCGGAAATGCCGCGAGGAGCCTTAAGGTGGGGCCGGGTCGAACAGCAGCGGCTGGGCGTGCAAATTCTTTCGGAATTTCGTTTTAAGGATTCGGCTGATTCCCGCGCGGGCGACGTCATCGAAGATGGTGACCTGGTCGCCATTCTTCCTGGCAGCCAGTTAATTTTACTGGCGCCGAACCGAACCGACCGCCCCGTCCGCGATGAAAAGTGGCCCGATATAAAACGCTGGTACGAATTTTTAACTGCGGTTCGCAGCTTTTTTCAAGAAAAGCGTTTTCAGGAAGTTAAAACCCCGACGCTAGTGAAGTGCCCCGGCACCGAGCCCAGCTTAGAAGTTTTCGAAACGACTTTTGAACTGGCCTCGCTAAAAGAAAAATATTTTTTACCGACGTCTCCGGAAATAAATATAAAAAAACTTTTGGTTGAAGGGGCCGAGCGTGTTTTTGAAATCGCAACGGTCTTTCGAAATGGCGAACGGACCCCGCGGCACGAACCAGAATTTTTAATGCTCGAATGGTACCGGTCCTTCACGCAATTTTCTGCAATCAAAATGGACATGATCGAACTTGTTGAGCAAATGGCCGATACTTTGAAAGTGCCCCGCCCCCTTGAAGTTTTAAATTTCACCGTACCCGGGTTATTTAAGCAGTTTTGCAATTACGACTTAACTCCCGAAACCTCGGCAGAAGAATTAAAAGCGTTAGCGAACAATCTGAAAGTTGACGTAAAATCCGCCTCTACGATTGACGATTTTTTCTACCTTATTTTTATAGATCAAATCGAAAATAAATGGCCGGCAGATCGACTTGTGTTTGTTGAAAAATATCCACCTTACCAAGCAGCTTTGGCCCGAATTGGTGCGGATGGATGGGCTGAAAGATTCGAAGTGTACTGGAAAGGACTCGAGCTTGGAAATGCCTTCCATGAATTAAACGACCCGGCCGTGCAGCGCCTGCGCTCGAATGAAGATTTGGCCCAAAAGAAATTTTCCGGAAAAAAAGAAATCGGCCTTGATGAAGTTTTCTTTAAGGCGCTCGATTACGGATTACCGCCTTCTGCCGGAATCGCGGTCGGGCTAGAAAGACTTTACATGGCGCTGACCGATGTGAAGAACATTCAGGATCTTAAAACGATTTTTTAAAGCTCTCAGCGATCAGACTGACGGGCCGT
>CAXSEH010000142.1:0-7639 GCA_964236345.1 uncultured Bdellovibrionales bacterium
TGCATTTACGATCTCCTTCATCATGCCGCGCCCACCGTCGCAACGGACTGAACACGCGCGTCCGCCGTAATTTCATTGTGCGAAAGAACGATTAACTGTGGGATAAAACGTGAAACTAATTTAAAGATATGTCGCCGAACCGTTGGGCTAGTTAAAAGTATGGGCTGGCCCGCGATTTCCGGATGGGTTTCAATTTGTTGCGCGATGTTTGAAATCATTCGCGAAGCTGACTGGGGGTCCATCACAAGTTGAACGCCTTGTTCGGTTTGCAATAAGGCATTTGAAACCAGCTCTTCTAACTTCATATCGAAGGTCATCACGTTAACGGCCCCGTCTTCACTTGTGTATTTTGCGGTGATCAGTCGTGACAGTTGCTTACGAACGGCTTCGGTTAATAAATCTAAATCTTTCGTACGCGCCGCCTCGTCCGCCAGCGTTTCAAAAATCGTTAACAAGTCACGAATTGAAACTTGCTCTTTTAAAAGATTTTGTAAAATTCTGACAACGCCACCAAGAGACAATGCATCAGGAATAAGATCTTCAACAACTTTAGGATGTGTCTTCTTGAAGTTTTCGACTAATTGCGAAACTTCTTGTCGGCCCAAAAGTTCGTGCGCGTGCGTGCGGATCATTTCGGTTACGTGTGTAGCCATGACCGTCGGCAAATCAACAACGGTATAGCCTGCCAGCTCGGCTTTTTCGCGATTCACTTGCGAAATCCAAACGGCGTCTAAACCAAATGCTGGTTCCTTGGTCGGAATGCCTTCAATTTTGCTTGTCGTTTGTCCCGGATCCATTGCTAACAGCGCATCTGGTTTAAGGATGCCGCCGCCAACCTTGTTTCCTTTAATCAGAAATCGGTATTCCCCGGCAGCTAACTGCAAGTTATCACGAATGTGAACACTCGGAACAACGATTCCTAGATCAAGTGCAAATTGCTTACGAATGGATGAGATCCTTTCAAGAAGATCTCCTGACTTGCTAGAATCTACTACGTTGATAAGCCCGTAGCCGACTTCAAGTTCGACCATATCAATGGGTAATATGCTTTCCACATTTTCTTTTTTCGGAGCGGCGGCCTCAGCATCGATGCGACTTTTTTCATTTGTAATGGCTTCATTACGATACTGAACGATAACCCAAGCCGTTGAACCCATGATGATCGCCATCGTAAGAAACGGGGTCATTGGTAATCCGGGGACGATTGACAGCAAAGCGAGTACGCCGGCAGAAATGTAAATCGCGCGCGGGTTCATGAAAAGCTGATTAGTCATTTCATCGCCCATATTGTCGCCGCTTGTACTACGAGTAACGATCATACCGGCCGCGGTTGAAATGATCAGGGCGGGAATTTGCGCTAGCAGGCCGTCACCGATTGTTAGCATCGTGTAATTTTTTGCGGCCGTCGCTAAGTCCAAATTCTTCTGCATGACGCCGATTAAAAGTCCGCCCACGATATTGATGACCGTTATAATGATGCCGGCAATGGCGTCACCGCGTACAAATTTACTGGCACCGTCCATCGAACCGTAGAAATCGGCTTCTTGTTCAATTTCTTTACGACGTTTTTTGGCTTCCGCCTCGTTGATCATTCCCGCATTTAACTCGGCATCGATCGACATTTGCTTACCCGGCATCGCATCTAACGTGAATCGTGCAGCGACTTCGGCGACACGCCCAGAACCCTTGGTGATAACTACAAAATTAATAACAACTAATATTGCGAAGACGATAAATCCGATAACGTAATTGTTTCCGACCACGAAATTACCGAAGGCCTGAATCACCGAACCGGCCGATTGAGTGCCTTCATGACCGTGGGTCAAAATTAAGCGGGTCGTCGCCACGTTCAATGCTAAACGAAAAAGCGTAGTCATTAATAGCAAAGAAGGAAAAGAAGTAAAATCTAAAGTTCGTTTCACATAAATTGCGGTTAACAAAATTAACAAGCTTAACGCTAAAGAAAATGTTAGCGCGATATCTAACATCATCGGCGGTAACGGAATAATCATCACGGCTAAAATAGCTAGTAAACCAAACGCAATGAACAAGTCCGTGTTCTTTGTATACTTATCGAAGCGCTTAACAAATTGAAAAATTTGATCCACTATAAACCTCGCTCAGCTTGAACGGCTCGGCTTGCGGCCGGCCTTTTTTTTTTACGTTTCAGACGGTAGATGTAAGAAAGTACTTCGGCTACGGCCACGAACAGTTCACGCGGAATAACCTGGCCAACCTTCATCGTTTTAAAAATTGTGCGCGCCAAAGGTTTGTTTTCTACGATCGGGATGTTGTGTTCGCGGGCTAATTCTTTAATTCGTTCAGCCATGAAGTCAGCACCCTTCGCGATAAGTTGCGGTGCCGGCAAATTTTCAGAATATTTTATGACGACCGCAATATGAGTCGGATTTGTAATAACCACGTCGCCTTTTGGAATTTCGGTCATCATCTTGCGATTCGCAATTTCTTTTTGCACCTTACGGATGCGGGCTTTGATCAAGGGATCTCCATCCCGTGATTTCATTTCTTCCTTTACTTCTTGCTTCGTCATCATCATTTCTTTTTCAAGCTGCCAACGTTGAAAGAAGTAATCTGCCGCCGCTAAGACCAGCATAAATAACCCCGTCGTCAGCACTAATTTATAAAGAAGTTCTCCTAAATAATGTAAGATTTGATTGATCGACATCGCCGACAGATACGGAATCTGGCGAATTTCTGACTTCAATATGAAATACATAATAAGTCCAACTGCCCCCATCTTTAACATCGACTTTAAAAGTTCGGCCACACCCTTCATCGAAAAGATGCGACCCAAACTATTCAGGGGATTTAGTTTATTCAAGTCAGGGCTTAAGGCATCTTCAACTTGTAAAAATCCAGTTTGCAGCACCTGGGCCGACACGCCAATGACCAAAGATACTAAAAACATTGGAGCAATTAAAATTACGATTTTGTAACCGATGCTAAACATGATTTCACGAATGTGACCTTCGCGCATTTTTTCAAAAAATTCTCCGCCCATGGCTTGACCGAAGACATCGTAAATATTTTGTAGAAAGTACCGACCGGTTACGTACATCAGGCCCGCCATAAGCAAAAAAAACAAAGACGTGCTGAATTCGCGCGTCATCGCCACTTGTCCCCGCTTGCGAAAATCTTCGCGTCTGGAGTCCGTTGCTTCTTCGGTTTTTTCGCCTTGGTCTTCAGCCATTTGTTCCTATTTCTTTTAGATCACTTTTAAAAATTTAAAAAATTCAATGGTCGTTAAATTCATAAGTCCGGTCATCTGCATAACCAATAAAGGCAAGCTAACGAATATAACAACCGTGCCTAACAAGCTCGTAATGGAACTTGAGGTGACCAATACGTTGATCTGCGGAACCGCGCGACTTAGCAGCGCAATGCCTACTTGCACCACTAACATCGAAATCATGATGGGAGCCGCGATCTGTATTCCCATCACAAAAAAGTTTTGTGCCTTTAAAACGATTTCGGCTAAAGCGCCCACCTTGAAAGAAAGCTGCGCGACTTCGATGCTACTGAAACTCTGCACCAATCCCTGGATAAGGGCATGGTGACCATCTAAGCAAAGGTAAATTAACGTCGCGATCACAACGTAAAATTGTTCTAGAACATTTCCCATCGCGCCCATCATGGGGTTGAAAATTTGCGCCTGCGAAAGTCCTAATGACAACGATACGATTTCGCCCGCCATGGAAATGGCGAAAAAGAAAAGTCGCGTGACAAACCCTAACGCTAATCCCACCAAAACTTCGCGGCCCGCTAACATGAGTAGATCACCTTCACCCTCGTGCAATCGGATTAACGCCACATTGGTCGCGACGGACTTAAACACGATCACGCTTAACAAAAGTGAAAACGAAATTTTAACGATGGCCGAAATGCTTTGCGAGCTGAAAATGGCAGAGGATCCGATGAACGCGATCATTCTTAAAAAAATTAGCGCAAACATCAAAATTTGAATTTCGGTCATTTGCGTGAAATTAATCATTTATGGTCCGCCCCTAACAACGGTTGCAATGTTTTCGAAAAGGTTCGTCGTGTAAGTGTTCATTAAATCTAACATCCAAGGCCCGGCCAAAATAAGTACGATGGCGATAACCACCATCTTCGGAACGAACGTCAAAGTGTTTTCGTTGATTTGAGTCAACGCTTGAAAAATACTGATGATTAAACCAATCACCAACGTGCTTAGCAGTAGCGGTGCTGAAAGCATCGCTAAAGTTTTTAAGGCATCTTGTCCTAACTGGATGACGATATCTTCATTCATTCTTGATTCCCTTATCTTTAGCCGAAACTCTTAACCATCGAACCAATTAGCAAGCTCCACCCGTCTACCAGAACAAAAAGCATGATTTTAAACGGAAGAGAAATTACGGCCGGTGGAACCATCATCATTCCCATCGCCATCAGTACGCTGGCGGCCAAAATATCTATGATCAAAAAGGGCAAAAATATGATGAAACCAATCATGAACGCCGTTTTCAGTTCGGAAACGATAAAGGAAGGAACCAAAACAAGTGTCGGAACGTCGGCCCGAGTTTTCGGTTTTTCAACTTGGGCTAATTTGATAAATAGGGCCAAGTCTTGATCACGGGTCTGATTAAACATAAATTTACGCAGCGGGGCCAACGTGTAATCGATGGCCTGGTCTTGCGAAAGTTGATTGCTCATATAAGGTTGGATGGCTTTTTGATTAATTTCGGTGAATGCGGGTCCCATAATAAAGAAAGTTAAAAATAGGGATAAACCTACAAGCATCTGGTTCGGCGGCATTTGTTGCACGCCAATGGCTTGTCGCAAAAAAGATAGAACAATTAATATACGCGTGAAACCGGTCATCATGATCAGAATCGCGGGGGCTAGGGTAAGCACCGTCATCACTAAAACCATTTTGACGGTGTTGACCACTTCCGTTGGATTCTGCGTTGTTTTAAAACCCAGATTCATAGTTGGTAACGTCACTTGGGCCATGGCCCAAGAACCTACAAACAGTAATCCCAATGGAATAAAGATTTTCAAAAATCTCACGAAAGACTCCGCATCGATTTAATTTTCTTTGAAACTGAATCCTTTACGCCAGCGAAAGAAAATTCTTCTTCAAGTTCTTCCGTCGTTGTCGCGCGTGAAGCCCCCGCAGGTCGCTGCGTTTTTAATTGGAGTGTGTCCGCGAAATTTTGGGGAAGGTCAGCCGGCACTTCGTCGTCGATCAGCGACAAAGACTTAATCATAGATATGTTCTGGTCCGTAATGCCGATAAGCATTGATTCTCCGGCTACGTGAATGATCGCCAGGCTTTTTTTCGGCCCTAGATAGTGTTGCGACAGAATTTTAATTTTGGTATTCGACTTATTTATTTTATTCGACAGTTTATACTTACGAACCATGTAATAGCTTGCACCTAAAATCGAAATCAATATAAAGCCCGTCAACGCAAGCCGCTTCGGCGTAGAACTGACATCGGAAACCTTCTTGGTCGTATCAACGTTTAAAGGAATTTCACTTTCGCTTAAAGCGGCTTTAACCGGTTGGACTTCTTCTGTTAAAACGATTGGTTCGGTGGGGGTCACCGTGGTTGTTGCCGTCGCTACCTCTTCAGTAGCGGAGGCAAAAGCAAAGTTTGTCACAAACAAAAGTGCTATCAATGCGGTTTTCATCATTTTAGTTGCTCGATTCTTTCTGATGGAGAAATGATATCTGTCAAACGAACGCCGAACTTTTCGTTAACGACGACGGCTTCTCCGCGTGCAATCAACTTGTCATTGACTAACACTTCCATCGGTTCACCTGCCAATTTTGCAAGTTCTATGACCGAACCTTGGGTTAAGTTAAGCAATTCGCTAACGGGCATTTTGGTACGCCCAAGCTCAACCGTAACCTTCAATGGAATATCCATGATAAGGTTTAGATTGCGGTCTTTGACTCCGCTTGCTTTGGCATCAGACGCCGCGGTCACTTCGCTTATTTTTTCGGTTACATTTTCTGTTTGATCATTTGCCATTTATCCCCCGATAACGTTTCTTAATAAAATCATTTTTCAATTTGTCTTGTGATCTGCATCGCGACGGTTCCGTGATGAACGCCGTAGTAGCCTTTGAACTTACGAACATTTTCTACTTGTACGTCCAGCTCGCCCGAAGAATCTTGGGTTAACGGAATGATGTCACCGATCTTCAGGTTCATTAAATCTTTCAACTTAATTTCGGTCTCGCCCAGGTTCACTTTGATGTCGACGTCAGTTTCCAGAAGCTGCTCTTTAATGATAGATGTCCAAAGTTTTTTATCGGTCTGATCCGATTCAACTTGGAAACCAGTAGAAAGTTTTTGCTTGATGGGTTCAATCGTCGAATAGGGAATAACGATCGAAATTGTTCCGGAAGCTTGTTCCAGTTCTACGTCGAAAGTTGACGCGATAACAACGTCCGTCGGGGGCACGATTCCTACAAATTGCGGGTTAATCTCGGTCCGCTGAAACGAACAGCCAATCTTTTCGATCGTTGACCAAGACATTTCTAAATCATGAATGGCAAGTTCGACGACTTTTTTGACGATTTGTAATTCAATAGGCGTAAATTCTTTTCCATCAAGCTTGGCGTAAGGGCGATCGGCCCCTCCAAAAAAAGAATCGACCAGCGCGTAGGCTAGCTTTGCTTCGATAACTAATAGGGCCGAACCCCGTAAGTTATTAAAGCGCAGAACGCTCATGCAGGTAGGAATAGGTAGCGTATTGATAAATTCGCCGAATTTCAAAAATTCGGTTGAAGTTAATGTAATCGAAGCAATCTTACGAAGTGCCGAAGACAACGAAACCCGAAATGCCCGCATGAACTTTTCATAAATAACTTCAAGCTGCGGCAATCTACCGCGAATGATTCGATCCTGGCTTGTTAAGTCGTAAGAAATAATGTTGCGCGTATCTTCTTTCGCTAATTTTAAGTCTCCTAAAGGCCCGTTTGCATCAGCCGCAGGCTTTATGTCACCGTCCGTGACGGCCGCCAGCAATGCATCAACTTCGCTTTGGGATAATATTTGATTCACGCTATGCCTTTCTTGTATTTGTCTTTATTAGTTGTAAATAAGTTCGGTGAAGTAAACGTTGACGATCTTCCCCTTGCTTAGAAAGGAATTAACGTTATCTTTTATTTCATTACGAAGGCCGTCTTTGCCTTCCTTCGTTGAAACTTCATCGTATGTTTTGCTTGAAAGGATGATAATAATGAAATCACGAATCTGCGCTTTGCGATTGTCAATTTCTTGAATGATGTCTTGGCCTTTAACTTCAAGCTCCATATTTACTTTCAAAACTTTTCGGCCTTTTGAGCCCGCTAAGTTCACGATGAAAGTTTCCAGCGGAATCACTTTTCCAACTTCAGGAGTTTTTTCGGCTTCTGCATGATCGTCTTTTTTGACACCTTCGATGACCTGATCGACAGTTGAATGTGGCTTCTGACTATTCTTCCAAACCATAAAACCAACGAAACCTACGACCAACATATTCACGACAACTAAGGCGTACAAAACGATGGGCTTTGATCCAGTTGGCGCCGCGGCTGTTGCTGGTGCTGCTTCTGTTGATGCTTTCTCTTCAGCCAATTCATCCTCCTTGACGAATAAGACA
>CAXSEH010000143.1:0-7631 GCA_964236345.1 uncultured Bdellovibrionales bacterium
AAAGTACTGCCGTTATGTAGTACGCCAATTTTATTTGTGTTCGATAAAAAATCGGTTGAACTTCGCACGAAGTAATCGCCCTTAAGTTCGTATGATTGCGCCGAAACTTTGGCGCCAACAAAAAGAAAAAAGAATAGGCCGAAAATGTGCCGCATGCTAAAGGTAATGGTCATAATGATTTTTCGGATTTATCGAGTAAAGACTGAAGAAAAAGATGGGAAATCTAGACGATTAACCAGACCTCGGTCGAGGCCTGATTCTGTAAACTATTTATTTGTGCCGTCGGCCGAACTTGCTGAAGATCCCGCACTTTTTGTCCCCTTAGCGCCGCGAATTTCGGGGCCAGAGTTGGGAAAGATATCTTTTAAATCATTCATATTAAAAGTCGCTTTATTTTTACCTTTGTTATCCGTACAACTTTTTGCGGCTGTGCAAAGGTTGTCCGAACTTAAAAGTCGCGCCATTTTTTGTTGAAGGTAAGCATTCATCACCGATTGATCTAGTTTTTGTTCAATGGCTTTTATCGTGTCATTTACGTTCGTACTTTTCCAAACTAAGCGACTGAAATCAAAATTTAAAGAAGTGGCCAAATTAAGTTGAGCGGCAATTGCGGCCTGTTTTGTTGCGTCGACGGTTTGCTGTTTTCCGATGCTGTACGCGTTTGATGCCGAACGGCCCGCCTCAGAAACCGCGTTGCTAGCGGCTTCCATGGCTTCAGCGGCCTTAACGCCTTCTTTAGCTCTGATTGCGGCTAATTCTTTCACTCGGTTTGAAGCGGTTTCCATTTGAACGGTATCTCCAGTTAATCCGCCCGAGGCAGCACTTAGTCGACTAAGACCCGCATCAATTCTTCCACCAAATGTACGTTGATAAAAACTCTCGGCCACGGTGTTTAAATTCGCAACGGCTCCGGAAGCTTTATCGAGTGCGCTGCGTGCACTGTCCATAACTCCAGATGACTCTTGGGCGTTAGCGAATGAAGTAGATAAAATAATAAGAACGGCAAGACGTAGAAACACAAAAACCTCCATGTTTATGATGACCTTTTCAGTCTACATCAAACAGGAGGTTTGATAATAACACTCTGGTAAGATCAGGACGTAAGTGCCTATTAGATATCAAGGCCCAGGAAAACTTTGATGTAAGTTCCGCTGAGGTCCACATCTTTTTTGGTATTGTTCACCGAGTTTGTGAAGCCATTCCATTTGTGGCTCATGTATCCCGCTTCGGCGCCGACGACTATAGGAATCACGATCAAGGGTTTTACTTCTAGTTCCAATCCAATCGAGTACGAGGAAACGCTACCGGTATTTAAATCCATCACCGTATTGCCGTTTTCTTTTACGACCATGCTACCGGTGTGCGACAGGCCATACGTCGCGATCGGACCGAAGTGGACGATGGTGTCTATAAGTCGATAATTAATCAGTAATGCCGTTCGCGAGTATTTTATTTCGGTGTTGTAGTTTCCATTATCGGCAGTCATCTTAAGGCCTTCGTAGCGAAGACCAAAGCCGAAAGGAATCAGGGGTAAGCTGACGATGGCATCTAGTCCAACTCCGGGAACGTAGGCAACATCACCTAAGGCGGATGGGTTCGAGCAAGATCCAGTACAAATATCTTTTAGATCGGGTTTCGCCTGAGTTACGCCGCCGGTCAGGCGCGCTTCAAACAGGGCCCAAGAACTTAACGGCGCGGAAAGTGCGATCAAAAATAACGGTAGAGCTAATTTTAAATTCATATTCACCTCACCTACTATTAAAGCGCGCTTTGCAGCCTTGAGCAAAGACTATAACTTGGCACTCAATTCAAGACATTAGGCTGGTCTTTCTGTGACCTTGAAGACACAACTAGGATCACAGCCGAAAACAGTTTCAAATAGAAAGTCTATGTCATCTCATTTTGCGAACGAAAAATATTTTTTATTGAACCGCGATCTGGGCGCCCAATATTTCAACGAAAATCATAAAGTTCGTTTTTACCAGAATGCATCGCTTGCGTTGTTTGATATCGCAACTAGCTTGCAACAGTTCATGGCGCACAAGTCTCACTTTGCGGTGGCGAAGAACGGGTCATCATTGATAGAAGCATTAAGTCCGATTTGGATACGTAACGTCAATCCGCTGCAGGTAAAAGCCGACGCGCAAAACTGGTTAGAATTCATTGAAACTCTTCACGCCGATACCAATTTTGTGATCTGGGCTTCGGAAAACGAAATCACCGGCGAAGTACTCGTGGATGCCGAACGTGCGCAAGAAATTCACCAAATGCTTTCGCACAAAAGAATTTATTCAATTCAGATTTGCCATCACCAGGATAAAAGTGAAAAAATATTTCCCTATTCTATACAAATACTGCGTGCACCGATATTTTCTGAGAAACCCTCGATCGTTGTCCATGCGGACCGATTCAAAGCAGGCACCCATATCGGAAATTTTCAAAATTTAGATTTCACGCCTGCGGATATTGAAAGCTTTCTGTTAAAGGACAATGATCAAGATTCCCAACTGTTGACGGATTTCGAAGCTCGGCTGACCCACGAAAAACAGGCGTATTTTAATCGATTCGTTTCAACTACCTTAAGGTTAAAGGATCGCGTCGTTTTAAATTATGGACTGGTTAATGCCTTCGCTCTGCAGCAGGAACTTCAGTTACCCGATGCCCAGTGCCTAGCCCCTTCTAAATACCCATTCTGGATTCTACAATCGTGGAAAAACTGGTGGAAAGAAGCCGAAAACGAAACTTTACTACGCGGACTTTTGGTTATTTCGGTTCATGCCCTGCGACAAAATCCCGATCTGGTTTTGAAATTGAATCAAGTTAGTGAGGAATTTAAAAGACTAGGCCACATTCATAATATATAGTTTATCTATATATTGTGAGCGTATATGAGTGAAAAACAAGATCGATTCATCATTCTTAAAAAAATCAAATACGGTGAAGCCGATTTGATTATTCACGCCTTAGGTGCAAATGGATCCAAATATTCTTTCATGGCGCGAAGTGCCCTGAAAAGTAAAAAAAGATTCGGCGGAGGGATTCTTGAGCCTCTTCACTATGTTAATCTAAGTTATAAAGATAACTCCGACCCGGCAAAAATAAAAACGCTCAACGAAGCGACCCTCATCGAAGACTTCAAAGATATTCGTGAAAACTACGATCGCCTAGAATTAGCCCTATTCGTTTTGAACTGCGTTTCTCACGTTTGCCAAGAAGGTGATGCTAATTCTGATTTCTTATTTAATTTGACCGGCCATACCTTAAAGGCGGTCAGTCAGTCCGATGACTTAAAGTTGCTACGGTTACACTTTTGCTTGAAGCTACTTTACCAGCAAGGCGTGATTTCAATTGAACCTTGGATGAGCTCATTCTTAAAATTAAACCTAAGCGATACCAAGCAGCTTTTGCAGATTGAAGATTCTAATCAACTTGTAGAAGACTATATGGATTCAATTGAATCCATGGTGTTGCAATATATAAAAACAGCAGATGCGGGGTTTTCATGAACTTAATCGAAATTTCATTACGTCGGCCCGTGTTCGCGTGGGTGTTGATGGGCGCACTTATCATTTTTGGTGCGATCAGTTTAAATAAATTAGGCGTTAGCCAAATGCCCGATGTGAATTTTCCTATCTTAAATATCTCGATGAATTATACGGGTGCGGCGCCCGAAGTTGTCGAAAGTGACATCATTGATATTACCGAACAAAAACTGTTGGCGGTTGAAGGTATCAAAGAAATGCGCTCTTCGGCAACTCAAGGTAAGGCCACGATCACGTTAGAATTTAACATGGACCGCAATATCGACGTCGCCCTGCAAGAGGTTCAGACGGCTTTAAGTCAGTTGCGTTTACCCACGGGGGTTGACCCGGCGATCGTTAGAAAATCAAATCCCGAAGAAGATCCGATTTTATTTTTGTCCTTGTCAGGAAGTCGCGACGTAAAAGAAATTATCCGCTTTACCACAAATACTTTCATGGACGAATTACAATTTATTCCGGGTGTTGGCGAGGTTTCGACCGGGGGCTTTCCGGATCGCAACTTGCGGGTTTGGATCGATCTGAATAAACTCATCAAAAACGATCTTACCGTGAATGACGTCATCGAAGCGGTCGCTAGCCAGCATATCGAAAGTGCTGCGGGTCAGTACGTTGATGGCAAGCGTGAAATCCGCGTTCGTTTTTTGGGCGAAGCCCGTAGTCCTTCAGAGATTGCAAATTTTCCGATCCTGAAGCGCGGCGGTCAACTTATCCAAGATAAAACTTTTCACATTAAAGACGTGGCAGCCGTTGAAGATGGCCTTGATGATATTCGGCGCGTTGCGCGGGTGAATGGCGAAACGGCAGTTACCGTTCAAGTCAAAAAGCAAAGGGGAGTCAATGAAGTCGACGTCGCCAATGCAGTACTTAAGAAGTTAAATGAAATAAAATATCCTGAAGGAATTTCGTACCAAGTTAACGTGAACTCGACGGCATCTACAAAAGCCACCGTAGATTTAACAATCGAAAAGCTTTGGGTAGCATCACTCATCACGATCTTAATATGTTTTCTTTTTTTAGGAAGTTTACAGTCTTCGATTAACATTCTTTTTTCAATTCCGACTTCCATTTTAGGTACCTTCATCATTCTTTATTTTTCTGGTTTCACTTTAAATTTATTTACCCTTCTGGCGTTAACGCTTTCGATTTCGATCGTCGTCGATGATGCCATCATGATTTTAGAAAATATTGTCCGCCATTATAATATGGGAAAATCGGCTCACGATGCGGCGCTCGACGGCTGCAAAGAGGTTATGCCCGCCGCGATCGCGGCCACGCTAGCCGTCTTAGCGGTTTTTCTTCCCGTGATTTTTATGGACGGCGTAATCGGAAAGTTTTTATTTCAGTTCGGTATAACGATGTCTGCGGCCGTGTGTTTGTCATTGCTAGAAGCTATCACGATTACCCCAATGCGTGCGGCGGTCTTGTTGCGAACGCAGAAAAAGCCTTCTAAGCTAGAGCTCAGATTAGATCACTTTTTCGAAAGATTTTCTGGTTCTTATCGCAATTTATTAGACAGTGCCATCCGCCACAAGTGGATTGTATTCATCACCTCGATGACTTTCTTCGTCGCATCCCTGTTCTTAATCAAGGGCGTGAAACAAGAATTCGTTCCGGCTCAGGATCAAAACCTCATTATGCTGACCGCGAATGGCAATCCCGGAACTTCTTTAGATCAAACCATAACCTTGGTTCAACCCATTGAAGATATCGTCAAAAGTATTCCCGAAATAAAGGGCTATCTAATTTCTATTGGGCCCGCGCAATTATTCATGCCGCTGATATTGATTGATCAAGATGACCGAAAGCTAAGTCACGTGGATATCATGAATAAGATTCGTGAAAAACTAAAAGATTATAAAGGACTTCGCGTATCGATGCGTGATAATTCGGCCCGAAATTTAACGACCGGAAAGCTGAATCCCGTGGCCTTTAATTTACGCGGTGCCGATTTAGATTTACTCAACGAAAAAGCGCAGTTAATGATCAAGGGTATTACGGATCAAAAATTAGCGGTCGACGTCGATACCGATTACCGCTTAGGACTTCCGGAATTAAGCCTGACTCCTGACCGCGACCTGCTTTTAAGAAAGGGCGTCAGTGTCGAAGCAGTTTCGCAAGTTTTGCAGGCGGCCATCGCGGGGGTGCGGGGCGGGCAGTTCTTGGCCGACGGAAAAAGAAACGACATCCGCTTTAAAGTGAACGAATCGCAAATTACAAACGTCGAAAACGTGAAGCGACTATACGTCAGAAATAATTACGGAAACATTATCGAAATCGGCGATATCGTTAAATCGGAAGATAAAAAAACTTTGCAATCCATTTCCCGAATTAACCGGCAAAGATCAATTTCGGTTTACGGCAATCTTTTTCCCGGCCAGTCACAAGCAAGCGTTCTAGAAAAAGCAAAATCCTATGCCGAGTCGATCTTGCCCGAAGGCTACACGTTTCACCTTGAGGGGGCATCCGCGGGTTTTAGCTCGAGCTTTCAAAATTTACTTTCAGCGCTGCTGATTGGTATTTTGGTGGCTTACATGATTTTAGCGGTTCAATTTAATTCCTTCCGAGATCCAATTTCGGTTTTGATGGCGCTACCGTTCTCGGCGAGCGGCGCCATTATGGTTTTGTGGGCTACGAATATTTCATTGAATCTATTTAGCTTCATCGGTTTGATCGTCTTGATGGGAATCGCGAAAAAGAATTCGATCATGCTGGTCGAATTCACAACCCAGATTTTACGTATCGATAAATGCTCTTACAAAGAGGCGCTCTTAAAAGCTTGTCCGGTTAGGTTACGCCCCATCTTAATGACATCGGTGGCAACGGTCATGGCGGCGTTGCCGTTGGTTCTGGGCGGAGGCTTGGGGCACGAGACGCGTCGACCAATGGGTCTGGTGATCATCGGAGGTACCGTCGTATCTACGGTCTTTACCTTGTTCGTCGTTCCGGTTTTTTATTTAATTTTGAATGAAATTCGTTTCAAGACAGCGAAAAAAGCCTTAGAAACCAGAGAAGTCTCAGCTTCCACTTAATTTCATCTTCATCAAAGGGTGCGTTTGATCTAAAAGGCGCGCCAAGTGATCCACACTTAAATGCGTATACTTTTCGGTCGCCTGTAGGCTTTCGTGACCCAACAAAGTCTGTAAGGTGCGAAGGTTCGCGCCGCTCGTTAAAAGATGAGTCGCGAAACTGTGTCTCAGCGCGTGGGGATGCAGCGGGTTCATCAACTGCGCGAGCGCTCCCAACGAGCGAATCATGTCGTAACCAATTCGAGTATGCAAAGGTTCGTCGCCAAAAACGAATGGGGCTTTTTCAAAACCAGCGCGCCGACGGAAATTATTCAGGTGCGCAAAACAAAATTCCGGAAGTATCGAAAATCTTTCTTTCGATCCCTTTCCTTTAATAAGTAAACGTCTTTCGGTGAATTGGATGTCTTTCCAGCGCAGTCCGCAAGCTTCACTGATGCGTAGGCCCCCACCGTAAAGCAGTAAAAAAAGGGTCTTTTGTTTTTGTAGATAAAGGATTTCTTTTGCGAGGGTTAGTTCGGGAGCGCGGATTTCGATCGCATTCAGAACCGAAACCACCTCGTCCACCGACAAAAAGTGGGGTATTTTCTTAGGAACGGTAGGGCAAACCAGCAGTGAACCGTAGTCTTTTTCGGTGAAGCGTTCGTTGAAGATCCATTTAAAAAAGCTTTTCAAAGTAGCTATTTTACGGTTACGCGAGGCGAGCGAAAGCTTCCCCCATTGGTTCAAAGCATCGCGGGCGATCAGCCAGAGTTCGTCGTAATTGTTAATTTTTCCGGGTGCTGACAATTTAGGGCCTTTAAAGGCTTGGTTCAAATCGGTTCCGTAGGCCCGAATGGTCAAAGGCGAGGCCGTCTCTACGTTCTCTTGGTATTTCAGGAAGTTAGCTATGATTTGCTGAATTTCGTGTGTCATTTTGCCCCCAAAACCGCTGTTTAAGCTATTATCAGCGGCTCCTTTACGGCGGGAAAGGCCAGAACTGGGGATAATTATTATAATGCAATGCAATAATTTTCTTGCATAAAGTACACGACATTGGTTATATTGCAATGCAGCAACGCAGTGT
>CAXSEH010000144.1:0-7582 GCA_964236345.1 uncultured Bdellovibrionales bacterium
GATAAGCCGTCTCAAAATAAGACAGCATTTCGATTAATCTCGGCGGGCTTTAAGCTGATTTACCTTTTCGGCCAACGTATGTAGGTAGTCGTCTTTTCTAAATTTAACGACCAGCTCTTTTGTTTCGTTACCGAGGAAACGATCTAATTCTCGTTCTAGTCTAAACAGCGGGCCGGCAAATCTGTTCGATACGTATAAAATAAATGATAGGCCTACGATGAAATTCATGACCAGCGGAAAGAACACGGAATAATACAAAAGATTTTTCCAAGGCCCGAACACGCGGTAATCAACGACGATCGTCATGTCGGCCTGAATTTTGGCTTCAAGCCACTTCATTGAAAGAAAAATAAAGCCGCATTGAAATAAGCTGATAACGACTAAACTAAGAATAACCATTTTAATTAAAGGGCGCTGAATTTCCGGATAAATAAAATATGTTTTACGAAATATACTCATTTTTTTTCCTATGAAACCTTAGTCTTGTTTAACTGAGTATAGACTTCATCAACCTGTTTTGCTACCGGTTTTTCTGCAAGCTTCCAACAATTTCGACCGCCCTGTTTTGCACGGTAAAGAGCTTCATCGGCCGCCTTCACTAAGGTATCAGCATCGTGAGCAAATTCTGGATAACTACTGACACCGATACTACAAGACAAACGTCCCATTGGCTGTTTTTCGCCGAATTGAAAATCTGTTTCATAAATTTTTGCTCGTACTTTTTCGGCCAAGATCTGAATACCCTCGACGGCGGTATTCACGGTCACAATACAAAACTCTTCCCCACCTAGGCGACAGAAAAAGTCTTCTCCGCGGATAAGTTCTTTGACTACTTTTACGAAATTGATAAGTAAGGCATCACCTTCGGGGTGACCGTTCTGATCGTTATACTTTTTGAAATGATCGATATCCAAGTAGAGAAGTCCGACGGGGTGGCCGCTTCTTTTAGAACGCTTTAGTTCTTCCGCTACCTTGTTGTCGAAGTAACGACGATTATAAGCGCCCGTTAACGTATCCGTCATCGTAAGCTCTTCTAACTGCTTGGTTCGTTCCGCGACCTTATTCTCAAGGTCCGCATTCAAATTCATCAGATCTTGCTTTGACGCTTTCAAATCAAAGGTCATTTGCTTAAAATTGTAAGCTAATATCCCCACTTCGTCTCTTGAGGATACGTCAACAACCACGTCGAGCTGGCCCTTTGAAACGTTCTGCATTTGTTGAGTCAGTGAACTGATTGGCTTCGTGATTGAAGAGGATAGATACATCGCAATGAAGTAACTGCAAAGCATCGAAATGGCCGCCAAGATGAATGCGCTCATATAAACATTTTTGACGCCCGCGAAGGCCGTTTCAGTTGAAATAAGGGTGGCAATGACCAAGTCCCCGAAGCTTTGCAGTTGGGTCGAGATCAAAAAGTTTTTCCCGCCAATGACCTGTTGCGAAACCTGAATGATGCTTTGATTTTGAATTGAGTTTCTAAAGCTTGGTAAATTCGGAATGGTTTTCAAATCCGCCGTCTCGAGCGCGCTTTTTTCATGAATAATTTGGCCGGACTTTGTGAAAACAACGGCCTCGGCTAGCTGATTTTTATTTTTCAGCTGAAAGAGGTCTACTTGATTAAAAAGAATGAAAAAAATGTGATTCTTGTTTTGCGGGACTCCGTTAGTTTCAATGCTGTAACTGAGCGTAATTCCCATGCCCGTGTAGCTTTGATTATTCCATTCAAAACGCCAGAAATAAGGAAACTGCGATCCGCTCATTTGGTATATTTTCGCGAAATAGGAAGTCATTTCAGGAGTCTTCAGTTTATCAAATTTTTCAACCAGGTGAAATGGAACTGCCGGTCCATACTCTTCAAAATGGAAAAGCGCTTCGATCGTCTTATTTGAGTCGAGGTCTAGGTAATCGACTAACTTAAGTTGGTTGTATTGGTTGCGCTCGATTAGCGAAGTCATCGCCTTCAACTTTTCAACAATCAAAAATATCTTGGATTCGAATTTAGTTTTCATTTCTGAAATCGTCGAGGCATTTAATTCGTAGGCCGAGGTCAGTTTGTCTTCCTTAAAAAATTTCACGAACGAATGTATAAATACCGATACAACAATCAGCTGTATGAAAAATACCATCGAAAAAATTTTATATTTTAACGGAAACTTAACTTTCATCGTATCTATTATCGGTGGTTCTTAAACCGATCCTCACTGGCCGTTAGACTAAATATAGATGCAAATGACCTTCGTCTCGTTTAATTCGTCTAATAGTTAGCCGAAAATATGATTAGTGGAAAACTCGAATCAAAATGAAACTAAGAACCCCATCCAAAAAGCGGCAATACCTGCGCTTTTGCTTATCGTTTTGATGGCTTTGTTTTATTATAAAGATTCGGTTCTAAGTTTCTTCAATGATAAGAAAGCTTCGGCCCTGGCTGAAGTTTCTGTCTACAAGAACGATGTCCGCAAAAAAGATTCTAAGTCGATTGATTTCAAATCTACGAAAAAAAATGAACCTATTTATCACGGTGACTCGTTATCAACGGGTGCAAGTTCTTCAGCTTTAGTTACTTTTAAATCGGGCCAAGTTCTAAATGTCGACCAAAACAGTTTGATTATATTTGATGAGTTAACCGACACCCCCGAGTTCGTAAAAGGTAACATTAAGTTAACCGTAAAAGGTAAGATGAAACTAAAAATTGAAAACGAAATCGTCGAGATCACGGGCGATCAGTCAGACATCCAATTCTTTAGGGACGACAAATCCAAAGTTCAAAAAATCGTACTTCTGAAGGGAAATGCTCAAGTCAAAGCACCGAAACAAGAAGTAATTGCACTTCAACAGAATATCGCCTTTGAAGCAAAAAAGGTTTTTAAGGCTGATTCCATTCAGGGCCAAAGGGAACCTTCAAATCAACCATCTAGTTTATCGATTTTGGTTCCAAAGGCGCCGGTTGCACCGCGCGGAAATTACAAGCTTTATGATTATTACAGCCGAATGCTAAGTTCTAATTCAGAATTAGGACGAAACAAAAGTTTCACTCTAAAACCTAATTATTTCTTTGAACCTTTTACCGCGGCCACCGTCAGTTTCACTGCCCTTTCGACGGAAGATGAAGATCGCGCGAAGAACCCTTTCGCTTTTAAAATCGATGACCCATCTGCCGCAGTTGGATACGTTGCTGAAGTTTCTACGCGCGATGATTTTGCCGATGGCGAAACTGTGTACGGCTGGAAAAGTTCTTACTTCAGTCACAATTTCCGGACGCCGGGCACGTTTTACTTTCGTTATCGCAAAGTTCTGCCCGGTCAGGTTTTAACTGATTATTCGCCAACCGAAAAAGTGAGCGTAACGGAAAAAGTTCAGAAACCTATACTTGCCAAATTGCCAGAGCCGGCACCGGTCGTCGAACCGGTTAAAGTCGTGCCGAAGCCAGCGCCGGTTGTCTACAAACCAGCTCCAGCCCCGGTCGTCTTGCAAAAACCGGCGCCGGCAAAACGAACAATTGCCGCCGTTGAACCGAAGGCCGAAATAAAACCGCAAAGCATGCAATCGACCGTGAAGACATCGCCCCAAGATATTATTCGAAATCAAAATTTTCACTTATCTAATGTCGGACTTACGGCATCACAATCTTTTCTAGTTTCGGGAAGACAATTAGGAAATGCGAACAAAATAAATACTGGATACAATTTAGAAGTGTCGGGAACACACTGGATCAATCAGCAAGGTTTCAGGGCATCGTACAACAAGACAGTTACTTCGCAAACTGCAAGTAATTTGGTTACCACGGCTGAACTAAGTTACCTTTATAGATTTAACCAACCTTGGAGTTGGGTAAACGGCGGCAGTTTTCAATATTACGGAAGCCTTGGTTTTGAAAATTATCAAAATAGTAAATCAACCTCAGACTTCGTTGATTCCTACAACCTTTACAAAATGGGTATTGGCGCGTCGATGCCGATCTTTAATTTTTGGAGCGTCGACGGACAATTTACCTACGGTTTCGGGGATTCGAAAAGAAGCAGCATCATGTTTTCAACCCGCGCTAATTACTTTTTTACGAAAACGACTTCTTTAGGTTTAGGATTCAGAGCAAAAAAATATGATTACTACCTTTTAAATAAGCCAAACTACGAAAGTTTGTCTGAGACTTACACCATGTTAAACATGTTTTACTAAATTCAATTTCAATTATGAGGAGCATCTATGAAATTAACGATCCTTACCATTCTGTGCCTATTTGTTATGAACACCAAGGCTCAGGCCAAAACCAATGAAACTTCGCGCGAACCTTCTCAGGCTCAAGATTTTTATGGCCAAGTTCAACTGTGTGCCGGAACCGAAGCCTTAGGTAACGAAGGTCAAGGCGTCGGGGCCTCAGCTCTAATCAACGTTTACTCCGATCCAAGTAACAAAGGGGCCATGAAGTGTGATTTAGTCACCGCCCTCGTTTACGAATACGGGAACGACCGCGGATTTAAATTAGGAAGCATGCAAGCTTATAACATG
This sequence comes from uncultured Bdellovibrionales bacterium, assembly GCA_964236345.1. Lineage (GTDB taxonomy): Bacteria > Bdellovibrionota > Bdellovibrionia > Bdellovibrionales > Bdellovibrionaceae > Pseudobdellovibrio. The sequence goes on from CAXSEH010000144.1 coordinate 4,504, forward strand.
ACCGCCGTGCCGACCGGTAAAACGGACTGCACCGTTAAAGATGAAAATGGCGTCGTTCTCATTACGTTAAAAAAAGCGGTAGCCCCAAATTCGCGTTCGAAAAGAATTCCGAAAGTTTTAGTCGAAAATTGCAAGATGACTAAAGAAGGTCTTTAAAAAACGTACTCGGCCCCGACTTGCGTGTTCATTCCTTCATCGTAGAAACCGTAGCTGGATTCATAATGAGAATCCGCTAGATTTTGGATGCGGGAAAAGATCGATAGTTCTTTATGTAATTTGTAATCCACAATTAAATTGTACAAAGTATAAGAAACTAAATCTCCGTAAGTGGTCGAGCCAGTTCGATCTCGACGGCTGCCATTGTGAATAATTTCTGCACCTAATCCAAGTCTTTCAAAATCTTTACGGACCTTAAAGCTGGCGGTTCTAAGGGGCCTACGAACTAACCAGGTTTTTTGGCTGTCGTCGTAAGGCTCTTGATAACCCAGCGTCAAATTATAGGTCGACGAGTTTTCTTTGTCGTTCACGCTGACGGAAAGCTCATGTCCCCGCGTTTTCGAGCTGTCGACGTTTTCGTATTTCTGGGGCGTACCGCGAATCACGATTAAATTTTCAAACTCGTTCGCGAAAGTTGTGTACGACACAAAAAGGCTATCAGAAAATTTATGATCTATTGAAAGCGAGGCGCTGGCTGATTTTTCCGGAGCTAATCGAGTATTGCCGTAGGCTGAAAAAAGTTGAAAAAGACTTGGTTGTTTGAAACCGGTTGAATACTCTAATTTCAAATCTTGAAATAGGGTCAAACCCGCCTGATAAGTATCGATTTTGTTTTTCATTTCATTATAGTCGGATCGGGTTCCAAATTCTAAATCTAGTGCTCTGTTTACCAATACATGACCTTTGATAAAAATTCCTTGAAATTCTGTCTTGTCGTCTGATTTTAAAACGTCCGCATCTTTGTAAACCATCTTTTCTTGGTTAATGTTTCCGCCGACGCGAAGATCAAAGTCTGGGCCCCAATCTAAAGCTAACATTTCGTAACGAATCGAAACTAAATCTCCCACGTAATCTTGTTTTGTGGGAAATCCTTGGCCGGCTACGATATCTTGTTCGAAAATTCGCGCGCTTTTCTGAGCCGAAACAGACAACGATGGTTTAACGTAGGCCGAAGGAATTGAAGCAATCCCCGTCAAATTTAATTGATAAGTTGAAGTTTCGAAGCGGTCGGCATCGGCCGCGCTGTAGGCGGGAAAAGCGGTTGTTGGAATCAAAGTTTTATCAAAAGAAGTTTGGGCTTTTAATAAATATTGAATCGTGGAATAGCGATTGATGTAACCTAACTCGGCAGTTCCTAAACGTGTGGGGTAAGTTTTTGCCGATTTGAATACCGGAGAAGCCGATTCTTTTTGCGAATAACTACCGCGTACGACGACTGCAGATTGTTCCGAGAAAGGTTGGACTATTCCCGCCCCTGCCGCCGTATGGTAGAAGCTTCCAGCCTGACCTAATACATATCCTGATTTTTTTAAGTCTCTTGGGATGGTTTCAATTTTAATAACTCCCGACAACGCCTGACCGCCGTACAAGACTGACTGACTTCCTTTGATCACTTCGATTCGTTGCACCGCTTTGATATCTAATGAATTAAGATTGATGGTTCTTTGAATGGTTGTTGCATCATAAAACGGAACGCCGTCAATCAGAATAAGGACGTGACTAGAATCGCCGCCCCGAAGATAGATCGATGTGGGTGTAAAGTTAGACTGCGCGATAGAAATATTCGCTTGTGACGCCAGCAGCGAAGTTAAGTTACGCGCGTGGGATTTTTCAATTTCTTCTTTGTCGATGATGATGCGGCTTGAAGAATTAAATTGCGTTTCTTTGACGACCGTTTCAAATTCTTGAACCGCCCATATTTTCAGAGGAGAAAAGGCTAATATAAAAATGGTAACCAGTGAAAACTTGCGCATAAAACTCCTTGAAGATTCAAAATGCTTTGCTTTACTTGCCAGATCAACCTCTGTCTCAATTTGAGACCGTGCGCAAAATACGGCTCTGGCTAAAGTTTTGACACGTAAAAAGGAGCTTGTTGTTTTTAGAGGTGAATATTCTGGTCTGGGCTTTGAAGCTTTAGAGGCTATCAAGGAGTTTTTTATGAAAAACCTAATTTGGATATTCGGAGTCTTAGTCGTAGGCATGATCTACATGGTCGGCTGCGGAAGTAGTAAGAACGAAAATACTCCGGTCAATACGGCATGCGCACCTAATTCTTATTATACGAACGGAAGTTGTTACGGTGCGGTCGGTGGACCGGTACCGGCAGCTTACCCTTACACAACTGGTTTTTACGCCGACAACTATTCGGGAACAACTAGGATTACCGTAACAAACGCCGCCAAAATGAAGGAACTTTTTAAATACGGAATGGGTGTTTGTGATCGTGGCGAAAAAAACTATCAAAATTTGGGACAAGCTAATTGCGACTATTATTTATCAGGCTCTTTAGATATCGTGATTCAATTTGCGGCCGCAAATACAAATAACATGTTAGCTACCTTCATCGCAAAACCGCGAATAAACGCCGGCTTAAATTACAGCGGACAACTTCCATCTGGTTGGGGATTATTGGGCGCGGCTCTTGGCTACGCGACTGGTGTTTGGGCTCCGGACACGAGTTATTACCAAGGCGCTACTCGCAATCCTTTGCAATTACAAATGGTGGTCTCGGCGATTAATAATTCGGCGGGATTTGAAGCTCGTGGATATGGTGATTTGTGGACGGGTTTAAACCGAACATTATTTGCCATCCAAGTGCCAAACGGCAAGGTCGAGAACCAAAATTTTAACTTCAATTTCTTGATCGGCGGCACCACCGCAGCTCAAGGAACGATGAGTCGTTGCCAAACTTTGAATTGCAGTCTGTAATCAAAATTAATTATGCCCGAACGCCAAATTAAATGCCCGCAGTGCGGGCTTTTAACAGTATATAAACCTGAGAACGCATTCAGACCTTTTTGCTCTGAAAGATGCAAGCTTATAGACTTAGGTCAATGGGCCTCAGAAGAATATAAAATACCGA
>CAXSEH010000145.1:0-7487 GCA_964236345.1 uncultured Bdellovibrionales bacterium
AGCAGCGGAACGGCGGACCAAGCTGGCTGATTGCGGATGGCCCGCGCGAGTATTTCAGCTTCTGCTTGCTCGAGAATTTCCTCGGTAATCAAGATTAAGCCCGCTTTAAGAACTTTCGTGGCGGCGAATGCGACCGTGGGACAGACCGTGCATTGTAAACCTGCTTCAGTCAGCACTTTCGATATATGAGCCGCATCTTTTTTCAGATGGGTCAAAATAAGAATTTCGCTTTCGAAGCTACCTTCTAAGCGAGCCATTCGGGACTTCTAATTTGAAATTGTCGTGGGAAAGTAGCGGAGTACCGGACAGCACTCCGCGAAATTCTTTAAGCTCATGGCCGACATTGATGCGATCGGGACCGAGCGAATATTCACGAATGGCCGTTTGATGAACGCCGCTTCGCTTTTTCATAATGGAAATAGCTTTTTTAATTTCGCCCTGGGTTTCAAAATACCGAAGCAAAATGACCGTGTCGGCCAGGTAGCTTATGTCCGCCGGACTTTGCATATTACTTCCAAGGTGTCCGTGCTGCGCCATTGTCAAGATCGACACGACTCCCTGATGATTCAAATAAGTCAGCATTTCGTGCATCTGAATCGTTAGAAATTGCGATTCCGGCATGGCATCAAGATATCCGGTCAAGCTGTCGATCACGATGACTTTTGCTCCGTTTTTTTCGACCGCGTTTTTCACGGTCCACATGAATTCGCCGGGCGACATTTCGGCGGGGTTGATCTGATGAAAAACCAACATTCCGGAATCCACATGGGGCCCGAAATCCATGCTCAAACCGTTGGCCCGATTAAACAGGGTTCGACTGCCTTCGTCGAACGAAAAGATCACGGCTTTTTCGCGGCGTTCAGCAGCGGTCAAGGCGTAGAGCGCGCCTAGGCTGCTTTTTCCACAGCCCGCGGCGCCAAGAATCAGCGTGGCCGTGCCCCGATCTAAGCCGCCCCAAGCATTTCGTCTAATTGTTTCACTCCACTTTGACAGACCCCTTCGGTGAACGAAACGATGTGATCCGACGCCGCTAATCGCGGATAGATCACCAATCCGCCCGCAACGATATTGAAATCGTGAAAACCGGCATTGAAATTCACCCCCCGCATTTTGACGACTTGAATTTTTCGGCGGGCCTTTCCGTAGACGGGCGAATATTTTTGAAGTTCGACCACACCATGAACTAAACTTTGCAAGGTCACATCGTTTGAATCTCCGGCTCGATCGTCCAATAAAAGCACCGTGCAATTCAGACCTAAGAAATGACGTTTCAGGGTTAGAATTTGTCGACGGTACCTTAACGTTGTTTGGGCCAGGAGCCGAAGTTCAGAAAGTGAGTCGAACACAACGCGTGACGGTTTGACCCGACGTACTTCCGCAAAAATCTTTTCCATTGTATCATTAAGTTCAACTTCAAATGGCTCAAGCACCGTGTACTCGGACTCGGGTTCGATCTCCGAAGTCAGATTGAAAATTTCAATTTTGTCTAGATTTAAACCGTGCGACTCAGAAACTTCTTGAAGCTCTTCAAGAGTTTCGGCCAAGCTAATAAGCAAAACCTTTTCTCCGATTTCGGCGCCGGCAATCAGAAACTGCAGGGCAAAAGTTGTCTTCCCAACGCCGGGGTCTCCCTCAACTAAGTAGATTCTTTTTTTACGAAAGCCTCCGCCAGTGATTTGGTCAAAACCTTCGATGCCACTCGAAGCCCGCTCACTGTTGGTTGATTGAGATTTATCCACGGCGCCCCCTGGATAAGTTGATCTTATCCCTGATTAATCATGCACGCATCGTAGAATTTTTGGGGGAACTTGGCTAGAAAAAATAGCCTATCCGTAAACGCAGGGCCCCGTTATTACTCAAGCAACAAAAATTGTGTCTTGCTCGGTGTATCATTTATTTCCAGAACGCCATGAAAATTTCGTAGCTAATCAAAATGATCACGATGATTTCTAAAACATTACTGCGACGATGATTAATTTCGCCCTGAAGTAAATTTGAAACCTGCGCTAAGATATTCATTTTACGGGTCACGTTACTTTGCCAATCAGCCAGGCGAAAGCGACGAGTCGAAGCGCGGTAGACCGTGGCTAGGTAAAAATCACCTACGACTTTAAGAGAATTTTCGACGCGCTCGATAAATTCGATAAATTCAATGTAGCGGGCCGTGGCTTCTTTGTAAACGCGCTCGTGCTTTCCGGTCCAGATGGACGAGCGTTTTTTTTCAATGTCTTCGGATAGCGCCTTTAATTTTTTATCAAGTAAGTCATCGTAAAAACGCATTTCCATCAGTTGGGTTACGGCAAATTCTAAGATATCGGGAACGTCACGCGCACCACTGGGTTCAACGACGATCGCCGAATTCCACTCGATCAGCGCCAAATCATTATCCGAGTATTGCAGAAAATGTTCTTGTAAAGAGTGACGGGTCGATTCCGAAAGCGTCACTTCGTCCTCGGCTAATAACAGCGCCGGGATGTCGGCCTTGCTAATCAGATTTTTGGCATCAACGCCTTCTTCGAACTCGTTAAAAAAATAGATTATGTAATCTTCAAAGCTGCTCCATAAATTGGGCTTGGTCATGGTGCTCGAGATGTTGCTAGAAATCTCTTTGACTTGCTGCTGGGCCAGTTCATCAATTTCGGAACCCTCTTCGAGCAAGGTCGCAAATTCTACGAGCTGATGCCACCTGGTTCCTGGTACGATCGGGATTTGGTAAATTAAAGATAAAACTCCAAATTGTCGCACCTTCACGAAAACTTCGGCCTGGATTTTTCGACCCTTAATGAAGATTGTTTCTTCACCTAGGCCAAAAGTAACCGGAGGGTTTTTAATTTCAATTGCGCGGTCAATGTACTTGGGAACTTTGAATTGGTCGGGACCGCGGTTGTCACGCAAGATCGCTTCCACCTGCGAAACATTTATTTCTTCGGCGACGTCAAAAATACGATAAATAAGAATGCAGCCCTGTTTTACTTTAACCACCAAAAAATTCTACTTCCACGGACACGAAATGTGAAGGTGATTCAAATGGTTAAAAAGCCATAACCGCTGTTCAAGCAGTATTTGCTTAGATAGAGGGCGATCCGCCATTTTTTATCATGATTAATTACAAATAGTTCGATACGATTTTTGGAACGGGATCAACAATACACAAAGAATGGCAGAAATGAAATTTTGTATCAACTGCAAAACCGAGATGAACATGCACATTCAAGAGTGGTGTTTCCGCTGCTCGAGATGCTCGCTGCTGACTTCAACGCTGAAAGGCGAATTTCAAAATTCAAACGAAGAACTTGTCGAGGCGCGTGAAGCCGGGCTTAAGCATTTGCGAACAAAAAACTTCCAAAAAATTCTGAAAGAACTGTCAAAAATTAATCCGATACAGGATAAATCAATCATCGACATTGGCTGCGCTCAAGGCTGGTTTGTTGAAGAAGCTTTGAAATGCAAGATGAAGGCATTCGGTATCGAGGCAGAACCCTCGGTGGCGGAAGCTGGAATTAAAAAGGGCTTACCGATTCTGGTTGGGTTTTTTCCAAACGATTTACCGCCGGAACAGAACTTTGATTACATTATTTTTAACGACGTCTTCGAACACTTGCCGGATCCGATGCAGATGCTTGATGTATGTTACCAGAAATTGAACCAGGGCGGTTGTTTAGTTTTGAACTTACCGAGTAGTCAGGGATTCTTTTATCGCCTAGCAAGCCTTATGGCCGTTTTCAAGATGACGGGCGCTTTTAAAAGACTTTGGCAATTCGATTTCTACACCCCGCACCTGTTTTATTTCAACGAGAAAAATTTGACCGAGATAATAATTCAGAAAAATTTCAAAAAAATATCCACTCATCGTCTGGATACCATTGCGGTCAACGGACTTTGGGCACGACTTGGAATGGCGGCAGAAAAAACGCCTTTGCTTAAAAAACTTTTCTTATTTTTTGCCGTCGCCGTCGCGGCGCCTTTGATTAATTTTATTTTACCCGCAGACACATTAGTCGTGATTGCTAAAAAGGAAGTTATGCGGTGACGGCAAAACTTATTCGCCAGCTTCAAAATGCGTACTCGGGCGAAAAGGCCGCCTACGCGTACCGAGGGCACGCCCTTTCGGTTGTTGACGCGACCGAGCGGGAACAGATTCGTAAAATCGAAAGTGAAGAATGGCAGCATCGTCAGTGCATTGGCGAAATGCTGAAAGAGCTAAATGTCAGCCCGCGCCTTTCACGTGAGATCCTTATGACCTTGATCGGGATCACGATCTATTGTCTATGCCGGATAGGCGGGTGGCTAAACTTCTTTAACTTCGGGTGGTACATGTCGATGTACGGGGCCGGCAAACTTGAACAAGGAAATATCGTCGAGTACCAAATTGCGGCCCAGTCGGCCCTATTATGTGGACACGGCAAATTTGTTTCCGAACTGATTCAAATGGCGGAAGTCGAGTGGGATCATGAATTTTATTACCGATCGAAGGCCGCCAGTTCGAAATGGTCAAAGTGGATAAAAACTTGGGAACCGCCTCCCGCGCGAATTTCGACTCGGAAGGCGATCGAAAATTTCGGACGGGATTAATGCTTCACGGTTAAGCGCGCGATGGTTTCGATGAGCTCGCCCGGGTTAATGGGTTTCGTTAAATGTTCGGTGTAGCCGACGTTTAGCGCGCGCCGACGAACTTCACTCATGGCGTGGGCGGTAAGCGCGATGATCGGTTTTTCAAAACCCGCTTCGCGTAACTTTTGGGTCGCCATGTAGCCATCCATAACGGGCATTTGAATGTCCATCAAGACTAAATCAAAATTACCAGTTAAAGCCGTGCGGTAACCAAGAAGTCCATTTTCAGCAGACTCGACCACGGCGCCTTTTTTCGTGAGGTAACGCCAAATTAATTGTTGATTATCGGGCGAGTCGTCGACGACTAGAACGTTAACGCCGGCCAGTGGCGTTTCGCCCAATTGCGTTTGCGAAGGAGCGCTCCGGGTTTTTTCGGCCACCTCACTAACGCGACGTAGGGGCTGATCTTCTATTTTAGTGAGGAAGGTCGTACCGACTCCAAGTTGCGAAGCGGTGATCGTCACGTCGCCCCCAAGGGTGCGGGCCAAGCTTCGCGAAAGGGCCAGACCTAAACCGGTACCGCCGAACCGCCGGGTCATTGAATCATCGGCTTGCACGAACATTTCAAAAATATTTTCTTGTTGGTCCTCGGCAATTCCCATTCCGGTATCCTTCACTTCGAAACACAGAGCGTCTCGACCGTCTTCAGTCTTGCAGCTGTAACTTCGTACCGTGACGGATCCAAAACGGGTAAACTTAATCGCGTTACTTACAAGATTAAGCAAAATTTGTCTGACGCGAATGGGATCGGACACGATCGAAGCGGGCGAACTTTCGTCATGCGAATACTCGAGCACCAAATCTTTTTCGTTCGCTTTAACGCGTAAGAGAGAAATCACATCGGCGCCGATTTTGTCTGGGTAAGTGTCGGTGTATTCAAGGGTCAATTGCCCCGCTTCTACTTTTGACAGGTCAAGAATGTCATTGATGATGACCGAAAGACTTTCCCCATTACGGATAAGAATATTCGTAAAACTTGCGCGCTCCGAAGCCGTTAGCCCCGGGTCATGAAGTAAATCCGCAAAACCCATCATCGCACCCAGCGGCGTGCGAATTTCGTGGGACATGTTCGCTAAGAAGGCCGACTTAAGTTCGTTGGCCCGCTCGGCCTCAAGCTTCGCTTTTTCTGCTTCTTCGCGAGCGGCTTCAATTTTTTTTCGCGCTTGAATATGTTCGGTGACTTCTTGGACGACCGCTAGTACTCCACGAATATTTCCATCCGCTGCTCGAAATGGATGATACCCGATATCAATCCAGTGCTCTTCAATTTCGCCGGTTTCATTCGGAAAATGAATCGGCATTTCGCGCCCGATGACCGGGTTTCCGGTTTCTTTAACGCTATCTAAGAGGGGAATAAACTTCGCAAGTTGATCGGCCGGAAAAACATCATGAACGGTTTTACCAATGACCTTTTGACCCGCGAATCGTTCGTAGGGAGGATTCGCTAACGTAAAACGGTGCTCGGTTCCTTCTAAGATGACCATCGAAAGCGGAGCCTGCATAAAAAAACTTTTTAAGTTATCCAAGCTGACTGCGGCTTCTTGATAAGCCTGCTGAGTTTGCTGCGCACTTTCGATTAGACTACGCTGCGCCACCACGGTGACAGTTGTTTCGACGCAAGCGCAGAAAAGGCCAACGACTTGGGATTGCGCATCTTGAATCGGGCTGTAAGAAAAAGTGAAATAAGTTTGCTCGAATTTCCCATTACGATTCATGTACAACGGCATATTTTCGAAGTACGAAGACTCCCCGCTATCGACTCGTTTGACGATGGGACTAAGATCACTCCAAATATCACTCCAGATATTTTCAAAGCGATCCCCCAGCGCGCGCGGATGTTTTTTATTACCAAGAATGGGTATGTAGGCGTCATTGTAGAAAAAATGGCGTTCCGGTCCAAAGGTCAAAAACATTGGAAACTGAGAATTCATCATCAGCGAAAGCGAAGTTCGCAATTCAATCGGCCAAGATTCCGAAACTCCAAGTGGATGGTTCGCCCAATCCATATGGGACATAAGGTTAGCCATTTCTGAGCGGCCGCCACGAAAAGATAAGTCTTGATCAGTCGTTTTATTCATAGATCCGGCATACTGCCTTACACCGAGAATGCCGGCAAGATTGAAAATAACATTCTGCATTCTGGTTTGAAATTAATTCCGTACGTGCGAAAACTATTGGAAATATTAGCATGGAGAACCCAATGAGTGCTTCGCAAATTCAGATTGAAACGGTTATTTCAGCTCCGGTAGCAAAAGTATGGGCCTTCTGGACCGAGCCCCGACATATCATAATGTGGAATTTCGCTACGCCCGAGTGGCAATGCCCCAGTGCTTCGAATGACCTGACGGTGGGCGGAAAATACTCGGCTCGAATGGAAGCCAAGGACGGAAGTTTCGGATTTGATTTCGAAGCCATCTACGACGAAGTGATTGATCAAAAGAAGTTGGTTTACACCTTAGGTGATGGCCGAAAAGTAACGACAAATTTTGAAGGTTTAGCCGACACGACCAGAATCATCACCGTTTTTGATGCCGATAAAGAAAATTCGGAAGAGATGCAACGGAGTGGTTGGCAGGCGATATTAAATAATTTTAAAAATTATACCGAACTCGCTTGAAGTGCATGGGTGCAGATCGAGCATCATTTTGAATGAATATTTTGTGAAAGGTAGGTACGATTTTCGAAATGAAAAAGATCGGCACTCAACACGCCCCCAAAATCATCGAGATCAAGCCTTTCCAAGGCTTTTCACCCGATGCACTGAAGTTTTTAAAATCATTAAAGCGTAATAATCGCCGCGATTGGTTTCAGCCGCGTAAGGCAACGTACGAGCAGCTTGTGAAACATCCCATGATGGGATTTGTGAAAGCCTTAGG
>CAXSEH010000146.1:0-7484 GCA_964236345.1 uncultured Bdellovibrionales bacterium
ACGAAAAGCAAATGCAGGGCACCGATGCCGATCGTATCGAAAGAACGATGGCGGCCAACGGGTGGGAAGTTATCCAAGTTCGTCATGGTTCGAAACGTCAGGCGATGTTTAAAAAACCTGGCGGTGAAGTTTTCAAAAACTTTCTTGAAAAAGAATTACACGACTACGAACTTCAAGCCTTACTTCTGGTGCGTGACATCAAGCTTCTGAAAAAGGGCATTGTTAAAGAACACCCGAGCATGAAAAAATTTATTGAAAATGTTTCGGATGAAGAATTGTTTGAAGCTTTTCGCGATTTCGGTGGTCACGATATCTTAGCGATTGCCGATGCGATGCAAAAATCAAAACTTTCGACTCGCCGGCCAACAATTATCGTCGCCCATACCCTTAAAGGCTGGGGGCTAAAAATGGCGGCCGCTCCTGGCAATCACTCGGCGTTGTTGCAAATTGAAGAGCTTGAAGAACTGCGTTCGAAGCAAGGGCTAAAAGGCGAAACTTTATTCTCGGGATTTGAAGCGAAATCAGTTGAAGGAAAATTTCTAAAAGATCGTGGCGAAAAACTTTTGTCCGAAATCAAAGTCCAAAACGCATTAAAAGAAAAGAATCAAAAGTACTTTATCGCAGAGATTGAAAAAATCGGCGCCATTCCAGAAAAGTTGGACATTAATACGAAAATGGCCAGTTACCCCCACACGCAGTGGATGTTGGGGCAGTTGACCGCAAAGCTAACTCGTATCGCAAATGCCGATAAAACGAAATTAATCGAAACCGAAAAAGCGTGGCGAACTCCGGGCGAACTTTTCATGACGATGGCGCCCGACGTGGGAACTTCAACCAACTTGAATCCGGCGATGGATGGAAAAATTTTTGGAGCTCCGGTCGTTCAAGACTTAGAAACCGATCTTGGCGTTAAAGACACGAAACTTCCCGATTTAGTTCCGGGCGAAGATGTTTCCGATCGTTTCTTAAGATTTGAAATCGCCGAAGGTAACGTAATGAGCTGCGTGGGATCATTCGGAAAAATGCGCGACATTATTGGCGTGCCGTTAATGCCGTTGATGACGGTCTACGATTTCTTTATTAAACGCGCCTTGGATCAATATTTTTATAATCTTTATTGGAAATCAAGTTTCATTTGCGTAGGAACCCCTTCTGGAGTCACCCTGTCACCCGAAGGCGCTCAGCACGGATGGAAATCAGACTTTCAGATTCCGAATCAAATTACTTGGGAACCCTTTTTCTGCATCGAAGTGGATTGGATATTATCCGACACTTTCAAACGTCACATCATGAATGACAACACGGGTCGACAGGGTACGCTGTTGCGATTGGTGACCCGCGGAATTGAACAAAAAGACTTAATGAAAACTATGACGAAACAATCGCGCTTTAAGCAAGACAGTTCGGTAAAACTTGCCCGCGCAGAATTTCCGGTTCTGGGCGGCGTTAATGAAGAAGAAGTTGCGCCATTAAGCGAAAGCGAAATCTTAACCGTCATGAAAGCGGAAGTTCTGAAAGGCGCATATCGGTTGATTGATTACAGTGGTTACGCCGGTTACGAACCTGGCGACAACGTCGTGAACATCTTCGCGATGGGAGCTATGTGTACGGAAGCGATGAAAGCGTCCGAGAAACTTTTAGCCCGCGGCATTTACGCTAACGTGATCGCGGTTACTTCCACTGATTTACTCGTGGGAATTTTAGCTCATGAAAATGATTATGATTATTTACGTAATGTCTTAACGATTACGCCAGATCTATATTTGAATAAATCGGGCGATGTCGGTTCGGCAGATCTGGTCACCGTTTCCGGTCGGCGCATCCCGATCGTCAGCGTGCACGATGGCGAAGCGGGCCTTTTAGATAATCTTGGTTCGATCGTCGGAGTACGACAAGAATCTTGCGCGGTTCGAAAACATTCTAAGTGCGGACGACCGACCGAAATCTATCACTTTCACGAAATCGATGACGAAGCCGTCATGGAAGCTTGTGGAAAAGTGTTGTCGGAAACCGCTTTGGAAAAAGTGATTGTGTCGAAGCAATCGCTCGAAGAAGTCGCCCAGGCCGAAACTACTTCTGCACAGGGTTCTCCACACTGGACCGAACTTTGGCCGGCGAAAAATCAAAATCACAAACACTAGCGGTAGCTCGGGGCTCTAATGGATTTTCCGGATGATGGCGAAATTTTTAAAGCAAAACAAAAAAAGCACAAAGAACTTATTTTCTTTGTGCATTTTTATAAGGGCCACAAAAAAGCCATGCTTCGTCATATTCGCTTCGTTAATGGATTAGGGTACGATGCCTACGCTTTTAATTTACGGGACCAACTGAAACAGCATTTCATGGTTCCCTACTCGCACATCTCAAAAAAATTCGGCATGAAGCACGCCTTGGCCGACCAAATTGAAGAACACTTACTGCTACTCGCTCAATATAAGACAAAAATCGTTTTCGCTTTTTCAAATGTCGCGGCTTGCGCGATTGAGGCCATGGCCCGACAACCGGAAATGGAATTCAAGGCCCTTATTTGTGACAGCGGACCAACCATCGAGTTCGCGAAGTCGGCCTACAAGCTTTACACGTACGCAGAGCCCGTGTCCTTTGTTCCCCTTCGTTTGGCGGCAGCAACGGCCTTAGCCGCTGCGTGGAGCAAGGATTTCCACAAAGATGTTCCTGAAGACTTAAAAAAGTTTCGTGAAGGGTTTCCCGTTTTAAGTATTCGTGGTTGGAAAGATAAACTGATCACTCCTGCGGGGATCGACGGAATATTTCAGCCTTGTAAAAATATTGCTTGGCAAAAACTAAGCCTACCAGAGGCCGAACATCTGACAGGTTTGCGGGACTTTCCCGATGAATACAAACCTGCGGTCGAAGATTTTTTAAAAGGACTTAATTAAAGAAAGCCTCGCAGCGTAAAGTTGCGCCAACTGCCGCGGTTCTGTTATTTCCCCGAGCAAATTCAAACGCCTGTTTTGATCTTTTCTCAGATAGAAAGTCTGCTTTATATTTTCCTTCGGCTACGGCTAATTCCATATCTTCAACTTCATGGTCCTTAGCGTGAGCTTTAGCTTTTTTTATAATACCTTGAATGTATCTAAATCCGGTCATTTTACCGAAGATCCATGGCGTAATGGCAGGTCCGACGTAAGCGACAAGCTTCGTAAACGCATCTCTTTTAACTGCAGCCCCAAAACCAATAACTTCTGCTAAGTCTTGCATGGCTTCTTTCGTATCCATTTGCATATACTTGGCGGCCGCTTCTTGAGCTAGTTTCTTCCACTCTTGGATACTTTCAACCGTAGACCGACGTAGTATTAAATTTTTAAATTTTAGTGCCGCGCTTTTGAAAGTTCCAACCAAGTTCGGACCTGTTTGACCGTGAACAAAATTAACGCCCCAGTTTTTTACCCGAAGAAGTCTATGCGCTGTCAGTTTATAGTCCTTTTCGAAAGAGCGATTTTCAGTTTCACCTTCAAAATTTTGCTTAATATATTCAGTTCTTTCGCTTGGAATAAGGTCTTTTGTCAATTTTATCGCGATTTCTTCTGCATTGCGATTTTCCGCAAGTTCAGGGGCACGCGCCTTAATAAATTCCTCAGATCCTTCTTCAAAGTTTGAAGAAGGTCCTACGCCTTTTAATAATTCTTCTTTTTCATCCTGAACTCGCTGATTTCGGTAAAAAATAGATCGTACTTCAGTCACTGATAGCGAATATTTGGCAGAAATAAATTCTACCGGATCCGTAAACTTCAGCTTTTCATTCTTGGCTTTGAGTTCAGAATTCTGTTCGTGAAAATCTGCGATCTGTTTTTCCCAGTTATTTAAATCAACGCCGTACTTTTCCGTCACTTTTTCGAGTTCAGCGATCTCATGGAAAAGTTCCCGCAATCTAAATTCCGACCGACCGACTTCAAGGGAAAATTTTCGATTGAAAATATTAACGTCGTTGTACTTAAAAAGTTTTTGCAGATTAAAAATTTCTTTTCCGCCTTCGGCTTTTAGAAATTCTGCGTCAGTTGTTGAAGTAATAACGTATTTCACAACATCTTTGGTTGATAAACGGGGATCGCGAATTAAGTCTTCGGGAAAAAGCTCACCAAAGGATACTTCACTGTTGATTTCGCCCGAGTTAACGAACTTTTTGTAAATCTTTTCTAAAGCTAATTTCTTATATTCGTATTTACGAAACATATCTTCACGATAAACACTTTGAAGCGTCATGTCTTTGAAAACCATTCCCGATATTGTCGTCGCATTTTGCATATCATTGACCGTTAAGTCGCGTCCCAAGTGGCTTTCTTTCGCAAACTTATTTAAGTATTTTAGGGCCGATTCTTCATCTTTAGATTCTTTTGGTAAAAGTTGTTTCACGGAAACTAAGCTTTGCATGATCGAACGAATCATATCTTCGTACTTTTTTCTTTCAAGAAAGGCGCGATCGGGATTATGCCCGGCCTCCATATGGCCCAATAAATTTGAATGGCCGGCGTGTCCGTAAGTATCCATCTTGATATGCATTCCTAAGGCAACTAAAGTTAAATCACCCTTAGTCATACCTAAATAGATTAAATAATTACCAATAGCTGAGTTTCTTTCGGCTAAGGCTAGCTTAGATTTAAAAATTCGTGACGGTAAACTGATGGCGCCGTGCCCTTCGATTTCGATTTTTTCTAAGTCGCCTGGAAAGTGAAACAATTGGCGTTGAACAGTCAAAAGCATCGGAGAACTGATAATACCTTCATCAATGTGTTGATTGCCTAAGGCGAAAAATTTTGCCATTCCATCGCTTAATCCAGCGGCGCGTGACAAATGGTACATCATATCGAAATGAGTATCGCTTTCGTATGCTTTCGCGGATGGAGTCAGTAACACAAGTGTCAACACCATCGCCACCAGGCTCAAAATTGTCAGTAATCGTCGCATAGAGTAACCTCTCTAATCGTGTTTAATATAACTTAATGATGTATTGCACGGGCTAAGCCAAACTTTTTCGAAACCAGCATTATTATTTATTGGTTAAGATACGCCGTTAAAGCTAACAACGCTTTTTCACGAGGATAGGGGTTTACTCGACCGTCCTTCATGACGTTGACGACTCGTAATGAGACGCCCCAATGATGGGTTTCTAATAGACCTAATGATTCGATTTGTAAGTTTGAGTTGTTTGGATTTAATTTGGCGATAAGTTTTGGTAGAAACATGCTTTGATGAATTGCCACCTGCGAGTCATTTAACGCAAAGCCGGTGGCTTTTTCGTAAGTTCGGCGATTTGCTTGTAGGCTGTCGTCGTCTAACGTTTCGTTGTAACCAATTCTCTTGGCGTAGATTTGTTTTTCGATTTCAGACTTTGCCGGATCAACCATAGCTGCCGAAATAGAAAGATACTTAATATTTTTAGGCAGCGTGTGCGATTGAAACCAAGCGATGTTGCTTTTCGTTTTAAGACCCTCGACCGAGGCCAAGATTTCGCTGATAAATCTTTTTACGCGAACAACGTGACCGTTAAAATCAAATACCGACTTTACCCCCAGCTCAGTTGTTAAACTGGCCACTAACATCGCGACGGTTTTAATATCGCCCGACATTGATGTTTTTAGTAAAGCTTTTGGATCTGCACCCGATCCCAGGGCTAAGACGGCAATAAATTCATTGATGGCGGCCGTGTTATTAGCAAAAGTTAGGGCACGATCCCATAGGCTATTACTTACTTTCAGTTGGGAATAAAGCCTTTTGATGGCGGCAAACTGGCGGCCGCTTTCGGTTCTTGGATCATCCGTGATGTCCGCAAGAGATGATCCCATGACAACGCCGGCGTAGGAAACTAGGGCCGAAACTTTCGTTAAATAAGGTAAGTTCAAAGTCTCGGCTTGCGTAACCATTTCTAGGGCTAACGGTGTGCCGCGAGAATAGCCTAGCAATACGATGTTTTCATCCTTCGACAGGTCGACGTACTTTTGTAAGCGGCGATTAAACACGGCCGCTTTTTCAAAATTATTCCCGATCGATTCTAATGAACCTAACTTTGTCTTCAAAATGATCAATTTCAGCAGTGGATTTCCCGACGCATCGTCGATACTTGCGGCGTTCACAAGCTCAGACAAATCGACCTGCTCTTGAGCGTCTTTTTCTAAATTAAATCTGGCATCTTTGATGGAAGATCGCGCCACCATTTTAGCAAATTGAGTCTTGTAGGCCGAGTTACGGGCGAAGACTTCCTCGAAGGCACGCGTTTCGATAAACTCGCCGAGTAAACCTGGAACTATGACGATCGTGGTTTCGCGCTTCTGAATAAGACTATTGATGGAGTTTAAGTCGATAGCGGTCGAAATTTGTTTCAGGGCGGACATCTTCGCGTAAGATTGCTGACGGCTGATTTCTTCCGCCTGATGGAGGGTTTCCACGGTCATAAATTGCGCCACGTTGGGAACTTCGGTCACGATATTTTCTGTTTGGTTATTTAGGCTTTTCATCAGGTCCGAAAATTTGAACCCGGCTTGGGCTTTTACGGATAAGACCGTAATTAGCGCCATTTTAAAAAGAATTCGTGTTTTCATATCGCTCCCTGTTTCTAAGAAAGAAATAAAGTTGCAAACCTAAAACCAAACAGAAACCACTTCATTCGATTTCGAAAGACTGCATCGTCTTTTTTTTCGACAGTATGACGGCCAGCGCACGTCAAAATAAAAAACCCCATTGAATATCAACGGGGTTCTGAGCGCTTGCTGAGGGTCATTCTAAATAGAATTATTTGTTGGTGTTACACTTCACTTATTTCTTAATTAACCCTAATGCCCTCGCGGTTAAGAAATTGTAAAAACGTTTTGGCAACAATGATGGTAGAATTGAATTCATCCACACCCGCGGGATCGGGGCATAACGGAACGCCGGGCTTTGACTAGCAAATATCTTTACAACCAAATCAGAAATTTTGGAAACCGAGAGCGCATTTTTCTCTTCATCCAGCGCAACTTGAAGAAATTTTTGAAATGAATCTGCGTAAATCGAATTTTTATAACGGTCTTTAATTTCGCCAAACCCCTTACTCCAGATCGGAGTTTTAATCGAGCCCGGCCCGATCACCACAACTTTAATTCCAAAGATCATGAGTTCTTTGCGAAGCGCATCCGAAAATCCTTCGATCGCGTGCTTACTGGCGGCGTAAGCCGCCAAGAAAGGAGCGCCGCCCCGACCCGAAATAGAGGAAACGTTGATGATCCTGCCAACATGGTCCGAATCTTTCTTGGCCCCCAGCATTGGCAGCAGAACTTGCGTTAATTTCATAACGGATAAAACATTTAAACGAATCGTATTTTCAATTTCGATAAAATCCTGTTCTAAGAAAGGTCCGGCTAGGGCCAGGCCTGCATTATTAATCAATCCGTCAAGTCGATCAATTTGATGGTCCACTTTTATTTTACGTTCTAATTCGGCAATTTGCTTCAGATCACTTAAATCGATAACCATGGGGATCACGTTGGTCGAAA
>CAXSEH010000147.1:0-7169 GCA_964236345.1 uncultured Bdellovibrionales bacterium
ACTGATTTCGGGTACTTCGCCAGCCATTTTTTTTCCATGCGATCCTGCCTTCTTTAAATGTATGTTCCTCATGAACTAGTTCTTGCTAAATCAGATCAGAAAATAACATACTGAACAAGAATGAAATTCAGTGTTTTGCAATCGACTTGTTGTGTAATTCTTTTTCTGTCCGGGTGTACGTGGCAACGGGCAGATAACGCCGTCAAAAACGAAAACCCCATTTCCGCCCCGGCGGTGCCGGCTAGTAAACCCCTTTTTTCAAAAGAGCTTCGGGAAGGGTTACATTTTGCCGCAAGCCTTGAACGTGAATCCTTACGACTTATTTCGAAAAATAATTCTTTCGAAGGAACGACGCTTTTCTCAACTTTAAGTTATGCATTTGAAATTGCATCGGGAATAAAAAGATCGGCACCGCGAAATGTGGATTGCAGTCGTTTTCAAATCACGCCTGGTGCTGCGGGCATATTGAAAATTTTCAAAGTCTGCCAAAAGCCGATGACTTTAATCGCAACCGTCACCGAGAAAAAGCCCGGCTCGTCAAACGAAACCGAGTTAGAAGTTCTATTTCACATAAAGGAATGGGCATCAGTGGTCGGAATGTCGGTGACGTTGACAAATTCCGACATTGCCTGCCGCATTCAAATTAAAGAAAAAAAACTGCAACAATTGACGTGCGACAACTGGGCTTATTTGCTTTCATCAAGCGACGCTTCGGCCACCGAAGTTCACTTAAAAATGTTTTCGTTCCGTCGTGATGAATCTTTGCAGTTAAAGCTGCAAGGCGGTTTTTACCGCGATTTGATTGAACGAAAAAAAATCGAAGTCAAAGTTCCGTTGCAAGGGAAGATCGAATTGATTGAAAAAGAAATCGACGTGAAGGACGACTTCGCAGAAAAACCCCAACCTCCAGAGGACAAACGTGGCGAAAAAGATGAAAAAAAAGACGACAAAAAAGACGACGAGTACAAAAACTTCATTAAAACCGAAGAGCCAAGTTCAGAGCCCAAAACCGAAATCCAAACGCCCGGACAGCCGCAAGTCGTCCCCGAAAACAATCTTGAAAACGTCGACTTCGGCCCCGAAAAGCCCGCGCCCGAAAATGAAATTGAGCAAGGCGAAAGCTCAGGCGGCGTCCCCAAGCCTAACCCCAGGGGAACTCGTGGTCGGTAAGAAAATTCCAGATTTTACGGCGACCAGTTCGTCGGGCCAAACCGTCAAACTTTCTGATCTAAAGGGTAAAAAAATTATTCTGTATTTTTACCCGAAGAATGATACCCCGGGATGTACTTTAGAGGGTCAGGAATTTAACAAGTATCTTAAGGATTTCGAAAAATTAAATACGCAAATTTTTGGCGTTTCTCGTGATTCGGTCTCGTCACACTGTGGATTTATTGACAAGTATGGCTACAAGTTCCAATTACTCAGCGACGAGAATGAAAATCTTTGTAAATTATTTGACGTGATTAGAGAAAAAAACATGTACGGCAAGATTTCGATGGGCGTTGTGCGAAGCACTTTTATCATCGACGAAAATCAAGTTTTGATTGGCGAATTTCGAAAAGTTCAAGCGGCCGGCCACGCCGAAGCCATGCTGAATTTCATTCGCGGTTATCACGCCTAATTCAAGGCGCTTAGATTTTCAACTACGACGATGAAATGCTCCACTTCAGCTTCGGTCGTGTCAAAACTAGTCATCAGGCGGCACTCGAACGTATGTTCATTCCACACGTAAAAAAACGAGTGCTCGCGTAATTTTTTAATCCAAGGTTTCGGAATCTTAACGAAGACCGCGTTACTTTGTCTTTCGCAGGTCGTTTGCATATTTTTAATTTTACTGAGCCCTAAAAAAAGCCGCTCGGCCATCCGCACCGACTGGCTTGCAATTTCTAAATAAAGTTGATCAGTAAAATAGCGATCAAACTGGGCGGCGATGAAACGTGTTTTAGAAGGAAGCTGCGCCGCTTGCTTGCGGATATATTTCATTTCATTCTTGGCCCGAGAGGCTAACTCGGGATTGATCACGACGATCGCTTCTCCCATCATGAATCCATTTTTCGTTCCGCCAAAAGAAACGACGTCAACGCCTAGGTCAGTCGTCATCTGCTTGAAGGTGCAGTTTAGTTGAATCAAGGCATTTGTTAGTCGCGCACCATCTACATGAACATATAAATTTTCGCCGTGGGCCCAATCGACTAATTCCTTAATTTCTGTCAGCGAATAACAGGTCCCAAGTTCGGTCGGTTGAGTCAGGCTAAGCACTTTCACCTGACTATAATGCTGATCACCTTTACGAATCAAAGATTCTTTCAAGTCGGTAAGGTTCATCTTTCCTTGAATCGTGGGGATCAACCGTAACTTGCCGGCAAAGAATTCGGGCGCGCCGCACTCGTCTTGGTGAAGATGGCTTGAGTCTGAACACAGGACCGACTCGTGGCGTTTCATTAGAAACTGCAACGCTAAAACATTACAAGCGGTTCCATTAAAGACAAAAAAAACTTCGCTCTGCGCGCCAAACATTTTTCGAAATTGGGCAATCGCTTTTTCGCTGTGTTCATCGGTTCCGTAGCTTGGCGCATGGTCTACATTAGCCGCGGTAAGTGCCTTCAGCAATTCGGGATGAACGCCTGAGTGATTGTCGCTTCCAAAACCCTTCATGATAAATCCTTTACGTTGGAAACAGAAAAAAATAAGCGATTAAGGCCGCCGTTTTAGAGGTCCTAAAATCCTGATCTAGCGGTGGCGACACTTCATAAATTCCAAGTCCGCGCGTATCGCACATTCCATAAAGAGCCGCTAAAAAATCTAAGCAATCTTGAGTTCGAAGACCCGTGACCCATGACTGACTACAGCCGCTGGCTTCGGTAGATGTCAGGCAATCAATATCAAAGCTGACATAGACCGGGGTTTTTCGCGTCAGGCGTTTAAAGACGGGCTTTTCAAAAAGTTCAAAAATTTTGGGCCCCTTGATATCTTGTAGATTAAAAAGCTGGGCCTTATTTTTCAGGGCCCATTCGCGGTGGACTTGCGAATTACACTGTGGCTGCAATCCAATTTCTACGAAGTCGATCTGATCACCGAATTCTGAAAGCAGGCGGTAAAATGGTGTGCCGCTATTGAAGCCGTTGTGGGTGGGTCGTACGTCCAAGTGCGCGTCGAAATTAATGACTAAAGGCTTTTCGGTCGCGCCTAAGTGCGCCTTTACGAATCCTGCAGTATCCGAATAGCCGTAGTCGTGACCACCACCGAAACTAATTGTTCGCACATTTTGTTTCTGCAGACGAAACATATTTTGTAGGGCCTCTTCGTGACGACTGGCTAGCGTGCCAGCGGGATCCAGATCTCCTAGATCTAAGAAGCGGGGTAAGGTTTCGCTTGATTTCATTGGCCACGACATTTTGTACAGAAACTGCCGGATCATTTGCGGAGCCTGGGCCGCGCCCACGCGACCACCGTTTAGTTTAATCCCCTCGTCATCAGGATAGCCAAAGAGCGCAAAGTCCATAGGTTCGGGCGTACCCACGTCGAATTTAAAACTTTTAAAGTAATCGCCCAGGCGGGGATCATCGGGATCGTCTTTAGAAAAAAAAAGTTGAGGTCGAGTCGAAACAAAACTCATAGGGTGCCTCGGGTTGAAAGCTTGATGCTAACGTCTTAGCTTAATTTCCTTTAGGATATCGCCAGAACGCGTATCGTACAAACTTAATTCGGCAGAAGCCTTCGAACGAACAACGAGATCCATGATGTAACTTTCTTCGTTATCCGAAAGAAGAACCAGCCAACTGGTAGTCGCAGGATTAATCGTGTAACTAAAGTCGCGCGATAAACGATCGACTTTGAAATCACATTTGTTCGAAGTATTTTTTGTGAAAATGCTTAAGCTTGAAAAAGTTGAAAAGGTATAACAATAATCATCATCACCGACCCAATTACCCAAGAGGTCTTTAAGACCCACGTAATTCATCGAGCGAACCGACACGGTGGCCGCTTTGTCGTCAATTTTACCTTCAAGCGAAATAAAATCGTTTACTTTTAACTTATTGATCTGAATGGCGATTTCTTGATTATCCGGAACCAGGTAATATTTTTTTCCCGAAGATTCTAGGGTAATGGAACGCTTTAGGTTTAATGTCGAAACCAAGCCGTCAAAATTCATGGCCGCGGCGCTGATTGAAATGGTCAGGGTTAAAAGCGAAGTAGAAATCAACATTCCAAAATTCATGTGGTGAAAAAACCATGATCCACCGGCGGGGTCAAACTGAAACCAGTCCGAGATTCGCAACCTAAAAATTCTACAGCCTCAGGCCGCGTAGGGTTGCCGAGTTATTGCGGTGTGGCAAGTTGCTCCAATGTCCATTTTTGCAGTTCGGAAAGTGATTCCGATTCCAATTTTTCAACGTCGGCCCGCAGCTCGCTCAGCCTTCGGTTTCCAATGACGATCAGGGCATTTCGTTTAAGCCCCTTTCCTCCCGGTCTTGCCAAGGCGGTTCCCACGTATTTTTTTTGAATCTGCTTGTGCGAGGCCCCCAGCAACCATCGAAAGTACGAAATCAGACCTTGTTTTTGCGCATCGTTCATAGAAAGGCTCGGTTGGGCTGAGATGTCTACCGTGGGCTTGATATTTTTCTGTCGAAAAAGTTTTTCGTTCCAAGGGCAGACCGTTTGGCAAAGGTCGCAGCCGAAGAACCAATCATGCATGAGTGGCCTCAGTTCGACGGGCGGGGGTTCCTTCGCCTCGATCGTTAAGTACGAGATACAGCGATCAGCCTGCATCTTTCGGGGTGCCGTCAGGGCGCCGGTTGGGCAGACTTCGATGCACTTCTGGCATTTGCCGCAAAAATCGGGCAGCGTTTCGAAATCACCTAGGGGAACCGGTGCTTCCAGCGAAGTTAAGATTTCGGCGATAAAAAAAAGGCTTCCGTGTTGGGGATGAATCAGACAGGTGTTTTTCCCGAACCAGCCCAATCGATTTTCATATCCCCAGTTCCGTTCAAGCACCGGACCCGAATCCACAAAAGGCAGAAAATGCTCTTCGGGATGTTCTACCTTTAATTTTTCAATCACGGCCTGAAGCTTTTCCTTAAGCCAGTAATGATAATCATTATTTTGCGCGTAAAGCGCAACCCTTGCGGGATTCTTTTCGGCGGTAGGTTCGGGTAGTGGAAAGTAGGCTTGCGAAATGGAGATCACCGATTTAAGTGTTGGCTGAATTTGCTGCGGGTTTTTTTTCGCCTCGAAGTGATCTTTCAGGTAGAACATCGTTCCGTAGTTATTTTCATTCAAAAATTCTTCGTAGAAATCAATCGTAAGTGGAGTTCCTAACGGGCCCACCTCGACTTGGTTAAAGCCAAATTCGTTCAGACAGTGGTTGAGTGTTTTTCTAAAGTCATTCATAGTTAATTTATGGTTTCATTGACCGAGCGTTTTCAAAATCATCGCCTTTATCCCGAATTTGTTCAAGTGAAGTCACGCTTGAAGGCGCACCAGTTCGTGTGCTGGATCGCCGGCGGGGCGGTTCGGGACCTTTTGCTCGAAAGGGAATGTGATGATTTCGATCTGGTGACCGATGCTGGCACCGAAGCTTTAAAAATACTTTTTCCGGAAGCCCTTTTGGTTGGGGAAAAATTCGGCGTGCTGAAACTGATCTTAAAGGATGGCAGTTATTTCGACCTCACCACCTTTCGGCAAGAATCAGATTATCAAGATGGACGTAGACCTTCAAGCGTCAGCGCTTCGACGCCGGTTAACGATGCGCTTCGTAGGGATTTTACGGTCAACGCTTTATTCTGGGATGACGAAAATAAAACTTTGCGAGATTACGTTGGTGGGGTTTCCGATCTTCAGCGCGGTCGCCTTAAGGCCGTGGGTCTTGCGACGACGCGTTTTAGCGAAGACTACTTAAGAATTCTTCGACTGGTTCGTTTTGCGGCGCAGTTAAACTTTGATATCGATCCCGCCACGGTTTCTGCCGCGCGCGAGCAGGTTAGCTCCGTCATGCAAGTTAGTGGCGAGCGGGTGTGGGCCGAGCTTAAAAAAATCAAAGACGCATCGGCTTGGAACTTTGCCCTACGAATCGACGTGTTTCATTTGGTCTTGCAGGAAATTTTTGGGATTTCGGTGCCGCGGGACTTTAGACTGAAGGTCGGTCGGCGCGACAAAGACGCCTCGGCTCACTTATTTTTTATTTTGTCGGGTTTACTTGATGATACTTCGGAACTCAAAAATAAAATGGCGCAAAAGCTTCATCTGTCGAAAGAAGAACAAAGTCGCTTCGACCTTTTTTTGCGGGCGCGCCAAAAATTACGCGAGTTTGATTCCGCTAAGCTAGCCTTAGAAATTGAAAAAAAGCCGGCCCTCGAAAGCGTCCTGCAGTATTTTGTATTTCAAAATGCCTTCGACCCCGAAAAGTTTAAGCGGGCACTCGAAATTTTGAAGCTTTATCCGCAACCGTTAATCGGAGGCGAAGATTTAAAAACTAAAGTTGAACTAAGATTGATCGGAATTGTCCTGAGCGAAGTGCGAGTCTTGCAGTTTTCGGGACAGATTCATTCTCGCGACCAAGCCCTTGACTACATTAAAATTAATTTTGCAACTTCAGTCTGATCCAGCTTTGAAAGTTAAGTCTATAGACTGGTTCGCCTTAGACAAGCGACTAGGTCAGGGGGGTTAAAAGCCTTGAAAATAGCCTAAAAAACGGTCTAGTTTTAAAAAAAATAAAGGTCAAAGGTATTGCGTTCCGTAGAAAGTCTTGTCAGACTTAGAGTCAGGTTGTTGTTGTTCGGTTCAAGGTGACTCAGACTAAGGATTGTCTGGATGCTAAGAAAAGGCGCAATTTAAATAAGTTTTAAGATAAAGAAGTTTAACGGCTACAAACAAATAGCAGGAGGAGCAAGGATGCTCAGAGACGTATTAATCCAAAAAGGTTTATCAAATCGCGAATCAGAAGTTGCTGAATTGGTTTCAAAGGGACTTTCTAATAAAGAAGTCGCTAACCAACTTTTCGTAACGGAAAAAACTGTTAAGTTTCACTTAACGAACATTTATAAAAAAATGAACGTTAAGTCTCGTGCACAGTTGATTGTATGGTGTCTTCCACACCTTGGTTTTGTTGAAAATGAAATGCGCGCTGAAGTGGCCCAACCTGCTGGTGCCTCGGCTTACAACACGCAAGC
>CAXSEH010000148.1:0-7163 GCA_964236345.1 uncultured Bdellovibrionales bacterium
TATCGATGACGCAACTTTAGACGCCGTTGCCATCGAAGCCTTGATCACTTACGCTTATTAATTTTCAAATAAGCTAATCAAAAAAAAGCCAGGTCATTGACCTGGCTTTTTTTTTACTCTTCCGCGGCTCCATTATCGACGTCGTCCGTTAACGCTACGCCCGCCGGTAAAAGCGGACGCGGGTCGATGGGTCCGTTAAGTTTTCTGATTTCGAAATGCAGGTGTGGTCCAGAAGATCGACCGGTGTTACCGAGGGCTCCGATGACTTCTCCTTGCCGCACTTTTTTTCCTTCGTAGACGACGATCTTATCGAGGTGACCGTAGAGGGTCGCGAAGCCCGTGCCGGCGTCGGCGTTGCTTTCGATCATGACCATCTTGCCGTAACCTTTGAAGCCCGAGCCCGTGTAAATGATGACGCCATCGTGGGAGGCCATGACGGCCGAACCGCGGGGTGCCGCTAAGTCAATTCCTTTGTGTGGACGTTTTCGTTTGCGTTTTACTTTTGGTAAAAAACCGCGGGTCATACGAGCTTCCCAAACGGGCCAATCAAAGAGGGGTTTTTTGAAACGACCCGAGCGCATCTTGATCGAGTTACTACCTTTATCGATCTGCACTTGGCCTTCGGTTTCGGTGGGCGCGGCTGGTGGCTTTAATTCGGCCTCGGGCTTAACCGGATGCTGCGAACAGGCTAAAACTGAAAAGCAAAGAAGAAGCGCTACTGATGATTTTAGTAAATTGGAAAACTTTGACATAATTCTTTAACCTGTTGTTTCACTTGATGTTTGATGTCGTCGTTCTCGTGATTTTTTAAAACTTTTGAAATCCACTGTGAGATTTGTTTCATCTCGGATTCTTTCATTCCCCGAGTGGTCAGGGCCGGGGTGCCGATGCGAATTCCGCTGGTCACGAACGGCGAGCGCTTTTCATTCGGGACCGTATTTTTATTAACGGTGATTCCCGCTTCATCGAGGGCGTTTTCGGCGACCTTACCGGTCAGTTCGGTGAAACCTGAACTTTGCGCAAGGTCGATCAGCATCAGGTGATTATCCGTGCCGCCGGTGACGAGATTAAAACCTTCGGCCTTTAAACCTTCGGCCAGGGACTTTGCGTTTTTTAAAACTTGATCGATATACTTTTTAAAATCAGGTTGAAGGGCTTCTTGAAAAGCGACGGCTTTGGCGGCGATGACGTGTTCAAGCGGGCCGCCCTGAATGCCGGGAAAAATGCGCGAATTCACAAGCTTTGATTTTTCTTCGGTGTTTGTTAAAATAAGGCCGCCCCGCGGGCCTCGTAAAGTTTTGTGAGTTGTCGAGGTGACGTAATCGGCGAAACCCACCGGAGTTGCGTGATGTCCCGAAGCGACAAGTCCCGCGAAGTGGGCCATGTCGACTAATAACTGCGCGCCCACTTCATCCGCGATTTCTTTAAATTTGGCGAAATCTAGATGTCGAGGATAGGCGCTGTATCCCGCGATGATTAATTTTGGCTTTGTTTCGAGCGCAGTTGTTCGGATCGTGTCGTAGTTGAGTAAACCCGTTTCGTGATCTAGTTTGTATGAAGCGGCTTTGTAAAGAAGCCCGCTGAAATTAACCGGACTTCCGTGAGTGAGGTGTCCGCCATTTGATAGGTCCATTCCTAAAATGGTTTCACCCGGTTTCATGGCAGCCATGTAGACCGCCATGTTGGCTTGTGATCCTGCATGCGGTTGTACGTTAGCGAATGCCACGTTAAAAAGTTTCTTGGCGCGGTCGATCGCTAGAGTTTCAACGCCATCGACAAATTCGCAGCCTCCGTAGTAGCGTTTTCCAGGATAACCTTCGGCATATTTATTTGTAAGAATTGTCCCTTGCGCTTCCATCACGGCCAGGGATGCGTAATTTTCTGAAGCGATCATTTCCAGACCGTCCTGTTGGCGCACTGATTCTTTTTGAATAAGATTTAATATTTCAGGATCGTTCTTAAGGCCATTTTGAGTTGCGTTCATAACGTTTATTATGAAATAGGCGCACTGACTTTAGCAACCCTCGTTTGATGTCGTCCGCCTGCGAAAGCGGTTTTTTTAAAGGTGTTGATCCATTTTAGGGCTTCTTCGGTCGTGCAAAAGCGGGAACCTAGACAAATGACATTTGCATTATTATGTTCGCGGGAAAGGCGGCTGATTTCGTCGCTGTAAACCAGAGCGGCTCGAATGTGCGAAAATTTATTAGCCCGTAACGCCATTCCTTGGGCAGAGCCGCAAATTAAAATTGCCATTTCGCGAAGCTCGGTTAGATCGACTTGCGGTTTAATTTGCGCACACACTAAATTGGCGTAGTCGGGATAATCCACCGAAGCCGTATCAAAGGGACCAAGATCCTGAACATCATTTTCTAACTTAAGCGCAGTGACGATCTGGTTTTTTAGTTTAAGACCGGCGTGATCTGAAGCGATATAAATTTTGAACATTAGTGTTCAAATTTCGAAAAGATGATGCACGAATTCGTTCCGCCGAAGCCGAAAGAATTATTCATCACGTGTTTTAATTGACCCTCACGTGCGGTGAGCGGAACGTAATCCAGATCACACTCGGGACTTGGATTTTTTAAATTAATGGTCGGTGCCACTTTTTGATCGACCAAAGACATAACGCAGAAAGCGGATTCAATCGCGCCCGCGGCGCCCAGCAAATGTCCTGTCATGGATTTAGTCGAAGACACCCAGACTTTTTTTGCATGATCTTTCATTAATGTTTTTATGGCATTGGATTCTAAGGGGTCACCCATTGGGGTACTTGTTCCGTGGGCATTCACGTATTGAATATCGTCCACGTTCAAACCCGCGTCGGTTAAGGCCGCTTGCATGGCCGATACAAATCCCACGCCGTCAGGATGAGGAGACGTGATGTGGTAAGCATCCGAAGAGGCGCCGTATCCCGTTAGTTCGCAAAGTATTTGGGCTCCACGTTTCGTAGCCGCTTCTAATGATTCTAAAATAAAAGTCGCAGCCCCTTCGCCCAGAACAAAACCATCGCGGTCTTTATCCCAAGGTCTTGAAGCTTCGGCCGGGGTTTCGTTTCTGGTCGACAACGCTCGCATGTTTCCGAACCCCGCAATCGCCATGGGGCTAACGGTTGATTCGGTTCCGCCGGCAAGCATTTGATCGCAAAGACCAAAGCGAATGTAATTGTACGCTTCACCCAACGAGTGGACTCCGGTTGCGCAGGCCGAGGTAATGGTGAAGTTAGGCCCACGGATTCCGTGGACGATGGAAACCCAGCCGGGAGCTAGGTTTGTGATAACCGATGGAATAAAAAAAGGCGAAACCCGCGAGGGACCTTTTTCGGTAAGCCGGCTGTGCTGCTCTTCAATGAAGGGAAGGCCGCCCATTCCGGTTCCGATAAAAACCCCGGTGCGCTGCGAGTTTTCATCGGTGATCTTTAAACCAGATTGGTCAAAAGCCATTTTTGTCGTGGCTAAAGCATACTGGATAAAAAGGTCCATTTTCTTTTGTTCTTTTTTTTCAACGTACGTATCCGCCGAGAAATCTTTAACTTCGCCGGCAAAGGTTACGTCGTAATTGCTTGCGTCGAATTTCGTGATTCGCGCAATTCCTGAACGGCCGGCCAGAGCATTCTTCCAAGATTCTTGAAGGGTATTTCCCAAAGGAGAAATGGCCCCGATTCCGGTAATGACAACTCTTTTTTGACCGTTAGGTCGAGCAAAAGATGCAGACAAGGTTTTTACGCCTTACCTTTTGATGATAAATAAGTTTGTACGTCGTTGACGGTTTTTAATTTTTCAGCGTCTTCGTCGGGGATTTCTAAGTCGAATTCTTCTTCCATCGCCATGACAAGTTCAACGATATCTAAGCTGTCAGCACCTAAGTCATCAATGAAAGAAGCTTCTGATTTCACTTTTTCTGGATCCACACCAAGTTGCTCAACGATGATATCTTTTACTTTTGGGTTAACTGTCATTTTGTCTCCTTGTAGATTTTCTGACTTCGTTTCGATTTCCATTTTTATTTCCTTTGGTTATATTTCAATTGTTTACGTTTTTCATTCTATTTTTAAAATCCCTAATTCAAAAACATGCCACCGTTGACATGCAAGGTTTGACCCGTGATGTAAGAAGAAGCATCACTTAATAAGAAGGCCACGGCGGCCGCGATCTCGTTAGGTTCCCCCGCGCGATTTAACGGAATTTTTTCGTTAAACTTAGCAAGTTGATCTGGGCTAAGCGCATCTGTCATGTCACTTTTTATATACCCCGGAGCCACGCAATTTGCACGAATTCCGCGGGAAGCAAGTTCTAGGGCGACCGATTTAGTAAAAGCTTCAAGGCCACCCTTACTAGCAGCGTAATTAGTTTGACCCGAGTTGCCGGTCGAGCCGATGACCGAAGAAATATTGACGAAGGCACCCTTGCGGGCTTTAAGCATCGATTTACTAAAAGCTTTCGTGAGGGAAAAGACTCCGGTTAAATTGGTGTTCATGACTTGCTCGAAATCTTCGGCCTTCATACGGAGTAGCAACTGATCCTTTGTAATACCCGCATTATTGACAATCCCATCGACCTGAGTCCATTTTTCGAGAACTTGGCTGGATACGTGTTCGACCGCCGCGGCGTTCGCTACGTCGAGCTGAAAACAAAAGTGGCCTTCACCGGGAAGTGCCTTTAAAAGGGTCTGCGCTTTTGATTCATTTGTCGAGTAGGTGAAAGCAACCATTGCACCGCACTCGGCTAATAATTGAACGATAGAGGCCCCGATTCCGCGGCTTCCTCCGGTCACAAATATTTTTTTATTATTGAGGTCGATGATATTCTTCACAACGGACTCACGATGACCGAACTAGAGTGAAGGCTCAAGTCTTTTTAGCTCTTAATTATGCGAGGTGTTAACCAACATTTATTTTTTCGAGTGCTTTCAGGTCATCTAAGGAATTGGTCGAATAGACTTTGAAAAATTCTGCATCAATTTTTTTCAATAACCCCTTTAGCACACTGCCATTTCCAACTTCAATCGTTTGCGAAACGCGACGCTCTTTAAGGGTGTTCATACTTTGAGTCCAACGGACGGGCGCGGAAATTTGTTTTATTAAATTCTTCCGTAGGATTTCTGAGGCAACTTCGGCCTTCGCATCGACATTTTGAATCACCGGAATTTTTGCATTATCAAAGACAACCGTTGAAAAAAAATCGGCCATTTTTTCTTCAGCCGGCTTCATCATTTCGCAATGAAACGGAGCCGAAACTTGAAGCGGAATCAGTTTCGCCCGTTTCGGTTCTCCGGGTAGAACGTCCGCCTTAAAATTCGTTTTTAACCAATCTAGAATTTGTAAATTTCCGCTAATGGCGATTTGGCCTTCGCAGTTATAATTGGCAGGTGAGACGGGTGATAAGCCCGTTTCTTTCTGCGCCCACGTGCACAAAGCTAAAACTTGTTCTTCATTTAAGCCCAATGTTGCGGTCATCCCGCCTTGGCCAACGGGCACGGCAGATTGCATCGCCTGACCCCTTAACCTGACCGCGCGGACGGCATCTTTAAACGAAAGCACATGAGCCAGAACAAAACTTGAATACTCGCCAATTGAATGACCGGCGGTAACTTCGGCCTTCACCCCGAACTGGGATTGTAAAACCCGCGAGGTTGCGGTGGACACCGTGAGTAAAGCAGGCTGAGTGTTTTCGGTTAAGCCCAAAACTTCGGGAGCGTCTACGAAACATAACTTTTTCATGTTGATTTGAATGGCGTCGGAAGCTTCTTCGAAAGTTTCACGCGCAATCTGAAATTCTTCGTGCAGAAACTTCCCCATACCTGGGCTTTGACTTCCTTGTCCGGGAAATAAAAATGCAAACATGCAAGACTCCTTGAAAATTAGTAGCGAAGAATGGCGGAACCCGAGGTCAATCCGGCGCCAAATGCGGTTAACATAATTGTTTGTCCGCGCTTGATGCGTCCGTCTTTGACGGCCATATCGAACGCAATCGGGATCGAAGCGGCCGAAGTATTTCCGGTTTCGTGAACGGTTGAAACGATGCGATCCATGGGAAATTCGAATCGGTCGGCCACAGCTTCCGTAATCCTAAGATTGGCTTGATGCGGAACGATCCAGTCAATATCGGCCGTTGTCATCTTGGCATTATCCAGAGCTTCAATGCAACAGGCGGCCATCGTGCGCGTGGCGTTTTTGAAAATTTCTTTGCCCTTCATTTTCATGAAGTGCGTGCCTTCATCTAAAACTTGTTGATTAAAAGGGTGGCGCGTTCCGCCGCCTTTTGACCAAAGTAATTCGGCATGAATTCCTTCGGCGTGGGCCGAAGCGGTGATTAAAATATTCGGATCATTTTCTTCTGCGCGAGTCATGATGAAGGCACCGGCCCCGTCGCCGAAAAGAATGCATGTGTCGCGGTCTTTGTAATTCAGAAGTCGGGTTAGATTCTCGGCCCCGATCACAAGAATATTTTTATAGGCGCCCGTTTTAATAAATTGATCGGCGACAAAAAGTCCGTATATGAATCCCGAACAGGCGGCGTTCAAATCAAAAGCCATGATGTTGCGAGCGCCCAGTTTCGCTTGAACTAGGCACGCGGTCGCGGGCATTTTATAGTCTGGCGAAACCGTCCCGACAATGATCAGGTCAATCTCTTCAATATTCATTTTGGCATCGGTAAGGGCTTTTTTGGCGGCTTCGACGCAAAGGTCGGAACAACCTTGATCATCCGCAACCACGTGACGTCTTTCAATTCCCGTGCGCTGAATGATCCAGTCGTTTGAGGTATCCACCATCTTTTCGAGATCGAAGTTGGTCAGAACTTTTTCAGGTAAATACGAGCCGAGGCCCGCAACGCGAGATCTATACATTCTTTACTGAAACACTATTTTTGAGCTTTGGCTGCGCTAATTTGCTTACCTTTGTAGTAAAGGGCTCCGTCGGCCGCTTTAAAAGCGCGGTGAGGACGAACTAATTCGCCCGACTTTTTGTCGATGGCCATTGCGGGTAATTCTAAACCATCATGAGAACGACGCATATCACGGCGAGACTTCGAGGTTTTTTTCTTAGGTGTAGGCACGGTATCCTCCAAAATAAAGGGTCAGCTATAAGAGTCAGGGTTCGAGTTAAAAAAGATTTAAAATATGCTTTATACTTGAGTCAAAATCAATACTTAATTCAACTTTAAATC
>CAXSEH010000149.1:0-7123 GCA_964236345.1 uncultured Bdellovibrionales bacterium
TAACCAATGTAAGCCTGCAAGTGGTCTTAATTAAAAGACCAAGAAGGTCTTACGAGGAGCTTCGCATGGATGCGGTTATCTTCAGAAAATTGATTTTCGTCCTCGGATTAACCTTTTTTGTGGTTGGTTGTTCCCAAGGAAAAACGACTTCATCGGTATTTCCCGATAACCAGGGTCAAGCCTCTTCGTGTGGGCAAGAAGCCAGTGCAAATCGTTTCATCGTTCAATGGGAAGACGGAACGTACACCGTTGAAAAAGATTTAGATGCGGATGAGTTTCGGAATGGTTTTTTGAAGAAAAATTTAAGCCTGATTAAACACGTAGATCGCGATGTAAGGATTCAACTGGAAATCAACTCGTCTAGCGATGCGAGTTCAAGTGCAACCGATTCGGGAAACTGGGGTCAGATGATGATTCAAGCCCAAACCCTTTGGAGCAAGGGAGTTAGCGGAGAAGGAATCATTATTGGCGTTATTGACGGAATGGTTGATACTTCACAGGTTCAGTTAAACCCAAACATTTTAATCAACACCGCAGAAATTCCTAACAACGGAATCGACGATGATAACAACGGTTACGTTGATGACTACATGGGGATTCAAGTTAATAAGGAAATTAATAATCCGAAAGAAAATTATCACGGTAGCCACGTTTCTGGAATTATCGCGGCAGATCCGACAAAAGGTCCGATCGCGGGAGTCTCGCCTAAATCTAAAATTGTACCAGCCCAATTTATTGCGAATGACGGAGGCGGTTCTATCGGTGACGCCATCATTGGGATGAATTATGCAGTCAAGCGCGGAGCCAGAATTATAAATTTGAGCTGGGGCGCAGGTGCTTGCATCCCTATTCCGACTTTAAAAGAATCTTTACAAGAAATTTCTAACAAAGGAGTTTTGATCGTCACCGCGGCTGGAAACGGTGACAACTACGGAAATGGAATTAACATGGATGTCTTTCCGGCTTTTCCATCGGCTTATAACTTTACGAATCAGATTAATGTAGCGGCATCGACGATTGACGATTACATGATTGGTTTTTCTAACTACGGTAGCCGTAGCGTTCACGTTGCCGCGCCGGGTGTCGATATTACTTCAACCGTACCGGGCAACGGCGTGTTAAAGCTAAGTGGCACCAGCATGGCGGCGCCGATGGTTTCAGGTGCGGCCGCCTTAATCTGGAGTGCCTTTCCAAACGCTACGGCTTTACAAGTGAAGCAAGCTCTGATGAGATCTGTGGATATCGTAGCGGGTCGACAAATTGAAGTGGCCTCTCGTGGACGCATTAACGTTGCCAAAGCTTACACGGAGCTACAAAAACTAATAGGTCAGTAAAGATTTGTGAAACGATTTTGCTACATTTTTCTAAGTAACTTTTTATTATTTACTTCGTTGGCTCGCGCCCACGAACTGTTTTTCTCTTTTAACCACGAAATTCAAAGCTTTTACCTGTCTCCACAAAATAGTGCTCCCTATTTTGGCCGTTCAGAATTGCTGACGAAAGGTGAAGTTGATTTTTTAGAAAATCTAAAATTCAAATTAGATACTTCAAGCAGCGCCACTTTTATGAATAAACAAGATCAAAAATCTTTTTTGTTTAATCCAACTCAATTAGGCCTTTCATTTTCAAGCAAGTTCGTCGAATTTTTTGGTGGTGCGTTTACCTATGCGGGCGACGGCGCGGATATCAATAACATTTTTGATGTTGTGAACGCAAAAGATTACCGCCAACCGTTTAATGCAAGATCGATGGGCTCAGTCGGTGCCCTGGTGACGTTACCCTTCGACGCATTTACATTAAAAGCATTCTTCATTCCGAAGAATGAAAAATCTTTGCTTCCTGATACCCAGTCGCCGTGGTGGCCGCGGACCGAGGCGCTGCCGATCCGCAACGCAAGTGGAACCTTCCTGTCGCCCGATAACATGAGTTACCGAAGGACTTACGATTCGGAATATGAAGAACCATTTCTGAATAACTTTGGCGGGAGTGCAAAGGTCGGCTTTTCGAATTTTGATATCAGCTTCTTTTATTTTAAAGGGGCTAATCAAACTCCAAAAATTTCGCCTCACTTTAATTTAGATTTGGTTTCGCTTAATCCCCTGATCGGGGTTATTCAACCGCCCGTCGAATTGAGTTTAACATGGTATCGGTCAGAGCACGTAGGGATCGGCAGCACCTTGGTTGTGGGAGATTGGATTGCTAAGGCCTTTTGTAAAAACCAGAAGGATTACCTACCTAAAGTAGAAAATTCGACGGCCTGCACGGGAACGATTGAAAACAGCATCGCGATTTCTAGATTTTCGCTTCGTTACTTTTTACAGGTCAATCGGATTTGGAAACAAGAGCCCGATGTTCAAGAGCTAGAAACCTTGTTAGGTTTTTTTGAGCGGTCAACCGCGGCGGGGCTATACTTAGATATGGATACGGCCGGTACTGTTTCGGGCGCGGTGATTTACAATGAAAAAGACCCTTCGACTTTAACTTCCATAGGGTATGAATATAAATTTACCGATCAATTCAAAACAAAGCTGACGGTGAACGCAATGACCGCGTCGGGGTCCAATGCGCTGGGTAATGCTTACGATAAAACCGATAATGCCACGTTGGCTTTCGGGTACGATTTTTAAATATCCATTTCAATTAAAATTGTTTCTGGGCTTAGGGCTTTTAGCTTTGAATTATTTTGAATTAATTTAAATACGCTATTTTCTTTTAGTTTTTTAATAGTTGAATCGAGAAGACTTTGCAAAGCAGGTTCGATCATGCCTGTTGAAATTCTTTTCGAGCGTCCCGACCATTTGATGAAATCAGGATCTGACCGCCCCTCAAAAGAATTCATTTCAACCACGGCCTGCTTAACTTGAGCCGATAGGCCCGATTCGAAATAGGCAATCTGGTGGCCTTCTCCTGAGGCCCAGGCTCCTAGCGTGAACCCTAAGCTCAAAGACTTCATATCCGTAATTGCTAACGAATGTATTTGGGTCTGGATTTTCATTTCGAAGCATTTGCTTAAGCTTTTCAGTGAAGGCCAAACGAAGGTCTGAATAAAGCGCGAGCAAGTCAAATGCTTCATATCTGAAAATGTGTTTGATGATAGCGTATTGTTTTTCAGAAGATTGTTGATTGAAGACTGCGCAAAACTTTCTAAGTTTTTCTTTTTTATAAGCATCGCGGGTTTAGTTGAGGCTTCAATGTAATTAATTTCTTCAGACGTAAAAACTTGATCTAATTTTTCTCCTGAATAGACCCACAAATTGTTTTTATGATCAATTTTATGATTTGCATCAATTCCAATTTTGAATTTTTGAATATAACTTTTAAGCTGCGCCGCGATTTTTTCATTGATCAGTGGATTCATTTTTTCATCAATCATGTGCCGAAGCGATCCCAGCACGTAAGATTGTTGCAAATTTTCTTGAATTTGTTCTTTCAATAACTGATCAAATCCCGCAACTTCCTTGCAGCCTGTCAGTTGAGTTTCAATCGTCGTATTTTGTAGATCCCAGCCTAATTGCGCTAGGCCGAATTTTCCGGCTTCGATATTAACTTGTGCAACGATCGGGTTAGCGTTTTTTAAATTTAAGGTAATTGCGTCGCAATGCATGTCTAATTTCAGAGTGGCGCTGCCAAAGCCAAGATCTTTTTGGACCAACGCGACTAAATTAAAATTTGAAAGCTGAATCGTCGCTTGTTGAAGCGTAAAATTAAGTTGCAATCCAGATTGGTTGTTTTCAATCATATTAGATATAAAATGTGTGTCGAGGTTGACTCGTTCTGAGACAAATTGAATGGATCCATCCGGATTTGAATAACTAGAGTTATCAAGTTGCTGGGTCACTTCGACCTTCGAATTTTGGATCTGACTTTTCAACTGAGTTATCCACAGTGCGTAGGGCGCAAATGCCACCGCATCAAGCTTTGCCGGCGGAGTCTGAACGCCTTGCGCATTCAGTTCTGGACTATGAACAAGCACCAAAATAGCCGAAATTAAGACTGTGAATTTAAAAGATATTTGGAAAAATTTATTAATCATAAGATCTCATCTCATCGGCGACCTAAGTCAGGGACTTGATCGCAAATCCGCGCTTTTATCTGCTGCGGAGGGTTACAAGGTTTCGCAAACTGTCAGAATTTTCAACAGCATCATTGGCTTCTTGTGCATTGCTCTTTTTTCGTTCGGACTTTATGCAAGTTTTAAAACACGTACCGAGTTTTCGATGAAGCAGTTCTACCCTGCAAAACATCCGCTGCTGCTGCAAGAAGAGAAAATCTCAAAACAGTTCAAACTTGATAAAAATCTTTCGGTCATTATTTTGCTTCAAACGAAAGATAAAAAAAGCTGGCTCGAAAAGAACAATTATTTTTTCTTAAAAAATCTTACCACGGCATTTCAGAAAAACGAAAAATTAAAGTCCGTTGTGTCCCTTGCCACATTGCAAGGTGCGCAGGACAGCGGCGAACAACTTGACGTTGGTCCCCTTTTTGATGCCGCGACTTTACAAGAGAAACAAAAAGTGGCGAACAGTCATCCGTTCGTAAAACCCCATTTACTTTCTAGAAATGAAGATTCTGCGTTACTTATTTTGAACTTACACGAAATGTCACCAGCTGATGTAAACGAATACACCGACGGTTTGAAAAAATATTTCGCTAGTTTGAATTCGGGTTACGAAATTAATATCGGCGGCTTAAGCGTGCTGCAGGCCGATCTTAGTGTCTTGTTAAAAAAAGAGCTGTTTCGGTCGGTGCTGATCGGCGTTTTACTTTTCATTTTTGGGCTACTTCTTATTTACAAAAAACCCGTTGCGGTATTTTCGGTCTTGGCTACTTTGCTGTTCGTTAACGTCGTTATATTGGGAACGCTTGCTTGGTTAAAAATTCCGTTGAATGTTTTGCTTACTACACTACCCGTCTTGATATCATTAGGCGTAATTTCGTTGGTCATCCACATTCAAGGCCATTTTAATAAAAAGAAAAATATTCTGGCGACGTATAAAGATCTATTTTGGGAAAACCTTCTAGCAGTTTTTATCTCGGGCCTCGGGTTTTTAATCTTGAAAACCTCTTCTTCACAACTTATCCAGAATTACGGAATGATCGTCGCACTTTCTTCTTTCTTTTCGTGGTTTCTGACGCATTTGGTTTATTGGCCCTTGTCGTTCGTCTTCGTGAATACTGATTTCCGAAGTTGGCTATTGAAGCCGGCGTACTGGTCCTTATGGTCGTTACGCCACCGCAAAGTGGTGATCAGTTTTACTTTTTTTATATTTATTCTGGGAGCTATTGGTCTTACAAAAATAAATTGGAACTCGCGAGCTTTAGACGATTTGCCCGAACATCAAAATACCCGCCAAACGACCGAATACATGGATCGCAATTTCGGCGGAACTCTGGAAATGAATTTCGTAGTCAAGCAAAGCAAGAAGACCCAAGACTGGAATCAGGCCTTAAATATTCGGAAGCTTGATTCGGTTGTGGAAAAGATTCGTTCACTAGGGGTAGTCGGCTCGGTTATTTCGGCGAACGATTTTTACAAATCAATCTCGAGCAACGCGCCTAGCAGTCGCCTGCCAGCTTCGAACGCCGATTTATCGGAAAAAAACTTTTTGTTTTCTTTAGGGGCCCAGAATCCCATTGATTCATTAGTTTCAGAAGATAAGAAAAGCTTACTTTTGAAAGTACGGTACAAAGATGCTTCAAGTGATCGGATCAAATCCACTTCAAACAATATTGAGCGTCTTTTACGAGTTTCTTTTCCTGCCGCCCAAGTTACGAAATCGGGCTTTGCTGAACAATTTCATACGATGAACCAAGAAATATCGAAGGACTTAGTCTTTAACTTCTGGCACGCATTATTATTGGCCTGCATTGTCCTCATGATTGTTTTTAGGTCTTGGCGTTTAGCTTTACTTGCTTGTTTGCCGAATTTTTTGCCACCCTTCGCCTTACTGGCTTGGGTCAGTTATCAACAGGTCTCTTTAAAACCGACCGTTGCGATTATCTTCTCCATTGCGATCGGACTGGCTTTTACCAATACGGTTTACATCATCGGGCGTATCCTTAAATTAAAAAAGCAATTTGGCGGTAAGGATTATCTTCCCCTGAAGCGGGCCCTTCTTGAAGAGGGGAATCCTTGTCTTCTTGCAACACTTCTTGTCGTTTTAGGTTTTGTCGTGTTCTTATTCTCATACTTCGGAGTGAATAGATTGTTCGGTCAGTATATGATTCTATCGGTTTTGGCCGCACTAGTGGGAGATTTGATTTTTATGCCAAGCTTTTTGCAACAATTTAAAAAATATTTCGTGTCGATCGTTTTACTTTGCGTTTTCGTTCCCCGTCTGGCTTTTGCGGCCACAGCGTCCCAGGCTTCCGATATTTTATTGAAGGTTCAATCTGCACTGTCTTCAAAAGATGACAGCGCCAACGTAAAAATGAAGATCATCGAAGCGGATGGCTCGGCAAAGAACCGCGAAATGTTGATTAAGCGAAAGTTCTTAAACAATAAAAATCAAACTTTGGTTAAAATACTTAAGCCGGTTGATCAACGTGG
Organism: uncultured Bdellovibrionales bacterium; assembly: GCA_964236345.1. Classification (GTDB taxonomy): domain Bacteria; phylum Bdellovibrionota; class Bdellovibrionia; order Bdellovibrionales; family Bdellovibrionaceae; genus Pseudobdellovibrio. Next base: position 6,551 of record CAXSEH010000149.1, read on the forward strand.
GGCCGGTTTTTTAAGTGTGCTAGAAAATGGATCAGAGCAACAATGGATATTTTTACCCAGCTCCAAGCAAGTCCGACGTTTTGTTTCGAAAAATAAGCAAGAAGGCGTCATGGGTTCAGAACTCAGTCCCCAAGATTTAGATCTAACCACGGTGAAGTCGGCCCAAGCAAATCTAATAAAGACTGAAAAAATGAGCTCGACCGATGTAGCCACGATTGAAGTCGTTTCTAAAGCTAACCAGACCGCCTACAGCAAGGCGATGCTGTGGATAAACTTAAACAATTTTACTCCGGTTCGAATTGAATATTATGATGCCAAGGGACAAGCGCAGAAACGCGTCGAATTTTCAAATTACACCCAGGTTAACAACGTTCAAAGAGCACAAAAAGTTATCATAAAAAATCTAAAAAATAAACGTGGCACCGAACTGTTGCTTTCGGACATCAAAGCCAACTCTGGCTTGAGTGACGACGCCTTTACTCAACGCGCCCTCTCGAAAGACTAATTTCTTGTTGAATATCTGACAGCTCGCTAGAATCAACACTCTACTTTTAGAGAAGGGTTGGTTATGCG
>CAXSEH010000150.1:0-7114 GCA_964236345.1 uncultured Bdellovibrionales bacterium
GCGCTTTATGGTAGGAAATAGAAACTTCCTTTGCTAGAATTGCGTTATGTCAAAAAGAAGAAGATCCAAATTGCATCTTTCATTGTTACTACTAGCGGTGATCGTCACGACATCCTTTATGGTGGGATGGGTTAGTCGAGCGCTAGAAACGAACGGTGGTTACCTTTTTCAAAATATTCACGTGTTCTTAACCGGTACCGAAACTTTGGGTGAAATTAGTAAAGTTGCGGCGCACTTGGATCCGATTGGTCGGGGTAATTACACGGCGACGGTAACTTATGAGGTATCGGGCCAGGCACCGGTGACCCGAGATTTTCGCTATGGTGAAAGACTTGTATTAAACGACGCAAAAGTTCGCGTCGCTTACAACGCTGCAAATCCGCTTGAGGCGGCCTTGATCGATGATGCGGGTTACTTTAAATATAACTGCTACGGGTTGATCTTTTTTGGATTATTTTTCGTTCTAATATTTGGACTTATTTATTGGGTCGATTCGAAGTTTAAAAAAAAGACGGTTTAGGAAATTCTTTCGTCTCGTAATTGGATACTGGGCTTCATCGATATTTTTACTGTTCATGTCTTATTCGATTAAGTAAATTTGCGTGCTATCAATAGCCCAATCATTTCAATAAATTACGAAAGCAGCGTTTGGTCCATCAATTGCTTTATTGAGTTGTGGGGGACGCAATGATTACATCTAAAGGCCAAATCAAATTTATCTCGATCTTAAGTGCATTAACCTTAGTCGGCTGTCAACAAGCCGGTTCGATTGCGGTGAAATCCCCAAGTCTTTCGAAGGTGTCTCAAGCACAAGACATTCCTACCAATATCGAACAAGGGCCTCCGCCCACCAATTATAGTGAAGGTTCTGACACTGTAACGTACCTACCTATTCTTGATGTAACGGTATCGACCGAAAGTTGCGCTTTATTCTTAAACGATGTGCGATCCATCGACCATTCGATTTCTACTGATGTTGATATCGTCGGGAATTCGCGCAACGTCAAAGTCGAAACGGCAGCTAGCGTGAAAGTCGTGGGCAATAGCGGAAGTGTCGTCGTGCTTTCTTCGATTGGTACCAGTCAGATAGCGGGAAATAGCGGGCGGATTTATTTAAACACGGAAACCTTAACCCGCGTTACGGGAAATTCTTCGGACGAAATTTGCCTGAAAGCAACGGCATTAGGCGCGATTGAGGGTAACTCGGCCCACTTAACGATCGTTGCGGATTCTATTGATAGTTTGTCGGGCGGATCAGGTGATAACCGTATCACCGCCAATACAATTCGGGTCATTGAAGGAAACTCAAGCCGGCTTCATATTTACAAAGCAAAGATTTCGAAAGTTCACGGACAATCGGGCGACATATGTTTGCACGACGGCGCGCAAATTGTAGAACTAGATGGACCGAATAGCGCGCACGTCAGTAGCGATTGCCAGTAATTAGAGACGATTAATAAAAGCATTGTTATAAAGAATTTGGAAAACTTCTTTTGAAGTTTTCACGTGCATAGAATCATTAATATAGATGGTATATTCAGAAATCTGCGGTTCTTTATTGGAAATTTGGTGTGTTCCCTTTTGGGGATCGTTAATCATAAAAATATCATCGGCGTACGACATCCAAGGTGCGGCCTTGAACTCGAAAAAATTTTCAGATGAAAAAGGCTTTTCTTTCCCGATATAATCTTTCGATAACTCCAGAAAAAGGGGATCTTTGAATCCAGAAAATATCTGAGTTGAACTTGTCGTGTAATCTAACTTAGCTTCGTAAACCTTATTTGAAATCTCTGAATACTGTAACGGTGCTTGATCGAATCCGTGCGAAAGTGCCTCTTCTAATTCATCTACAAAATATTCTTTTAAATAGTACTTCGGAATTTCAGTTCCTAACAGTTGCTTCGGAGCGCTAAGTGCCTGATGGATGCAAGTCGCAATAGTATCTGCGCTTAAAGCCGGCCCATACTCAGCCATGGTTACCGGCATCAACGTAACTAACTGATCAAAATGTACTTTAAAATCAGAATGGCCGCCCCAATCACTAAGGACTGTTCGGTTACGGGTAATTAAAGATTGCAGCGCTGACATGCCGAAATTTTCGTCCGAATGTAGGCTAGCAGATACAAATATGCTGGTTCTATCGTTTAAAAAATCGTCAATCAAGGCCCGGTCCACATGTCCCTTGAAATAAACATGCGACCCCAATTCAAGTTTGGCACAAAGATCATTTAAAAAGTCTAAATAGAAGTCATTTCGAATGTTCATGTTAGGACAGCCTAAATGGTCTTCCTTGCCGAAAATAATTAGATCTGGAATTTCATCGCCGTGCGCCTTTTTCAAAAACGAATAGGCTAAAATTAGGTTATGCAGGTTTTTTTGTGGAGACAAGCGGCCGATATAAACAATATTTTTCGGCGTTTCTAAAACTTCTTTTTTACTAATGGGTGCCGAAGTTATAAAAAATGGAATGACGTGAATAATCGGTTCCTTGAAGACCTTCTCTAAAACTTTTTTATCATTCAAGCATGAAGTAATAAAGACATCTGACTTAATAAAGATTTCCGAAGAAGTAAAATAGCGATAGGGCCAAAAAGTAATGGTCGACAGATTATGCACGTGGATAATAAAACTTAAATTAAGCTTTAAAATTTCACGAATATACTGAATGACTTTGCACATTCTATAGTTGAAACAGGTCACCACTAGGCGGTCGGCGCCGATAAGCTTGGGCGTAAGTTCTGCCAAAGACATCGTATCGATATTAAACAGCAAAACTTCGCAATCGCGAGAATTCATATTCTGCCAACTGGTTTCGACATACGGGATTATCTCCTGCATGCTGTACCAAACAAAATTTTCGCGCGAAGTTAAAACGACGACCCGGTTCATGACTACTATTAAAACTTGGAATTGAAGTTCAGTGCAGTCCTGTTTTGCGACGAAAGCGCTAGGACCTTAGAATAGGTCCGTAGCTCAAAATTAGTTTGGGGGTTAAACGACAGAACGACTTCATCGCCGTGCCGGCATAAGTGATGTAAAGCAGATCTTTAGTTTGAGGGTTTTGTCTCATCCAGTAAATGTAGGCCGGATTTCCATCATCATCCGATATAACCACCCGGGAGGTATTTTGTTCTTCAACTAAAACTCCGTGGTCTTTCCAGTAGTTGGACATTTCGTTGCGCGCCTGCACCACTGTCCAATCCGCAAAATCATTCTGTCCGGCAAAAAAAGCAAAGATGGTTGAGAATTGGGCCCTACCATTTACTTGGTCAATTAAGACAACGGCGTGGTGTTCGGTGTCAGCATTGTATATTCCTAAGTGATGGCAAATTCCGCTATAAACCGCGGGCTTTAGATTGATCGAACTTCCAACTTCTTCAAATTCGGTAAGGAGGTCCGACATATACGAGTTGCAACCTTCATAACAGGCATTTGGCGGCATTGCCGGAACTCCCGATGCCGATACTTTTAATCCCAGAAATAGGCAGAAAATTAAGTATTTCATAATGAGTCCACTTACATTTTCTGGATTTCGTCATTACCTGGTAATCCCGAAAGATCCGGAACGATCACGATGGAAATACGTCGATTTTGCTTTTTACCTTCTGGCGTCGCGTTATCTGCAACCGGTTGGGTGTCTGCGTAGGTCGCTCCGCTGATCTGATCTGCTGGGAGACCAGCATCAATCATTGTCTTAACTACAGAAAGCGCACGGGCTGAAGCCAATTCCCAGTTTGACGGAAACACTTCGCTTTTCATAGGGATGTTGTCGGTGTGGCCTTCGATTTGGTACTTGCGTCCATCTAGACTTTTTAAGAGAAGAGACACTTCTTTTACTGCTTTGATTCCTTCAGCGGAAAGTTTAGCTGACCCCGAAGAAAACAATATGTCTGTCGATAGGGCCACGGTCATGCGGCCGTTGACCATTTTAACGCTGAGCTTGCCGGCGTTGACAAGTTTGCTAAATTTCGAAGTTAATTCTTTAAATTCAGCCAGTCTTTTTTCAGTTTCTTGCCGGCGCTTTTTTAGTTGTTCCATCGCCGTCTTCATTTCGTTCATCGAATCTTCTAGCTGCGTTCTTTGGTTATCGGCGATTCCTAATTTTCCGTTCAATTCAGAAATTTTATTCTGAGCGGCTCCGAGTTGCAGTTTATAGTTTTCATTTTCAACGGCCGTTTGTTTCTGTTTTTCTTCTAATGTTTGGTATTTTCCCGAAGTCACGCAACCTGAACTTGCGATGAGTACCAAAGTAATAAAACTGCTTTTCAATTGATTTTTCATATGGGTCTTCCTTGTTAAAGTTAATTTTTATTTCCGAAAATTTTTTGATCAAGCGAAAATTTGCCGGGTCCGGCTAAGAACAAAAGCACCGCCGATACTAAATAAGTAATGGCTGGCTCAAATGAAGAACCTTGACCGACGAAAGGGTCACCTTTAATTACCGCATGTACGTAGACCGCAACGCACATGGTGCAGAAAATGCCGAAAGAACTTAAGGGAACCAACAAGCCAAGAATCCAAGAAAGCCCACCGCCAAACTCAGATAATGCAGCTAAGAGCTGAAAGATTCCTGGCGGGCCATTTTCACCCATCCAGCCCATGGGATTTTGCATTTTACCCCAGCCATGAAGCATCAAGGCCGAACCTAATACTAGTCGAAATACGAGTAACCCAATAGAGGGGTTCGTCGCGAACGCGTACGGTTGAAACAATCTTTTCATAAACTTCCTTTTTTTAAAAATTATGGCATTTGATTTTTGACCTGGCAAACATTTGATTAATGAGTCTAAAATTGATCATGCTTAAAGTAGATAAAAAAACTCATCATGTTTGGCTGACGTTAAATAATCCGACAACTTCAAATTCGATAAATTACGAAATGATCGAGCAAATTGTTACCGAGCTTAATGACGCGGAATTAGACTCAGAAGTTCGTGTCGTGATCATCACGGGCGAAGGCAAAAATTTTTGCTCGGGAGGTGATCTTAACCGGATGCAAAATAAAGACGAAATGTTTGCGGGCGACAGTGATGAACTTCGGCGTCGCTACGAACAGGGAATTCAGCGCATCTCAAAAGCTATGGAAGCTTTTTCGAAACCGTTAATTGCGATGGTCAATGGGGCCGCAGCGGGGGCCGGTTGTGATTTAGCGTGTATGTGCGATATTCGTATCGGCACAAAAGATACCAAATTTTTAGAAAGTTTCGTCAAAATTGGTCTTGTGCCCGGAGACGGTGGAACTTATTTTCTTCAGCGAGTTGTCGGGTACGCGAAAGCGATGGAAATGACATTGACCGGAAGAACGATTGCCGCAGCAGAGGCTCTTTCCATTGGACTTCTTAACAAAATATGCGAACCTTCTGATCTTAAAATTGAAACGCAAAAAATGGCAGATCTCATAAGTGAAAATGCCCCGGTTGCGGTTCAAATGAGTAAGAAGGCGATGAAAATTTCACGCCGTTCAGATCTTCAAACAGCGCTAGACTTACTTGCGGCATACCAAGGAATCGCGCAAAGAACCCAAGATCACTTTGAAGCCCTGACGGCGATCACGGAAAAGCGAAAACCTAAATTCACAAATAGCTAGAGCCTTTTTATTTTTTATGAATGGCGCCCAAGTTCCGCTAATAAATCCCAACCGAATTTTTCAAGCTTGGCTTCGCCAATTCCGTAGATGGATTTCAAATCTTCTAAACTTTGAGGATTCTTTTGCGCAAGATCTTTCAACGTTTTATCGCCGAAAATAACGAAGGCCGGAATATCTAATTCATTAGCTTTTGCTTTGCGCCACTGTCGCAATATTTGAAAGCGTTGATCTTCAATTTGGTTTAGTTCGACCGAAATTACTTTTTCTTTCTTGCGCTTCGAGAATTGAAGTACGGGCTGTTCAATTTTAAGAATTTTTCTTAATGAAGCTGCATCACAAATGTCACAATGACCGCATTTTTTTAAACGCTGCGAATCTTTATAATAAGTTAAAATTTCAGAGTGTCTGCATTCACCCGCTTCCGAGTAACTGACCAGGGCTTCTAGATTTCTCCAGCGTAAATCTTTAATGGATTTTAAAGCCTTTGAATTTTGTATAAAAAACGACTGCAGCCCTTTATCCTTTTTAGAATAAAGCATAAGGCACGTAGAATGAAGTCCATCGCGGCCGGCACGACCCATTTCCTGGTAAAGACTATCAATGTTGGCGGGCATCTGAAAGTGGACCACTAAGCGGACATCGGGTTGATCAATCCCCATTCCGAAGGCGTTCGTTGCGACAAGAATCCGCAAATGGCCATTTTGGTATTCAGTTTGGGTCTTTGTTCTTTCACCAGAGCTAAGACCAGCGTGGTAGTATCCCACATTTTCAAATTTCTCGCGCAAAAAAGCAGCGATATCCTCGGTTATTTTTCGGGTCCCACAATAAATTAAAACCCGACCGGTGGGATTTTGGTGAAGAGCCTGTAATAGCCACTTCGACTTTTCGGTGTCATCGGCGCAGGTTTCAACCTGATAAAAAAGATTCGGTCTGTAGAATCCGTGAACCAACCTTTGCGGCTTCACTAATTGCAAGTTTTTAGCAACATCATCTAAGACCGTGGGAGTCGCGGATGCAGTTAAAGCCAGGATCGGAACATCGGGGCGTAAGGTTTTTAAAATTTTTAGCTCGGCGTATTCTTCTCGGAAATCATGACCCCATTGCGAGACGCAATGGGCTTCGTCTACGGCGAACAGGGCGATGTCGCGGTTCATGATCCATCTTTGAAATCCTTCTTTCTGCACGCGCTCAGGCGACAAATAAAGAACGTAAGTACCGCCTTGATTGATTTGCGAAAAAATTTGCCTTTTTTCATCTTCACTTTGGGAAGAGTACAGACATCCGGCCGCGATTCCCTTTTTTTGTAAACCGTGAACTTGATCTTTCATAAGCGCTATGAGCGGCGAAATGACCACGACGAGTTGATTTAAGTAAATGGCGGGAAATTGGTAACACAAAGATTTACCGGCACCCGTAGGTAAAACGGCCAGAGCGTCTTTTTTGGCAAGCACCGCTTCAATAATTTCGCGTTGCCCGGTCCGAAAGCTGGACAGATTAAATGACTTTTCAAGTACGAGTTCGAACATA